>NZ_DATNGK010000293.1:0-25201 GCF_035605935.1 Actinocrinis sp. | reverse complement strand
GCATCGAGCTCACCGAGCCGTTCCGGCCACTGCTCGATCCTGGGCAGGTTGTCCACGTGGCATCACCGGCCGAGTGGGCCCTGACGTTCAGCACGGATCAAGGCCGAGACGCCATCACGGAACGCACATACAAAACCACCGACCGTCACATGCAGACGGTCGGTGGTGTGAAACAGAACTACGTGGTGGACGATACTGGGATTGAACCAGTGACCTCTTCCGTGTCAGGGAAGCGCTCTCCCGCTGAGCTAATCGTCCTCGGGAACCGGCGAGACCGGTTGCGAGCGGACGACGGGATTCGAACCCGCGACCCTCACCTTGGCAAGGTGATGCTCTACCAACTGAGCCACGTCCGCATGTTGCCGGGTTGGTTACCACTTGGCTTCCGGGGCCCGGCGACGGGTAGAACTGTACCTGATCGCGGGGGCGCTTCGCACATTCAATGCCCGGCGGACGGCGGGTCGCAGGGCATGGGGCCGAACGGGTGAGGGCTGCGGCGCGGTGGGGCGGGGGTGCTCGCTGGCTGATCACGGGCGTCCTAGGCTCCCCGGACGTGACGACAGTGACTCCTTCGGACCGGGCGGACGCGATCTCCTCTTCGAAGCGGCCCGCCGCGATTCCAACGCAGCGTTCCGACCGCGCTTTGCGGCTGCTGGTTCTCGGTACCGGCGACGACGCGGTCGCCTTCCGAGAGCGGGCCACGCAGGCGGGGGCCGAACTCGCGCAGCGCTTCTCCGTGCGGGTTACGCACGTCGTGGTTGAGGACGGCGTCGGCGAGCAGGACGCGCGGGTCGTGCGGGCACGGACGGCCGGCGTTCCGGTGCTGGGCTTGGCGGATGGCGATGAGCTGCTCGCGGGGGACGGGGATGGCGATGAAGCTGAGGCTGAGATGGGGGCGGGGGTGGAAAGCGCTCAGGCTGAGATGGAGGCTGAGGACGTCGGCCATGTCGCGGGTGGAGGGGAAGCGGCGGTCGTGGCCGCGGCCGGGGATGACGTTGAGGCTGCCGCACAGTGGGACGGCTTGTCGCAGTCGGGCGTGGAAGAGCCGGCGGTCGAGGACGATCCGCACCGGCGCGTGGTTTCGCTGATCCGTCCGCGCGCTGAGCTCGCGCCCGAGCCGACTGACGTGCGGCCCTCGGACGTGTTCACCGACTCGGCGCTTGAGGCGGTCCTTCACTTTCCTGCGCTGCGCGACGGGGAGGACGAGGCGAAGCCGGGTGATCAGGCACCTGCCGATACCGAGCGATCAGTGCTGACGGAAGTGGCGGCGGAGAGCTGCGGGTGCGAGGAAGAGGCGGCGGGAACGGTAGGGGAAGGGGCGGGAGATCTCGAGGATGCAGAGGCGGCAGGGAACGCGATCGGGTCCGGGCGAGGGCGAACCTCGCGGGCGGCTGCGTCCGTCGCGTGGGCGCTGCTGCCGTTCGTGAGCATCGGGCTCCTTACGCCGATTGGCATGGCGTACGCCGCGTACCGGTTGCGGTCGCGGGTGTTGTCCATCGCAACCGCGTGCTACACGATCGCTGTCGGCGCCGCCTTCGCCGTGTCGGCTGCTTCGCCCGTGCGGACGGGAACGCACGCTGCGGCCGGTGAGCTACTGCTGGCGTGCCTTGGAGCGTCGTGGCTTGGCGGTACGGTCCACAGCTTCCTGATCCGGCGGCGGGTGTTCGGGCACGCGCATTGATGTTCTGACGGTTTCGCCGATCTTGTAGCGCGCTCGATGGCCCTCTGGGATGATGCGCGGCATGGACGGCACCCACACCTTCGCCGCCAGAATGCTGACACTCCAGGTCCTGCCCGCCGGCTCGGAGCGGTACTTCGACGGGTCGCGGCCGATCACCATCGGCCGTGACGCGGCCGCCGACGTGGTCGTTCTCGACACCGCCGCCTCCCGGCAGCACGCGGTGCTGCGGGTGGACGTCGGTGGCGGTTGGGTGTTCGAGGACCAGTCGAGTAACGGTACGTATCTGGACGGTTCACGCGTCGCACGGATGTCCGTGGATCGGCCGATGACCTTGACCCTCGGCGCGTCTAACGGTGCGGCGCGCCTACGGCTGGTGCCGCCTGTGCCCTATGGCGCGCCGGATCCGCATACGCCCGACCCGCCGATGTATGCGCCCGGTGAGAGCGCACCGGGCGTTTTCACGGGTACGTACCGCACGTCGGGATCGCGGATACGCATCGGGCGCGCGCTCGACAACGACATCGTGGTCGATGACCTGCTCACCTCGCGGCACCATGCGGAGCTGCGTACCGCGCAGGACGGCGGGTTGGAGATCGTCGATCTCGACAGTCACAACGGCACGTTCGTCGATGGCCGCTTGGTCTCCGGGCGTGCGCGGGTCAGCGAGGGTTCGCTCGTCGCGATCGGGCACACGTTGCTGCGGTTGCGGCACGGGACGCTGGAAGAGTACGTCGATACGGGCGTTTCCGCGTTTGCCGCGCTTGATCTGAGCGTGCACGCGGGGCGTCGCAAGCTGCTGAGCGGGGTTAGTTTCGCGCTGGAAGGCGGGCAGCTGCTGGCGGTGCTCGGACCGACGGGGGCGGGGAAGTCCACGTTGTTGAAGGCGCTGACGGGTGAGCGTCCGGCGGATCGCGGCTCGGTGCTTTACAACGGCCGCGATGTGTATGGGGCATTCGCGGAGCTGCGTAATCGGATTGGGTACGTGCCGCAGGACGACATCCTGCATCCGCAGCTGAGCGTGCGTGCAGCGCTCGACTATGCCGCGCGGCTACGCTTTCCTCCGGACGTGCCGCGCAGCGAGCGGTCTGCACGCGTTGACGCGGTGATGCGCGAGCTGGGGCTTGAGCACCGCGCCGGGATGCGGGTGGAGAAACTGTCCGGCGGGCAGCGCAAGCGGACCTCGGTGGCGATTGAGCTGCTGACTCGGCCGTCGCTGCTGATCCTCGACGAGCCGACCTCCGGCCTCGATCCGGGCTACGAGAAAAGCGTCATGGAGCTGCTGCGGGAACTGGCCGACGGCGGGCGCACGGTACTCACGGTCACCCATTCGATACAAAGCCTTGATTTGTGTGACCGTCTGTTATTCCTTGCGCCTGGCGGACAGACCGCCTATTTCGGTCCGCCGTCGGATGCGCTCCCGTTCTTCGCGCAGCCCGGCTATCCGGAGGTGTTCCAGCATCTCGACCGTGCGGCGCCCAGCACGGTGCGCGAGGCGTTCGCCGGGACCGCGATTGAGCGGCGCTACGTCACCGAGCCGCTGGAGGCGCAGCGCGGACGGTTGAAGCTGGCCACCGCCCAGCCGCACGCCCCTGGGCGTAGCCCGCATGCGCTGCGTCAACTGGTCACCCTGATCCGCCGGTACACGGCGCTCATCTCGGCGGATCGCCGCAATACGCTGTTGCTGATGGCGCAGGCGCCGATCCTCGGACTGCTGATGCTCGGCTCCTTCGGCACCGGGAACCTGAAGCCGGGCACGCTCGCCGCAGCGCAGAACGCGACGACGGTGCTGCTCTCGCTGATCCTGGCGGCCAGCTATCTGGGGGCGTCGAACGCGATTCGCGAGATCGTGAAGGAGCGCGCGATCTTGGCGCGCGAACGCTCGGTCGGCCTTTCGGTGTGGGCGTATGTCATGAGCAAGACCCTGGTACTCGGCGCGATCACCGTCATCGAGTCCTTCGTTCTGACGTATATCGCACTATTGCGTCAAGGTGGCCTAGCGCGTGGGGTCGTGCTGCACAACGGCCGAATAGAGATCGCCCTGGTGGTCAGTCTCACCGGGCTGGCCGCGATGACCCTTGGACTGCTGGTCTCTGCGCGCGCGAGCAACGCGGACAAGGTGCTGACAATTCTCCCAGTGATTCTGTTTGCTCAGTTTGTGCTCAGTGGCTCGGCGTTTCCGGTGCGCGGTACGCCGGGGCTGAACGCGGTCGCGTACGTCTCCGGTGCGCGCTGGGGTTATTCGGCGGCGGCGAGTACCGCGGCACTCGATCAGTTACTCGGCGACGGCTGTAACGGCGCGGAGACGATGGGGCCGATGCCGAACGGCGGCATGGGAATGGTGAACTGCGATCCGGCGCACGCACCGACGGTCATGGCGTGGAGCCAGGACATGGCGTTGCTGGGCGCGCTGGCCATCGTTTCGCTGGCCGGAGCCGGGCTGGCGGTGCGGAAGGTCGGACGGCCGGCGCGGCGGTAACGCGGGTGGACAGGTGGACGGGGCGAGATCAGCTGATCGGGAAATCGGGCTGGGCGGCCTGGAAGCGGGCTTCCACGCTCGCGTAGACGTTCTGCTGCTGCGGTTCGAGATCAAGCACCGGAGGTTCCGGAGCGGACGCGGCCATGGAGCGTGCGCCGAAGACAAATCCCCCGGCGGCTGGCGAAATTGACGCGACCGCGGAAGTGGTCAGGCCGGTGTCGGCGAGCTCGATCAATCCGGTTATTCGACTGCCGACCGCTTCCGCGTAGTCGCGGGCCCGCGTCACGGCCTCGGCGACCGCACGACCACGCGCCTCGCGATACACCGGAGACAAGCGCCGCAGCCGCCAATGCGGCCCTTCGATCGTGGCGGCCTCGAATTCGGCGAGCCGCGCGACCAGCTCGCCGAGTATCGCCAAATCCGCGACGGTCACTCGGATGCGTACCGCGCCCGAGTACGAGCGGATCTTCTCGTCTTTACCCTTACGCAGCTCCGGTGCGACTGACACGCCGGTGGACTCGACGCGCTCGACCGAGTCCCCGTAGGAGCGCATCAGGCTCAAAACCTCGTCGTTGCGTTTGACCAGCCGCTCGAACGCCTCGCGCCGGTCGCGCGCGTGGGCGATGATCACAACCGTCAGGTCCGCGACTTCCGGATCGACGAGCAGTGTGGCTTCTCCGCGCACACTGATCACCGCGGGCGATGTGGAGACGGGCCGCCGGGATTCAGGCGGCGCCGATTCGCGCGGTGCGGATGCAGGTCCTGCCCCGGGTATGGATTCGTGATTCGCTGCTTCGTAAGGCGCTCGCTGCATCGCGGCCGGCTCCTCGCGTGGCATGTGACGGCGCGCGGCGGCGGGCAGTGCAGACGGTCGCAGCATCTGCCCTCACCGCTGGTCACCTCCGACGCTACCGGGCAGCGACCTCCTGTCATACCTCCGGCAAACGCAGCAGGCTAATCGTGCTCGAAATGAAACGCTGATGCCTGGTCGGCTGTCTAAGACAGCACGTCAAACGGTCGCATCATCTCATTGTCTTCGTGGTCGATGATGTGGCAGTGATAGACGTAGCGGCCCGGAATGTCGAAGTACGCGCGCAGCTTCGTGGTTTCGCCGGGGAAGGCGAGGACGGTGTCCTTCGTCCCGGTCTCCCACGGCTGCGGCGGCCGTACCTTGCCGTCCGAACCGGTGCGGCTGACCACCTGGAACTGGGTCTGGTGAATGTGGATCGGGTGCCCGTCCACGGTGAAGTTCACCAGGTCGAACTCGACGACATTGCCCGCGACCGGCTTGACGTCGACGGCGTCGTCCCAGAACCGGGAATTTGCGCTGCCGTCCGCGTTGAGCGTGCCGAGCGTGCCGTAAATCGGCGCTCCGTCGTAGAACGCCGAGTCGATCTCGTTGAGGGAGACCCCGAACGTCTGGGACGGTGCAGCCAGCCGCGCGACCGAAGGCAGGTGTAGCTGGGCGGGCGGGACGGACACGTCCGCAATTCCCTCTGCGCTCGCGCTGCTGCCGACCACGATCTTCAGCACCTGGCCGGTGGTGAAGTAGTCACTGGCCATGAAGTCGGTGTTCGGTACGCCGCCGTGGTAAGGCTCATCCGGGCCCTCGTTTATCAGATAGAGCACCGTGCCGGCCGGGAGATTGGTGAAGTCGAGGACAAGGTCAGCCCGTTCGGCCGGTGCGATGATCGCCTCATCTATCTGCGCGGGTGCGGGCAGGAAGCCGCCGTCCGAGCCGATCTGCCAGATCGGCAGTGCCGCGCTCACCGGCCGGTCGGCGAGTGGGTTGGTGACCAGCTTCAGCAGGTACGTACGGGCGTTGGACGAGTTGAGCACCCGTAGCCGGTAGCGGCATCGCGCGACATGCCATACCGGCCATACCGCGCCGTTCACGAGCACGGTGTTCGCGAAATACTCCGGGTTCCAGTAGGGCGGCGTGTCGGTCGTCGGGATCCACGGACCGCCCGCCGTCGTGTCGCCGAAGAACGTGCGGCTGTCGGGGAAGAACAGCGAGCCGTCCTTGTTGAAGCTGCGGTCTTGCAGCACCATCGCGACCTCCTGCGCTCCGGAGGGCAGGACGCCGCGCGGCAGGTCGGCGGGGCCGCCGCGCAGCAGGTAGAAGCCCGCGAGGCCGGACTGCACGTTGACCCGGGTCATGCCGAGCACGTGGTCGTGGTACCACAGCGCAGTGGCACGTTGGTCGTTCGGGTACTGATAGGTGGACGTCCCCGGCTGCCAGGTCACTCCGAATCGCTCGGCGGCCTCGGTGCGGTACCGGTCGTAGAAAGTGCCGACGGTCGCGTATCCGGCCGGGATGTTGCTCGCGGCGGGCAGTGTCCACGCCTCGGGGTAACCGTCGCTTTCCTCGGTGACGTGCGCGCCGTGCAGGTGGGTCACCATCGGGACGGGTCCAGAATACGGCGGCGGCGTCGAGGTGAACACGGTGTGCGAGTCGCGGCCGCTAAGTCCGCCGGGCGGATTCGCCCAGTGCAGCGTGGGGTCGACGGTGAACAGGTGCGGCAGGTACTTTCCGCTGCTGTCGACGAGCTGGTTGGCCCAGGTGACGCGGACCGGCCGGTTGTACGTGGCCTCGATGGTGAGCGCTGGGGCGTGGAAGGTACCGCTCGCGGACGGCGAGCCATAGCCCCACACGGTGGTGCGTGGATATCCGGAGGGCAGCATTTGCTGCCTGAACTGTCGGCTGGCGATGAAGTAGGTGTCGATCGGCGCGCCGTTGAAGCTGCCAACACCCGTGGAGGGCATCACGCCCAGGCGCGGAAGCTCGGTGGCGTACTTGGGAATGCTAAGTGGGTCGAGACTGCCGCCTGGAACGGGGTTCGGTGTGGCCATGGGCATCGCCGCACGGCGTACCGCAGCGTTGCGCACGGTTACGGGCGCGGCGGTATGTCCGCGGGGCAGCGCGAAAGCGGTGCCGCCAGCTACGATCATCCCGCCGACGCCGAGCACAGCTCGCCGGGAGAGAAGCGCGGGTGGGCGCGTGGATTCGGTCGTGGAGCCTTCGTCGGGAGCGCCGTCGGTGTCGGGGGTGTCTGACATCAGGTGTTCTCCTGGTCCGCCAGAGAGCTGCTGGAGGCAGCGTCAGGTCCGCGAGCGTTCTGGGCGCGACTTCTTACACACGGCCCTCGGAGCGACTACGAACTCTGCTGTCCCCGGCAGTCCACCTGCGGAGAGGGCGCGCGCCAAGAGGCTTAGTACTCCACGCGGCAGGGCGGACCGGCCCCGGGGTCATCGACCTAGGGCCTGTCTCGTAGGGCCTAGCGGCGCCTACCGCTCGTGGCCCTCTTCGGGTCGGCGCGCGACCGCGGAATGGGCAACGGGGCCCTGATGTTGGCAGACTGTTAGCCGGTGTGCCATTCGGCGGGCGATCGCGCGGGCGGCGACAGCGGGACGAGATGACGGATGGGACGGAACCGACCGTGGGAGAGCCACTCTACGAGCTGGACCAGGCTGGGCTGGACGCGATGGCCGAGGCGCGGGCGGTCTCCTCCGGGGGTTCGGGCCAGGGCGGCGACCTGGTCCTGCTGTATCACTTCGAGGGTTTCATGGACGCCGGGCACGCCGCCGAGCAGGTCGTCGACCACGTGCTGAGCGCGAAGTTCCAGTTCGAGGGCGCCGGTGAGGAAGGGCAGCCGGGCAACCCGGTGGTGGCCAGGTTCGATACGGACCGGTTGGTGGACTACCGCGCGCAGCGCCCGACGATGACCTTCGACACCGATCACTGGTCCGAATACGACGCGCCGACGCTGGACGTGAGGCTGGCGCGCGACGCGATCGGCACGCCGTTCCTGGTCATGTACGGCCCGGAGCCGGACACCGAGTGGGAGCGTTTCTCCAAGGCCATGATCGAGATGGTCGGCAAGCTGGGCGTGACGCTGTCGGTCAACTTCCACGGCATCCCGTTCGCGGTGCCGCACACCCGCCCCACCACGCTGATCCCGCACGGCAACCGCCAGGACTTGCTGGCCGGGTACACCGCGTGGTTCGACCGCGCGCAAGTGCCGGGCTCCGCGATGGCGCTGACCGAGTTCCGGCTGAGCGAGCAGGGGCACGCGGTGCTCGGGCTGGCCGCGCAGATCCCGCACTACATTTCGCGCTCGCCGTACCCGGCGGCGGCGGTGCGGATCCTGGAGGCGGTCACCTCGGCGACCGGACTGGTGTTGCCGGTGCAGGAACTGCACGCGGAGGCACAGCGGGTCGACGCGGAGATCGAGTCGCAGGTGGCTCAAGGCGATGACGATCTGCGTTCGATGATCCACGGGCTCGAGGTGCAGTACGACAGTGTGGCCGGGTCGGACGCGCAGACGAACCTGCTGGCCGATCAGGCGGCGCGGATCCCGACCGCGGAGGAGCTGGCGCGGCAGTTCGAGCAGTTCTTGGCCGAGCAGGATCGCGACACGGATCACTGACCGCTCCCGTGGCCGGCGGTCCGGCACTGCGGATAATCCGTGGTGGGCACCTCAGCGTGCGCCTAGGCTGCCTGCCGTGACGACGGATCAAGATTGGCTCGCCTGGCACGAGCGTTACGACGAACCCGGCTCGCGGCTGGCGCGGCGGCTGGTCGTGGTGCAGGACCGCATCACGCGCGCTCTGGACACTGCGCCGCCGGGGCAGATCAGAGCACTGTCGATGTGCGCGGGCCAGGGCCGGGATCTGCTCGGCGTGCTCGAGCGTCACGCGCGCCGCGATGACGTAACGGGCGTGTTGGTCGAACTGGACGCGCGCAACGCGGACGCGGCCCGGCAGCGGGTGCGCGACCTCGGTCTGAGCGGCATCGACGTCATTACCGGCGACGCGGCGCTGACCGACCACTACCTCGCGTACGCCCCGGCCGATCTGGTGCTCGCCTGTGGCATCTTCGGCAACCTTAGCGACGGGGACGTGCGCCGCACGATCGGCTTCTGCGCGGCGCTGTGCGCTCCCGGCGGCACCACGGTGTGGACCCGGCATCGCGGCGAGCCGGACCTCGTCCCGCGGATCTGCGACTGGTTCGCGCAGGACGGATTCGAGCTCGAATTCGTCACCGACCCGGGCGACTTCGGTGTGGGCGCGCACCGCCGCCGCGCCGACGCCGAACGACGAGCGTTACCGCCCGGCGAGATCATGTTCACCTTCATCGGCTACCTGACCATGGCCCAGCGCGGCTGCGAGTAACTGCACCGCACCGCGGCCGACGGATGACCGTCGGCCGGAACGCTCTGCCAGAAGCGCTCTGACGGAAGTGCTATGGCAGACGCACTGTGTCAGGGCGCTGGGACGAAAGTCACCCGCTGCGACCCGAGGCCGGAGATGCCGAGCTCGACGACGTCGCCGGGCTTGAGGTAGTCCTCGGCGCGGCCGGTGGCCAGCGCGACGCCGCCGGGCGTGCCGGTGTTGATCATGTCGCCGGGTTCGAGAACCATGAACCTGCTGACGTACCGGACGATCTCGCCGATGCCGAAGATCAGATTCTTGGTATTCGAGCTCTGCCTGCGCCGGCCGTTCACATCGAGCCACAGTTCAAGCGCGCCGGGATCGGGCACCTCGTCCGCGGTCACCAGATAGGGGCCGGCCGGGTTGAAGGTCGCGCAGCTCTTGCCCTTGTCCCAGGTGCCGCCGCGCTCCAGCTGGAATTCGCGCTCTGATACGTCGTTACAGGCCAGGTAGCCGGCGACGGCGGCCAGGCCCTCCTGCGCCGATTCCAGGTAGTGCGCCCTGCTGCCGATCAGCACGCCGAGCTCGACCTCGTAGTCGGTCTTCGTCGAGCCGCGCGGGATGTGCACCTGGTCGTTCGGCCCGACCATGGTGTCGGGGGCCTTCATGAAGACGACCGGTTCCTTGGGGATCTCGGCCCCGGTCTCGGCGGCGTGGTCGGCGTAGTTCAGGCCGATGCAGACGATCTTTCCCGGGCGCGGGACGGGGGCGCCGATACGCACGCCCTGCGGCATCGGGACGGCGTCGGCGGCGCGTTCGGCGACCGCGGCGCGCAGCCGGTCGAGTCCGCCGCCGGCCAGGAAGCGCGGGGTGAAGTCGGCGGTCAGGTCGGAGACGTCGAGGACCAGGTTTCCGTCGAGGGCCACGTAGGGGCGTTCGCCGCCGGGCTCGCCGATGCGCAGTAGCTTCATGCAGCGGACTCTACGGCAGCGTGGGACATCCGACCATTCTCGCACGCGCGAAACGCATCATACCGGGATGCTCTAGCCCGGTTCTTGAACACTTACCGGTTCGACACTGGACAACGCCGAAAGCGCTGGCGTATACATCGGATGACTGCTGCTGGACGATCGGTCTCCGCGCGCGGGGATCGCCGAAGGGGTTACGCCGCATGGCCCGCGCCGCCCTCATCACCACGCTCGACTGCCTCGACCTGCGCTTTCCGACCTCGGCGACGCTGGACGGCTCGGACGCGATGAATCCGGACCCTGACTATTCCGCCGCTTATGTCATCCTGCGCTCCGATGACATGGACGGCTTGGAGGGACACGCTTTCTGCTTCACCATAGGCCGCGGCAACGACGTGGTGACCGCCGCGATCGGCGCGCTGCGCCCCTTCGTGGTGGGCCGGCCGCTCGACGAGGTGCTCGATCATCTCGGCCGGTTCAGCGCGGAGCTGGTCGGCGACAGCCAGCTGCGCTGGCTCGGCCCGGAGAAGGGCGTCATGCACATGGCGATCGGCGCCGTGGTCAACGCCGCCTGGGATCTGGCCGCCAAGCGCGCCGGCAAGCCAGTGTGGAAGCTGCTCAGTGACCTCACGCCGAAGCAACTGGTCGACTTGGTCGACTTCCGCTACCTCGTCGACGCGCTCTCCCCGGAGGAGGCGCTTGACCTGCTGGAGGCGGCGGAACCGGGCCGCGCCGAGCGCGAGAAGATGCTGCTGCGAGACGGGTACCCGGCTTACACCACCTCGCCCGGCTGGCTCGGCTACGACGACGCGAAGGTGACCCGCCTGGCCCGGCAGGCGGTGGCCGACGGTTTCACCCAGATCAAGCTGAAGGTCGGCGCCTCGCTGGCCGATGACGTGCGCCGGTTCCGCGCCGCGCGCGAGGCGGTCGGTCCGGCCGTGCGCATCGCGGTCGATGCGAATCAGCGCTGGAACGTGCCCGAGGCGATCGCCTGGATGGGCGCGCTCGCCGAGTTCGATCCGTACTGGATCGAGGAGCCGACCAGCCCGGATGACGTGCTCGGGCACGCCGCGATCCGCCGCGGGGTCGCCCCGGTGAAGGTGGCGACCGGCGAGCACGTGCAGAACCGGGTCGTGTTCAAGCAGCTGCTTCAGGCCGGCGCGGTGGATATCGTGCAGATCGACGCGGCGCGCGTCGGCGGGGTCAACGAGAACGTGGCGATCCTGCTGCTGGCGGCCAAATTCGGCGTTCCGGTGTGCCCGCATGCCGGCGGCGTCGGGTTGTGCGAGCTGGTGCAGCATCTGTCGATGTTCGACTTCGTGGCGGTGACCGGGCGGATGGACGACCGGGTGATCGAATACGTGGATCATCTGCACGAGCACTTCAGCGATCCGGTGCGGATCAAGGGCGGGCGGTATCAGGCACCGACCCGGCCGGGTTTCGGCGCCGAGATATTGCCGGCCAGCCGCGCGCGGTATCTCTTTCCCGACGGTCCGGTGTGGCAGGAGCGGCTGGAAGCGGTGCAGTAGATGACGAGGAGCGAGGACGTGCGCAACGACGACGAGGGCGCGGTGTCTGCGGGCGACGCGACCGGGGCGGTCCTGCGCGATTTCGCCGGGTTGGCCGCCGTGGTCACCGGCGGCGCGTCGGGGATCGGTGCCGCGACGGCCGCGCTGCTGGCCGAGCGGGGTGCCCGGGTCGCGGTGCTGGACCGGGCGATCGGCGAGGCCGAGCGGAAGAACGACTCGCTGTCGTGGATCTGCGTGCAGGCGGACGTGACGGACGATGACGCGGTACGCGCGGCGATCGCAGCGGTCGTGGACGCGTTCGGCGGGATCGACGTGCTGGTCAACAACGCGGGCATCGGGGCGATCGGCACCATCGAGGAGAACGACGACGCCGAGTGGCAGCGCGTCTTCGACGTGAACGTCTTAGGCATCGTCCGCACCTCGCGCGCGGCGCTCCCCCACCTGCGCCGATCGTCGCATGCCGCGATCGTCAACACCTGTTCAATCGCCGCGACCGCGGGATTGCCGCAGCGCGCGGCGTATTCGGCGGCCAAGGGCGCGGTGTTCTCCCTGACGCTGGCGATGGCGGCGGACCACGTGCGCGAGGGCGTGCGGGTGAACTGTGTGAACCCGGGCACCGCGGACACGCCCTGGGTCAGCCGGCTGCTCGACCAGTCACCGGACCCGGCGCTGGAGCGCGCGGCGCTGGAGGCCCGCCAGCCGATCGGCCGCCTGGTCTCCGCCGCGGAGGTCGCGCGCGCGATCGCGTATCTGGCCAGTCCGCTGTCCGGATCCACGACCGGCACCTCGCTCGCCGTGGACGGCGGCGTGGCGGGGCTGCGGGTGCGCCCGCCGGGAGCCGCGACTCGGTGAGAGCTGAGCAGCGACTTTCGCTGTGCCGAGTGACGGTGACAAGTGACCGTGCCCACTCGGGCCAGACGCGCGAGTGCTCCGATCTCCGCCTGGCGCAGCGGCTGGACGGAACCTGCGCATGCGCCATCGAATGATCATCGAACAACCACCTCAGCGGCACCACCAGCATCACCGCCGAACTTCGTATCGCTTTCATCTCGACCGTTGACTGACTAATTCATCCGACCTATGTTGCAGTCCGAGTAAGCGAGCAAGCGATTGCTCGGCCCCGGTTCCATTCGATTCTCAGCGCCGAGACTCCAGGAGAAACCGTTGGACCGTCACCCCGCGTCGCGCCGAGCGCGGCACACATCCCGGATCGCAGCGGTCGCGGCGGCGCTGACCCTCGCCGCCGCAGGCTGCGGATCCCACACGACCAACAACAGCACCGGCTCATCCGGCACCGGGCCGATCAAGATCGGTGTCGCGCTGACGTACAACAACACAGCGTTCTGGGCCGCCTACATCAACTACGAGAAGCAGTACGCGGACCAGGACAAGGTCCAGCTGATCGGCCCGCTGCTGGCCCAAGCCGACGCCTCGCTGCAGAACCAGCAGATCGAGGAGCTGGTGAATCAGGGCGCGCAGGCGATCATCGTCAACCCGGAGACCGCGACCAGCCTCGGCCCGGCGATCAACTACGCCACGGCGCACCACGTGCAGCTCGTGTCCGTGGACACGATCGTGGGCGTCGGCCACGTGTACATGGTCGTGCGCGCCTCCAACACCCTCTACGGTCAAGACGCCTGCGGGTACATCACCAGCAAGGTGCAGTCCGGCTACGTACTCGACCTCGAGGGCGATCTGGCCTCCTCCAACGGAGGCGACCGCTCGACCGCGTTCGAGAACTGCATCACGCAGAACGCCCCGAACGTCAAGCTGTTGAAAGAGCCGACGAACTGGACCGAGGCGACCGCGGTCAGCGACGCGCAGAACGCGGTCAACGCCTACGGCTCGCAGCTCAAGGCGATCTACGCGCAGTGGAGCAGCCCTGACACCGGCATCATCCCGCTGCTCAAGTCCAAGGGATACGGCAAGGTCGGCGCGGCCAACCACGTGATCCTGGTGAGCGACGACGGCGTGCCGTTCGAGATGTGCGACATCCAGAACGGAACGCTCGACGCCGCACAGTCCCAGCCCGCGAACCTGTACGCGCAGTACGCGCTGCAGTACGCGATCGACGCGGCCAAGGGCGTGACGCACAAGGAAGGCGACCCGGGCGGCGGCGCGCCGACGCTGCAGAACGTCACCTACAACGGTGACACCAACCTCGCCGACCCGATCGTCGCGCCGTTCGTCACCTCGGCGCAGCAGACGATCAACATCGCCAAGCCCGTCGACAGCCTGCCGAACACGTTGACGACAACCCCCGTGACGGATTCCACGTTGTGGGGCAACGTGTACGGCGCGGCGCACGGCGGCGTGTGCGCGGGTTCCTGACCGCGCGCGGCTGACCCCGGTTTCCCGCTGGACGCGGCGCGAGCGACGCGCCGAGAGAGGAAAGGACCACGGCGATGACTGCGGTCGAGGCAGTGGGCATCCACAAGAGCTTCGGGCCGACCCGGGCGCTGCGCGGGATCGACCTGGCGCTCGAACCGGGCCGCTGCCTCGGCCTGGTCGGACGCAACGGGGCCGGCAAGTCGACCCTGATCTCGATTCTCAGCGGCCTGCTCGCGCCGGACGCGGGCGAGGTGCGGTTCGGCGGCGAACCGGCCCCGCCCGCGGGCGCGGTGCACGCCTGGCGCGAGCGGATCGCGACGGTTCATCAGCACTCGATGGTGGTGCCTGATCTGACCGTGGCCGAGAACGTGTTTCTCGGCCGGTTGCCGCAGCGCGGCCTGGGGCCGGGCCTGCGCCCGGTCTCCTGGCGTACGGTCAAGGCGGACGCGCGGCGCACGCTGGCGGACTGGGGCCTGGACATCGACGCGGGCGCGCCTTGCCGCGGGCTGACGATCGAGCAGCGGCAGTTGGTGGAGATCGCGCGCGCCGTGGCCTCCGGGACCCGCTGCCTGCTGCTGGACGAGCCGACCGCGGCCCTCGAGCACGACGCGGTGGCCCGGCTCTTCGAACGGGTCAAGCAGCTGACCGCGTCCGGAGTGGCAGTGCTCTACATCTCGCATCACCTGGAAGAGGTGTTCGAGATCTGCGATGACGTGGCGGTGCTGCGCGACGGCGAGCTCGTGCTCTCCTCCCCCACCGCGCAGCTGAGCCGGGAGCGGCTGGTGGCCGCGATGGTCGGCCCGGTGCCGGTGCGGGAGATCGAACAGCGGCTCTCCCGGCTGGACCTGTCCGGCGGGCAGGCCCAGCAGGACTCTGACAACCTGCTCGACGTCAAGGACCTGGCTGCGTCGTCGGCCCACGGCGGGCTGCGCGGCGTCTCGCTGCGGGTCGCGGCTGGCGAGCAGGTCGGCGTCGTCGGGCTGATCAGCTCGGGCGTGGTCACGCTCGGCCGGATCGTCGCCGGGGCGGATCGCGCGGACGACGGCGCGGTGACGCTGGCCGGAAAGCGGCTGCCGAACGGGAGACGCGAGGCGGCGCTGCGGGCCGGTGTCGGCTACATCCCGGAGGATCGGCGCGCCGAGGGCTTCGTGGGCCTGATGTCGATCGCCGAGAACGTCACGATGACGGTCACCGACCGGCTCGCGCGCGCCGGGCGCGGGGTGCTGGCGCCGAGGGCGCTGGAGCGCGCGGCAGCGCCGCTGGCCGGGGCGCTGAGCGTCGCGGCGGCCTCGCTCAAGCAGCCGGTGGCCGAGCTGTCCGGCGGCAATCAGCAGAAGGTGACCGTGGCGCGGGCGCTGATCCGCGACCCGAAACTGGTCGTCGCGATCACCCCGACCCGCGGCGTGGACGTGGCCTCCAAGGAGCTGCTGCTCGGCGCCTTGCGCGCGGCGGCGGAGCGGGGCGCGGGGGTGCTGCTGGCCACGGACGACCTTGACGACATCGAGCACTGCGACCGCGTGGTCGTACTGGTGCGCGGCAAGGTCGCCGCCGAGTTCCCGCGCGCGGCGGGGTCGCAGCCGTTCGACCGCGAGGCACTGATCGCCGCGACCGAGGGTCTGCGCACGCAGGGGGCGGACCCAGCGGACGCCGACACAGCAGACGCAGACGCGGCGGAACGCAGCGGCGCGGGTACCGCAGAACGCGTGACAGGCACCGTGCGGGCGCATGAGGCAACTGATCGGAAGGACGACGGAGCGTGAGCGAGATCCAGGACCGCACGGCCGCCACGGGGGCCACGAACGCAGCGGGAGCGGGTGCGGGCCGAGGCTCCGACGCGCTGCCGCCCGACGCAGGCGGTACGGCCGCGGTGCCCGTCGAGGGCGGTCTGGTGGCGCGCATCGCCGCGCGCACCGGCCAGCGAAGCCCGGCCGCCGTGTCCTGGATCCGCCAGGCCGCGCTGCTGCCGGTGCTGGTGGTGATCCTCATCGTCGGCGCGAGTCAGAGCGCTGCGTTCTTCACCGTGAGCAACCTGGTATCCGGCGTCGGGCAGCAGGTCTCCGCGCTCGGCGTGACCGTCGTCGGCGAAAGCCTGATCCTGTTGATCGGCGGCATGGACCTGTCGCTGGAGGCGACCTACGGCCTGGCGCCGATGATCGCCGCGTGGCTGATCGTGCCGAAGCTCGCCTTCGGTTCCGGAGCCGAACTAAGCCCTTATCTCGGCATCCTGATCCTGCTCGCGATCGGCGCGGCGGTCGGTCTCGTCAATGGCCTGCTGATCGTCAAAGCACGACTGAACGGCTTCATCGTCACACTCGGCATGACCGTGCTTTTGGCCGGCGTGCAGAACGGCGTGGTGCACGGCCAGTCGCCGTACGAACTGCCGGGCGCGTTCTCGTATCTGGGCAGCGCGTTCGTGGGACAGGTCCCGGTGTCGCTTCTCGTCGCGGGGGCGATCTTCGTGCTGACCGGGTTGTTCCTGCGCTACCACCGCACCGGCCGGTCGATCTACGCCATCGGCGGGAACCCGGAAGCGGCGCGCGCGGCCGGGATCAAGGTGGACCGGATCAAGATCGGCGTCTACATCGCCGGATCGGTGTTCGCCGCGGTCGGCGGCCTGATGGAGGCCGGAAAGGTATCGTCGGTCACCGTGCAGCAGGGCTACCAGGAAGGCATCATTTTCACCGTGTTCGCGGCGGCGGTCATCGGCGGGGTGTCACTGCGCGGCGGGCGCGGCAGCATGGTCGGCGCGGCCAGCGGCGTGATCCTGCTCGGCTTGGTACAGAACGTGATCGATCTGGCGCAGGTGTCCAACTACTGGCAGCTGGCGATCAGCGGCGCGGTCATCCTGTTCGCCCTGGCGTTGGCCCGCGTGGTCGGCGGTGAAGCGAGCGCCGACTAGCCGTGAGCGACAACCCTCCTCTCTCCGTTTCGGCGCGCAGGCCACTCGGGCGCAGCGCGGTCACGGTGACCGCGCTCTCCCTCGGCACCGCCCCACTGGGCAACCTGTTCGCAGCGGTGCCGGACGAGCACGCCGCGGACGTGGTCGACGCGGCGTTCGACGTCGGCATCGGCTACTTCGACACCGCGCCGCACTATGGCGTCGGTTTGGCGGAGGAACGCCTCGGGCGCGCACTGGCGAGGCGGGACCGCGGCAGCTTCACCCTGTCGACGAAGGTGGGCCGGCTGCTGCGTCCGCTGCGGGACGGGGAGCGCACCGACGCGGAGGGCTTCGTCGACACGCCGCCGCGCGCACGGGAGTGGGACTTCAGCGCGGCCGCAATCCGCTCCTGCCTCGAAGCATCGCTGGACCGCCTCGGCATGGACCGGATCGACATCGCGCTGCTGCATGACCCGGACGAGCACGAGCGCGAGGTATACGAGGTCGGATACGCCACGCTCGCGCAGTTGCGCGAGGAGGGCGTCGTCGGGGCGATCGGCGCGGGTATGAACCAGTCGGCGATGCTGACGCGGTTCGTGCGCGACTTCGATCTCGATGTGGTGCTGTGCGCCGGACGCTACAGCTTGCTGGACCAGTCGGCGCTGGCGGATCTGCTGCCCGAATGCGAGCGGCGCGGCACGTCCGTGGTGATCGGCGGCGTGTACAACTCCGGTCTGCTGGCGAACCCGAAGCCGGGCGCGACCTTCGACTACGCCCCGGCGGACGCCGCCGCGCTCAAGCGCGCGCAGGCCATGGCAGAGCTCTGTGATGGTTTCGGAGTGCCGCTCAAAGCCGCCGCCGTGCAGTTCCCGCTGCGCCAGCCGGTCGTGGCGAGCGTGCTGGTGGGCTGCCGGAACGAGGCTGAGGTACGCGAAAACGCCGCCGCGTTCGAGCAGCCGATCCCGGAGGAGCTGTGGACCGCCCTGGCCGCCTGCGGTCTGCTCGCTGGCTAGGCAGTCGCGAACCGGATCGCGGTCGGGCGTCGCGTCCGCGTCTCGCCCACGGCGCCCGCTTCTTAGTGCCGCTCTAGAGCACCGAGCCGAGCCACTGCTCCACGCTGGCGATGTGCACCGTCGCCCAGGAGCGCGCCGCCTCGGGGTCGCGGGCCTTGAGCGCGTCGAGGATCGCGCGGTGCTCGGCGAGGGTACGCGCCGCCGCGCCTTCCTGAGTCAGGCCCCGCCAGACCCGCGCCCGCGCGGTGGGCGCCGAGAGCGTGTCGAGTAGCGAGCAGAGCACCGAGTTGCCGGACGCGGCTGAGATCCTGCGGTGGAACTCCAGGTCGCTGGCGACCAGCTTGTCTATGTCCGGCGTCTCGCCGAGGTCGTCCAGCGCGGCGCGCAGCGCGGCGATCTCGTCCTCGGCGATCCGGGTCGAGGCCATCGCGGCGGCCGCGGGCTCCAGGATGCGGCGCACGGCGAGAAACTCCAGCACCGTGTTGTCCTGGTGGAAGTCGACGATGAAGTTGAGCGCCTCGAGTAGCAGCGGCGGCTCAAGGCTGGTGACGTACGTGCCGTCGCCTTGACGCACGTCCAGGATGTTGATCAGCGAGAGCGCCTTGACCGCTTCACGCAGCGAGTTGCGCGACAGGCCGAGATCGGCGGCCAGGTCGGCCTCCTTCGGCAGCCGGTCGCCCGGGCGCAGCGCCCCGGTCACGATCATGCCCTTGATCTTCTCGATCGCCTCGTCGGTGACCGCCACGTACCACTCCCGTCGACCCTGCCGCGCCCGCCGGGACTTCCCCGGCGGACCTTGACGCCAGAACTCAGTATCGCGGTCGCCGCGCACGGAGAACAGCGGGCACGGCGCGAATTCGGCGGCGGCATTGTGGCGATGAGCAGGCAGGACCGCCTGACGGATCAGGCGTTCTGCGCAGCCAGGCGAACCCGACTTACCTCAGCGGCTTGACCCAGCGTCGCCAATGGTCTTCGCGCCGGTATCCGGCGGCCGCCCAGGCGCCGTGAGCGGTCTCGTTGCGTTCCAGGACCATCGCGTCCACGCGCCGCCCGCCCAGGGCCGCGAAACGCTGTTCCGCAGCTCCGATGAGCAGTCGGCCGATGCCTTGCCTGCGGCGGTCAGGCGCGACCGCGAGCCGGTAGAGATGGCACCGCCAGCCATCGAACCCTGCGATGACGCTACCCACGATCCGGCCGCCGCGCTCGACTGCGAGGCCGTCTTCGATCGCAAGGATGAGCGCGTCGGGGTCGCGCTCGATCAAGCCGCGCACGCCCACCGGGTCATCGCTCACGCTGACGCCTTCGGCCGCCTGCGCCCAGAACGCGAGCACCGCGTCGACTTCGCCCAGATGCGCAGGCCGGACCTCAAGATCGCTCATACGCCGATCCCACCACGAGAATTCGCCCGTGGGCCATTGGTTATCTGGTTATCAGGCCGGACCGGCGGCACGGCGGAAAGACGGCGGCTAGGCTGACGGTCATGATCGAGCAGGTCGCCAGCCGAGTGGTGTACGAGAACGCGTGGATGACGGTTCGCGAGGACGACATCATCCGCGCCGACGGGACTGCGGGCATCTACGGGGTCGTCGACAAGCCGCCGTCGGCGCTCATCCTCCCGCTTGAGGACGACGGCTTCTGGCTGGTGGAGCAGTACCGGTACCCGATCGGCGGCCGGTTCTGGGAGTTCCCGCAGGGCACCCTGCCGGATCGCGGCGACGGCGATCCGGCCGAGGTCGCGCGGCATGAGCTGGCGCAGGAGACCGGATTGCGCGCCGGGAAACTCACGCCGCTCGGCCGGTTCTTCCACGCCTACGGGATGTCGAGCCAAGCCTGCAACGCCTGGCTCGCCACCGAGCTGCGCCCGGATCCGGCGGCCGCGCCGCCGGATCCGGAAGAGGCCGATCTGGTCGCCAAGTGGTTCCCGCGCGCGCAGTTCGAGGCGATGCTGCGCGACGGCCGCATCGTGGACCTGGCGACCATCGCCGGGTACGGCCTGCTGATGCTGGAGGAACGCGCCAGGTAGAGCCCTGCTACGGGCCCCTACAGGCCGAGCGACTTCGCGACGATCGTCCGCATGATCTCGGACGTACCGCCGTAGAGGCGCGAGACGCGAGTGTCGGCGTACAGGCGGGCGATCGGGTACTCGTTGATGTAGCCGTAGCCGCCGTGCAGCTGGAGGCACTTGTCGATGATCCGGCCGGCCGCCTCGGTGGTGAACAGCTTGGCGGCCGCCGCGTCCGCCGGGGTCAGCTTGCCCTCGTCGAACAGCTCGACCGCCTTGTCGGTCATCGCCAGCGCCGCCTGGTACTCGGCCTCGCAGTCGGCCAGCACGAATTTGGTGTTCTGGAACGCGGCCACCGGCTGCCCGAACGCCTTGCGCTCCTTGACGTACTGGATCGCGAAGCGGATCGCGGCGGCGGCCGTCGCCGTGGCGCCCACCACGATGGACAGGCGCTCCTCGACCAGGTTGTGGGTCAGGTACTTGAAGCCCTGGCCCTCCTCGCCGAGCAGGTCCTCGACCGGGACCTTGACGTCCTGGAACGCCAGTTCCGCGGTGTCCGAGGTCTTCAGGCCGATCTTCTCCAGCTTCTTGCCGACCGAGTAGCCCGCGGACTTGGTGTCCACGAACAGGATCGACAGGCCGCCGCGCCGGTCCTCCGGCGTGGACGGGGAGGTGCGCGCGACCACGAGCACGCGGTCGGCCAGCACGCCGCCGGAGATGAAGGTCTTGGCGCCGTTGAGCACGTAGTGGGTGCCGTCGGCGGACAGCTTCGCGGTGGTGGCGATGCCCGCGAGGTCGGAGCCGGTGCCCGGCTCGGTCATCGCCAGCGCGCCCATCATCTCGCCGGAGACGAACCCGGGCATCCAGCGCTGCTTCTGCTCCTCGCTGGCGAAGGCCAGCAGGTAGGGGCGCACCAGATTGGTGTGGATGGCGTAGGCGCCGAAGGAGACGCCGGCGCGGGCCACCTCCTCGGCGATCACCATGTTGAACTTGTAGCTCGTCTCGCCGGCGCCGCCGTACTCCTCCGGCACGTTGATCCCGTGCAGGCCGAGCTCGCCCAGCCGCACGTAGAACTCGCGCGGGACGTGCCCCTGCTTCTCCCACTCGCCGTGGTACGGCACGACCTCGGTTTCGATGAAGTCCCGGATCATCGACCGGAACGCCTCGTGGTCCTCGTTGTAGATGCTGCGGAGCACGGGGTATGCCTCCTCGCGAGTACAGTTGAACGCTCGTTAAGCTACTCGTCAGTAGCCCGGCCTGTCCAGAGCCGTCGCATCGGGCCCGGCCGGGCCGCCAGGGTGAGTGGAAGGAGCCCGTCCATGGCCGGACGCCCCGCTGGGCACCAGGCACTGCTCGACGCCGCGTCGGCGGAGTTCGCCGGGCGCGGCTACTACGCCACCTCGATCCGGGACATCGCGGCCCGCGCCGGGGTCAGCCTGTCCGCGCTGTACCACTATTACCCGGGCAAGCAGGCACTTCTCGCGGCGTTGCTCCACGAGGGCATGGACGCCTACTTCGCCTTGTGCGACGACGCGCTGGCGCAGGCCGGTCGGGATCCGGCCGGCCGACTGGCCGCGGTCGTCGGCGCGACGGTGCGGTACCGCGCTGAACGTTCGGTAGCGAGCCTGATTCTGATTAACGAAGCTAGAGCGCTGCCTGAGAACCTGGCTGCGGCGTACCGCGAGCGGGAGCGTCAGGCCACGGACCTGTTCCGTTCGGCGATCAACGCGGGGATCGCGACCGGGATTTTCACCACACCGTACCCAGACGACGCGCGGCGCACGATCATCGCCGCGTGTAACGCCGTCGCGCAGTGGTACCGGCCAGACGGTCCGGTGCCGCTGGAGGTGTTGGCGGAGCGGTACGTGACACTCGCGTACACGTTGCTCGGGTACCGGCGCCGCACGCCGCTGGCGCGGTCAAGCTCGGCGGCTGCCGCCGCACAGCATTGACAACCTGCCGGGCGCGCGAATAGACCCGTTACCGTGATCACCGACGAGCTCGCGAAGCAACTGCCGCCAGGGCGGATCATCACCGATCCCGACCAGATCGGCGCGTATTGCAACGACGAGCACTCGTATGTGACGCCCGGTCGGCCGTGCGGCGTCGTGGTCGCACACGAGCGCGACGATGTCGTGGCGGCGGTGCGTTGGGCCGCGCGCAACCGGGTGCCGGTCATCCCGCGCGGTGGCGGCACGGGCATCGTCGGCGGTACAGCCGCGGTCGACGGTTGTCTCGTCGTTTCCCTCGCCAAGATGACCGCGATCCGCGAACTGTCGGCGGAGGACGAGTTGGCCGTCGTCGAGCCGGGCGTCATCAACGCCGACCTCGACCAGGAGGCGCGCAAACACGGGCTGATGTACGCGCCGGACCCCTCCAGCTTCGAGACTTGCACGATCGGCGGAAACATCGCCACCAACGCGGGCGGGCTGCGCTGCGTGAAGTACGGGGTGACACGCGAGTCGGTGCTCGGGCTCGAGGCGGTGCTGGCCGACGGGACCGTCATCCGCACCGGCCGCCGGACCATCAAGGGCGTCGTCGGCTACGACTTGACCGCGCTGATGATCGGCTCGGAGGGCACGCTGGGCATCGTCACGGAGGCGACGCTTCGGCTGCGCCCCGCACCGAAGCAGCCGCCGGTGACCGTGGCCGCCGAGTTCCCGACGATCCGTCAGGCCGCGGAGGCGGTGTGGGCGATCATCCGCTCCGCGGTCGGCCCGAGCCTGCTGGAGCTGATGGACCGCGCGACACTCGTCGCGCTGGACGACTGGCGCAACATCGGCCTGGACGCGGCGACCGGCGCGATGCTGCTGGGCCAGGCGGACGGATCCGACGCGCAGACGGCGGCAGCCGCCATGGCAGCGTGCTGCGAAAACGCCGGGGCGTCGGTCGTAGCCGTCTCGGCGGACGAAGCGGAGGCCGCGCAGCTGCTCACCGTGCGCCGCACCGCGTTCAACGCGATCGCGCGCCTGGGATCGTGCCTTATCGAGGACGTGTGCGTACCGCGCTCGAAGCTGCCGGAGATGTTCGATGCGGTAACACGCATCGCGCAAGAGCGCGGAGTGCTCGTACCTACGGTCGCGCACGCGGGAGACGGAAATCTGCACCCGGTATTCGTCTTCGACCGTTCACTCTCTGAGATTCCCGCCGACGTGTGGGCGGCGGCGGACGAGGTGTTCCGCGCCGCGCTCGCACTCGGCGGCACGTTGACCGGGGAGCACGGCGTCGGCACGCTCAAGCGGCACTGGCTCGGCGAGGAGCTGGGCGCGGAGACGCTCGCCGCGAATCTCGCCATCAAACGCGCGCTCGATCCGCTGGGAATCCTCAATCCGGGCAAGGCAATCTGACAAGCTCAGGACGGCCGACCACGAGTCGAGACGAGGCGCGCGCCGAACGGGCGTTACTCCGAGGCGAAGAACGACGAGGTCGCCGCGTCCGGGAGTGTGCCGTCGAGACTGCGGCGTCGCGCGCGGCGCAGGGATTCGAGTCCGGCGAGGTCGAGTGTGCGCGTCTCGATCGCGGCGGCGGTCGGGCTGATGCTGCCGTCGGCCGACAGCGTGGCTTCGGCCTTGGTAGGCGAAGCAATCGTCGAGGTCGTGGCGACCGGTTCGGTCGCCGCGGCGGTGGCGCGGCGCACCGAATAGCCGATCGCCGCGGTGACGCCCGGCAGCCAGCCGAGCGCGGCACCGAGCACGGCCGTGGTGGCCGCCTGGAGCGTCAGTACGTCACCGATCGGTGCGTTGGCGGTCATACCGAGATCCATCGCGCGCATGCCCGGCGCGACGGCGTGATCGACGAGCCCCGCGATCAGTCCGATCACCGCGGCGCTCAACGTGGTGAGACTCCATACGCCGACCAGAAGCGAGAGCCGGGCCCTGCGCAGCGCCAAGCCCCCGGCCAGCAGCCGCGCGCCGATCAGCACGAACAGCGGCCAGCCCAGGTCCAGTACGAGCCCTGCGATCCAGTGCCCGGTGGTCTGCCCGGCCGGGGCGCTCAAGCCGTGCGGGCCGAGCGTCCAGTGGAAAACGGACAGCGACCCGGCCAGCATCGGCACACTGTTACCGACCGGCCGCCGGTCCAGCGCACCCATCGTCGACCACGTCCATGGGTTGCCGATGGCGGCGGTCAACACCAGCACGGCGCCCGCGGCGCAGCCGGCGATCCCCCAGCGGCGGCGCGGTGAGAGGGTCGACAGGTATGTACGTGCCATGGCAAGCAAGCTTCGCCGGGGCGCTCAGCGAATTCAAGCCCCGAATCGGTAGTTGCCTGGTTACCGATTCGTAACAGTCCGTCCGGCCGGTATGCCTGGCCTGGGACCATGCCGGGAGCAAAACCCCCAGAGTGTTGTCGGTACGTTATGCCAGGATTGCGACCATGACGATCACCATGGACGCACAGAGCCGCCACGAGCCGCCCGGCGTGGCCGACGAGCGCACGCTGCTGACCGGGTTTCTCGACTACCACCGCGACACCCTCGCCTGGAAGTGTTCCGGCCTGAGCGAGGAGCAGTTGAAGCTGCGCTCGACCGAGCCGTCCAACATGTCGCTGCTGGGACTGCTGCGGCATCTGACCGAGGTTGAGCGCGGCTGGTTCAACAAGGGCATCGCCGGCGAAGAGACCGCGCCGATGTACTACGACGACGAGGACCAGGACGGGGACTGGAACCGGCTCGACGCGAACACCCCGACGCAGGTCTTCGAGGCCTGGCAGGAGGCCTGCGCCCGCTCCCGTGAGATCACGGCCGCGCACGATCTCGACTTCGAGGCCTCCCGCGGCGACTGGACCTTCTCGCTGCGCTGGGTGCTGCTGCACATGATCGAGGAGTACGCGCGGCACAACGGGCACGCCGACCTGCTGCGGGAACGCATCGACGGCGGCGCCATCGGCGAGTGAAGAGGTAGGGCCTGCTCCCGCCCTGTTGAATCCTGTGCTGTGGCGGGAGCAGACGAGGGTGCGCGGCGGTGGCGCCGCCCGGAGGCACAGAAGCGTCGGGCCAGGTCCGGGAGACTTGGAGTCAGGCCCCGGAGATTCAGACTCAGGCCAGTCCGTTCACCGCGTAGGAAGCCGGCGGGGCGTCACTGGTGTGCCACGAGCCGAGGAAGCCGATGCCGCTGAGCGTCGCCCCCGGCGCGATCGTCATGTTCGACGCCGTGCCGGAGATCTTCACCG
>NZ_DATNGK010000292.1:0-28853 GCF_035605935.1 Actinocrinis sp. | reverse complement strand
GTAGGGATTGAGTTGCGGAGCGGCTGTGGATAACTGATTGGGGGTGGCCGGGGCCGTTCCCGTACCCTTGGCACGTGACCCCAGTTGAGCTTTCCGCCGCCGTGGTCGCCGCGCTCCAGAACGCCGTGGACGCCGGTGACCTGTCTGTTCCCGTGCCCTCGACCGTCACCGTCGAGCGCCCGAAGAACCGGGACCACGGCGACTACGCCACCAATGTCGCACTGCAACTCGCGAAGGCGGCCGGCAAGCCCCCGCGCGCGGTGGCCGAGATGCTGGCGGGCCGACTTGTGGCGATCACCGGAATCAAGAAGGTCGATATCGCCGGGCCGGGATTCCTGAACATCACGCTGGACGCCGCGGCGCAGGGCGAGTTGGCGCGGGCGATCGTGCTGGCGGGGGACGAGTACGGGCGCGGGGACGCGCTGACCGGGCAGAACATCAACCTTGAGTTCGTGTCCGCGAACCCCACGGGCCCGATCCACATCGGCGGCGTGCGGTGGGCCGCAGTCGGCGACGCGCTGGCACGGACCCTGCGGGCTGCGGGCGCGCGGGTCGGCACCGAGTACTACTTCAACGACGCTGGCGCGCAGATCGACCGGTTCGCCCGGTCACTGCTGGCGGCCGCGAAGGGCGAGGAGATCCCCGAAGACGGCTACGTCGGCGGGTACATCGAGAACATCGCGGCGCAGGTGGTGGCGAAGTCGCCTGACGTGCTGTCGCTGCCCGAGTCCGAGGCTCGGGAAGTGTTCCGGGTCGAGGGCATCACGCTGATGTTCGCCGAGATCAAGCAGTCGCTGGCCGAATTCGGCGTGCACTTCGACGTCTACTTCAACGAGAAGGAACTGCACGACAAGGGCGAGCTTGACGCCGCGGTGGCGCGGCTGCGGGAGCAGGGGCACGTCTTCGAGCAGGACGGCGCGGTCTGGCTGCGGACCACTGACTTCGGCGACGACAAGGACCGGGTGGTCAAGAAGAGCGACGGCGCCTGGACCTACTTCGCCGCCGACTGCGCCTACTACCTGGACAAGCGCAGCCGGGGCTTCGACCGGGTCGTGATCATGCTCGGCGCCGACCACCACGGCTACATCGGCCGGATCAAGGCGATGGTCGCATGCTTCGGCGACGACCCCGAATACAACGTCGAGATCCTGATCGGGCAGATGGTCAACCTGGTGCGGGATGGTCAGCCTGTTCGCATGGCCAAGCGGGCTGGGAACGTGGTGACCTTGGAAGACATGGTCGAGCTGATCGGGGTCGACGCGGCGCGTTATTCGCTGGCGCGGTCCTCGGTGGACTCCTCGATCAACCTCGACGTCAACCTGCTCACCAAGCGGGCCAACGACAACCCGGTCTTCTATGTGCAGTACGCACACGCGCGGATGTGCTCGGTGAAGCGGAACGCGGCGGAGCTGGGCATCGACAAGGGGACCGCGCAGGACTTCAACCCGGGGCTGCTCGTGCATGAGAAGGAAGCGGAACTGCTCGGGGTGCTCGGCGAGTTCCCGCGAGTGGTCGCCAGCGCGGCGGAGTTGCGGGAGGTGCACCGGGTCGCGCGGTACCTGGAGGACGTGGCGACGGCGTACCACAAGTTCTACGACGACTGCCGGATCCTGCCGAGCGAGCGGTACCCGATCCCGGCCGAGCTGACCCGGGCGCGGCTGTGGCTGGCGGAGGCGACGCAAACCGTGGTGGCGAACGGGCTGGCGCTGCTGGGGGTCTCGGCGCCGGAGCGGATGTAGCGGTAACACGGCGGAGCGGGGACTGGTCGGGTAGCAGAAGCACGGAGTAGAGGGACAGATATGAGCCGCGCTGCACACCCTGCGGGACCGCGTCACGCAGACATCCTGCCCGGCAACGGCGTGTCCGCGCCGCCGGCCGATCTCAATGCGCTGGAGGCGAAGGTCTGGCCCTCGTCGGCGCGCCGGGAGGAGAACGGCGAGATCTCGCTCGGGGGAGTGTCGCTGCGGCGGCTCGCGGAGGAGCAGGGGACTCCTGCTTATGTGATTGATGAGGCCGACTGGAGGATGCGGGCACGTGCCTGGCTCGCGGCCTTCGGCGACTACGACCCGGCCGAACCCCCGGTGCACTACGCGAGCAAGGCTTTCCTGAGCCGGGCCGTCGCGCGCTGGGCCGCCGAGGAGGGGCTCGGTCTGGATATCTGCTCGGGTGGCGAGCTGGCGATAGCGCTGGCCGCGGATTTCCCGGCGCACCGGCTGACCTTTCACGGCAACAACAAGTCGCGCGCCGAGCTGGTGCGCGCGCTGGACGCCGGGGTCGGGCGCGTTGTGCTCGACTCGTTCGAGGAGATCGACCGGCTCGCCGAACTGGCCGCGGAGCGCGGCGTGCGTCCGCGGGTTATGGTGCGCATCACGGTCGGCGTCGAGGCGCACACGCACGAGTTCATCGCGACCGCGCATGAAGATCAGAAGTTCGGATTTTCACTCAGCGGCGGGCTGGCGGCGGAGGCCGTGCGGCGCGTGCTGAAGCATGAGGCGCTGGATCTGGTGGGAATCCACTCGCACATCGGGTCGCAGATTTTTGACACCTCTGGCTTCGAGGTCGCGGCACACCGGGCGGTCGGGCTGCTGGCCGCGATCCGGGATGAGCACGGGGTGCGCCTGCCGGAGCTGGACCTGGGCGGGGGATTGGGAATCGCGTACACGAGCGAGGACGATCCGGCGGATGCGTTCGACATCGTCGCGGGGCTCAAGGCCATTGTGGCGAGGGAGTGCTTTGGATACGGGTTGGCGGTGCCGCGCCTGACAGTCGAGCCGGGCCGCGCGATCGCGGGCACGCCGGGGATCACGCTGTACGAGGTGGGGACCGTCAAGCCATTGGATGGCCTCAGGACGTATGTGTCTGTGGATGGCGGTATGAGCGACAACATCCGTACGGCACTGTACGACGCGCTATATACGTGTGCGCTCGCGTCGCGGGCTTCTGAGGCGCCGCCGATGCTCGCCCGCGTCGTCGGCAAGCATTGTGAGTCTGGCGACATCGTGGTTCGCGACGCCTGGCTGCCCGCCGACGTGACTGCGGGAGATCTGATCGCCGTGGCGGCGACGGGTGCTTACTGCCGCTCGATGGCCTCCAACTACAACCACGCGCTACGCCCGCCGGTTGTCTCGGTGAGCGACGGTACGACGCGGCTGCTGGTGCGCCGCGAGACGGAGGAGGATCTGCTGGCGCTCGACCTCGGATGAGGCGTGCGGCGGCACGATAGCGGTGGCTGCCGGAGGCACCCTGCTCTGGCGGCTGCGCAAGCTGCGCGATGCGAGCGGGCCACTTTCGGGCAGAGTCTCGGATAATGGACCACGGATACCGGGAAACGGACAGACCGGCGACACTTGCCGGGCAGGGCAAGCGGAGGACGAGGTTGGGAAGCATGAGCAAGCGCCCGCTGAAGGTAGCGCTGTTGGGCTGCGGGGTTGTCGGCTCCGAGGTCGCCCGGCTCATGACCACGACCGCCGACGACCTGGCTGCCCGTATTGGCGCCCCGCTGGAACTGGCCGGGATCGCCGTGCGCAGGCCGAATCGAGTGCGCGATCTGCCGGTTGACCCCGGGCTGTTCACCACCGACGCGCTCACGCTGGCCACCCGCCCGGACGTGGACGTGGTGATCGAGGTCATCGGCGGCATCGAACCGGCCCGCTCGTTGCTGCTCGCCGCGCTCGCGAACGGCGCCAGCGTGGTCACCGCGAACAAGGCGCTGCTGGCCGAGGACGGCGCAACCCTGCACGCCGCCGCCGAGAAACACGGCGCCGACCTGTACTACGAGGCCGCGGTCGCCGGGGCCATCCCGCTGCTGCGGCCGCTGCGTGAATCGCTGGTCGGCGACAAGGTCAAGCGGGTGCTCGGCATCGTCAACGGGACGACGAACTTCATCCTGGACCGGATGGATTCGAGCGGGGCCGGATTCGCGGACGCCTTGGACGAGGCGACGGCGCTCGGCTACGCCGAGGCCGACCCGACCGCCGACATCGAGGGCTTCGACGCGGCGGCGAAGGCGGCCATTCTGGCCGGTCTGGCGTTCCACACCAAGGTCACCGCCGCCGATGTCTATCGCGAAGGCATCACTGAGGTCACCGCCGCGGACGTAGCCTCGGCGCGCGAGCTGAACTGCGTGGTCAAGCTGCTGGCCATCTGCGAACTCGACCCGATCAGCGAGGCGGTCACCGCCCGCGTGCACCCGGCGATGATCCCTCGCTCGCACCCGCTGGCTGGTGTCCGCGAGGCGTACAACGCGGTCTTCGTCGAGTCCGAAGCCGCCGGACAGCTGATGTTCTACGGTCCGGGGGCCGGCGGCGCGCCGACCGCGAGCGCGGTGCTCGGCGACCTGGTCGCGGTGTGCCGCAACAAGGTCAACGGCGGCCGCGCGCCCGCCGTGAGCGCGTATGCCGACCTGCGCGTCGGCTCGATGGGCGAGGCGCGCACCCGCTACCACATCTCGCTCGACGTCGATGACAAGGCGGGCGTGCTGGCGCAGGTCGCGCTGGTCTTCGCCGACCACGAGGTGTCGATCCAGACGGTGCGTCAGTCCGGTCGCGGCGACGACGCGCGACTCGTGATCTCGACGCACGTGGCCACGGACGCCGCGCTCGCCGCGACCGTCGAGAGCCTGCGGGCGCTCGACACGGTGCGCGACGTGGCCTCCGTGATGCGGGTCGAGGGCGAATAGGCGCGGCGCGATCGAAGCGCCGGTGAGCGAGCAGGCGAGGGAAGAGAGAGCGAGATGGCTGCTGAGAGCCTGAACCGGGCGCGCGGCGCCTGGCGCGGTGTCATCGAGGAGTACCGCGAGTGGCTGCCGGTCTCCACCGCCACACCGGTGGTCACCCTGGGCGAGGGCGGCACGCCGCTGGTGCGCGCGAACGTGGTCTCCGAGCTGACCGGCTGCGACGTGTACCTCAAGGTCGAGGGGATGAACCCCACCGGCTCGTTCAAGGACCGCGGCATGACGGTGGCCATCTCCAAGGCCGCCGAGGACGGCGCGAAGGCGGCCATCTGCGCCTCCACCGGCAACACCAGCGCCTCGGCCGCCGCATACGCGGTGCGCGCCGGGATGATCTGCGCGGTGCTCATCCCGGACGGCAAGATCGCCCTCGGCAAGCTGAGCCAGGCACTCGCGCACGGCGCGAAGATCCTGCAGGTGGCCGGCAACTTCGACGACTGCCTGACCCTGGCCCGCGACCTCGCGGATAACTATCCGGTCGCGCTGGTCAACTCGGTGAACCCGGCGCGCCTCGCCGGGCAGAAGTCCGCCGCCTTCGAGGTCGTAGACGCCCTCGGAGACGCCCCTGACCTGCACGTGCTGCCGGTCGGCAACGCCGGGAACATCTCCGCCTACTGGATGGGTTACACCGAGTACGAAAAGGCCGGGCTCGCCACGCACCGCCCGCGCATGTACGGCTTCCAAGCCGCCGGAGCAGCGCCCTTCGTCAGCGGCGCGCCGGTCGCCAACCCGCAGACCATCGCCACCGCGATCCGCATCGGAAATCCAGCGTCCTGGGAGCTGGCCATCGCCGCACGCGACGAATCCGGCGGCCTGATCGAGTCGGTGACCGATCGTCAGATCCTTTTCGCATACAAGCTGCTTGCCGGGCGCGAAGGCGTATTCGTCGAGCCGGCCAGCGCCGCAGGCGTGGCCGGGCTGCTGAAGCTGGCCGAGGAAGGCCGCCTGGCGCGCGGGCAGCGGATCACCGTGACGGTCACCGGCAACGGCCTCAAGGACCCGGACTGGGCCATCAACGGCGCGCCGACCCCGCCGAAAGTCCCCGTCGACGCGGCAGTCGCGGTCGGCGTCCTCGGACTGGAGTGAGCCGGTTGGCCCTGCCCGAACCGTCGCTGACGTCTGCGTCACCGCGACCTGTAACACGGCAGCCGCGCTTCCGGCGCGAGCCGGTCACCGTCCGGCCCCCGGCCACCAGCGCCAATCTCGGTCCCGGCTTCGACGCCTTCGGGCTCGCGCTGGAACTGCGCGACGAGGTCGTCGTGCAGGTCCTCGCCGAGCCGGGCCTCAACGTCGAGGTCTTCGGCGAGGGGGCTGGACAGGTACCGCTCGACGAGAGCCACCTGCTGGTGCGCGCGCTGCGGGTCGGCTTCGACGCGCTCGGTGGGCAGCCCGCCGGGCTGCGGGTCAGCTGCCGCAATCGCATCCCGCACGGCCGCGGCCTCGGTTCCTCCTCCGCGGCGATCTGCGCCGGCCTGACCGCGGCTCGCGACCTGGTCGAGGGCGGCGCGTCAGTGCTCGATGACGAGGCGCTGCTCGACCTCGCGAACCACATCGAGGGGCACCCCGACAACGTCGCGCCCGCGTTGCGTGGCGGCCTCACCATCGCATGGCTGGAGCAGGACCCTGAGCGGGAGCACGGGCTCGGACAGGGCACTGAGGCACCTCGGCCGTCCGGTGGCCGGCAGGATACTGACCTGGTGATCGCGGCCGGCGGTTCGCCGGAAGTTTCCACGCACGTTTCGACGGATATCTTCACGGGTCGTCAGCCGGAGCACATGCGGGCCTTTGCGCAGCGGCTCGAGCCGGCCGCCGACGTCGGCGCGGTGGCGTTCATCCCGCCGAATCGCCTGGCCACCGAGGTCGCCCGCGGCCTGCTGCCCGCTTCGGTGCCGCACCGCGACGCGGCCTTCAACGCCGGCCGAGCCGGCCTGCTCACCGCGGCATTGACGGCCCCGGAACTCAGCCATCATCATCGGGCTGTACTCCTGCATGCCGCCACGCGCGACCGGCTGCACCAGGACTACCGCGCGGCGGCGATGCCGGACAGCGCGGCCCTGATCCGGCGGCTGCGAGCCGACGGGTTCGCGGCGTTCGTCTCCGGCGCCGGCCCGACCGTGCTGGTGCTCACCGTCGGTCCGGACTGGGCCCGGAAGGCCGCCGACTATGCACCCGAGGGCTGGGGCGTCACAGTTCTGACCGTCGCTTCCAGGGGCGCGGCGGCCGATTCGCCGCCGGATGACACCGACACGCCATGATCTCGTCGAAGGTGGGGAATGCCACAATGGCTCAAGAGTGTTAATCTCGTAGCTGCACCCGTTGTCCACGTCGGCCCGGAGTTCGTTCGGGCTCCGTCCGCGCGGCCACGGCAAGTGCTCCCCACCTGAGGACCTACGTCGCAACCCCATTGTGGATTTCCCTGATCCGATGGCGCCTGACGGCGGCGGTCCAGACGGCCCCCTTTTCTGGCGCATTCAAGCGCGCCGCCGGACGTGGTGCTCCCACGCTCCGGTATTTGAAACCCCGCCCCCGCGGTCGTCGCGGTGCCGAATCGGTCACCGCCCGCCGGATCGGGGCACGACCGGTCGCCGAGCCGGGTACCACCCGGAACCGGCGCCCGCTCCAGGGAAGGACCCTTCGTGAGCGATACCACCGAACTGACCTCCGCCGACCAGTCCGCGGCCCGTGGCAGACGCCGCACCGGCACCGGACTGTCCGGCCTCCTGCTGCCTGAACTGCGACTCAAGGCCGCTGAGTTGGGCATCAAGGGAGTGACCCGGATGCCCAAGGGTCAGTTGATCGAGGCGATTCAACAGCGCCAGGGCGCCCCCGCGGGGACCACCCGCGCCGCCGCGCCGGCCGCCGCCTCGACCGGAACCGCCGCCGGTGGTGCGGAGGGCACCGGCTCGAACGGTGCCGCAGCCACCACCCAGCAGGCGACAGCGCCCGCGCAGCGTGCCAACGGCCGCCGCCGGGCCACCTCCGCGCAGACCCGCGTCCCCGAGCAGCCCGGTCGCCGCGAGGAGGCTGCGGTAGAGGCCGCCCCGGCGCAGAACCGGGTCGCCGAGGCCGCTCCCGCCGCGACCGCGCAGCCTGTCGCCGCGCAGAGCGCTGCGCCGCAGGCCGTCGCAGCTGCCGAGCCGCAGAGCCAGGCGGGCACGCAGTCCGCTGCGACCCAGAGCGGCGGAGCACAGACCGGCAGCGCCCAGACGGGTAACGCGCCGGGTGACGGCGCTAACCAGCACTCCCGCCGGGAGCGCAACCGCGACCGCACCAACCGCAACAACCGTGACCGCGGCGACCGTGGTGACCGTCAGCAGCAGCACCAGGGCAACGAGCGCCCGGGCAACCGCGATGGCCAGCGGGACAACCAGCGCGATGGTCAGCGCGACAGCCAGCGCGACAGCCAGCGGGACAATCAGCGCGATAACCAGGGCGGCGGCCAGGACGAGGAGTTCGACAGCCGCGGACGGCGCAGCCGGTACCGCGACCGGGACCGCAACAACCGGGGCCGGCGTGGCCGCGAGGGCTTCGAGGGCGGCGCGCCCGAGTCCACCATCACTGAGGACGACGTCCTGATTCCGGTGGCGGGCATCCTGGACGTCCTGGACAGCTACGCCTTCGTGCGCACCTCCGGCTACCTGCCCGGCCCGAACGACGTGTACGTCTCGCTGGCTCAGGTCCGCAAGTACAACCTGCGCAAGGGCGACGCGGTGGTCGGCGCGGTGCGCCAGCCGCGCGAGGGCGAGCGGCGCGAGAAGTTCAACGCGCTGGTCAAGCTGGACAGCGTCAACGGCGTCACCCCCGAGGAGACCCGCGAGTCGCGCGACCCGCGCAGCCCGAACCACCGCGTCGAGTTCTCCAAGCTCACCCCGCTTTACCCGCAGGACCGGCTGCGCCTGGAGACCGAGTCCGGCCAGCTGACCACCCGGATCATCGACCTGGTCGCCCCGGTCGGAAAGGGCCAGCGCGGCCTGATCGTCTCGCCGCCCAAGGCCGGTAAGACCCTGGTGCTGCAGGCGATCGCCAACGCGATCACCGTCAACAACCCCGAGGTCCACCTCATGGTCGTGCTCGTCGACGAGCGGCCGGAAGAGGTGACCGACATGCAGCGCTCGGTCAAGGGAGAGGTCATCGCCTCCACCTTCGACCGGCCCGCCGAGGACCACACCACGGTCGCCGAACTCGCCATCGAGCGGGCGAAGCGGCTGGTGGAGCTGGGCCACGACGTGGTCGTGCTGCTCGACTCGATGACCCGCCTCGGCCGCGCGTACAACCTGTCCGCGCCCGCCTCCGGCCGGATCATGTCCGGTGGTGTCGACTCGACCGCGCTCTACCCGCCGAAGCGCTTCTTCGGCGCGGCGCGCAACATCGAGAACGGCGGCTCGCTGACCATCCTGGCCACCGCGCTGGTGGAGACCGGCTCGAAGGCCGACGAGGTGATCTTCGAGGAGTTCAAGGGCACCGGCAACATGGAGCTCAAGCTCGACCGGCGCCTGGCCGACAAGCGCATCTTCCCGGCCGTGGACATCGACGCCTCCAGCACCCGGCGCGAGGAGATCCTGCTCGGCGCCGAGGAGCTGGCGGTCATGTGGCGCCTGCGCAGGCTGCTGCACAACATGGACCAGCAGCAGGCCCTTGAGCTGCTGATCACGCAGATGCGCAAGACGAAGTCGAACGTCGAGCTGCTGATGCAGATCCAGAAGAACACCCCGGCGCGGGACGGCGAGTAGCAGCCGTCGCACGCCAGGAATATCCGGGGCTCCGGTGCCGTTGCGGAACCGGAGCCCAGGGATGTAAACGGGCAGTCGGCAGCCAATCCGACGGTGTGAAGATCACCGTTTTGGAGTCGACGGCCCGGCCCTGGCAGACTGGTACGTCGGTCCCGGTTCACGCCCCGCGCGGGGCGATCCGGCGGCCAAATCGACCATGAGGAGCACATCGTGAAGTCCGGGATCCACCCCGAATACGTGGTCACCCAGGTGACCTGCAGCTGTGGCAACAGCTTCACCACGCGATCCACCGCGACCAGCGGCCGGATCAGCACCGAAGTCTGCTCGCAGTGCCACCCCTTCTACACCGGCAAGCAGAAGATCCTCGACACCGGCGGCCGCGTCGCCAAGTTCGAGGCCCGCTTCGGCGGCAAGAAGAAGACCGGCAACTAGCGCGTACAGCGGCGTCGATGCCAGGCATTCGCTGCCGGCGTCGGCGCCGCTTCGTGTCAGTGGCGGGTCAACTTCACAGCCGCGCGGGCGGCATAAGGACGAGAGGACCGGTGCAGCACCGTGTTCGAGGCGATCGACGATCTGTTGGCCGAGCACGCCGAGCTTGAACAGCGTCTCGCCGACCCGCAAGTGCACACCGACCAGGCGCTGGCCCGCAAGCTCGGCAAGCGTTACGCCGAGCTGACCCCGATCGCGGAGACGTACCGGTCGTATCAGTCCAACGCCGAGGACATCGAGGCCGCGCGCGAGCTGGCCCGTGAGGACCCAGCCTTCGCCGACGAGATCGACACCCTCCAGGAGTTGCGCGGCGAACTGGAGCTGCGGTTGCAGCACCTGCTGATCCCGCGCGACCCGAACGACGATAAAGACGTCATCGTCGAGGTCAAGGCGGGGGAGGGCGGCCAGGAGTCCATGCTGTTCGCCGGCGACCTGCTGCGCATGTACCTGCGCTACGCCGAACGGCGCGGCTGGAAGACCGAGATCCTTGAGGCCACCGACTCGGATCTTGGCGGCTACAAGGATGTCTCACTGGCCGTCAAATACCGCGGTACCCCGCCGCCAGGAGAGGGCATCTGGGCGCGCCTGAAGTACGAGGGCGGCGTGCACCGGGTACAGCGCGTACCGGTTACCGAATCCCAGGGCCGCATCCACACCTCCGCAGCCGGCGTGCTCGTCATGCCCGAGGCGGAGGATGTCGAGGTCGAAATCAATCCGAACGACCTACGCATCGACGTCTTCCGGTCGTCCGGCCCCGGCGGTCAGTCCGTTAACACCACCGACTCCGCGGTACGCATCACGCACTTGCCCACCGGTGTGGTCGTGTCCTGCCAGAACGAGAAGTCGCAGCTCCAGAACAAGGAGTCGGCGATGCGGATCCTGCGTGCCAGGTTGCTGGCCCACGCGCAGGAAGAGGCCGACAAGGAGGCCTCCGACGCGCGCCGCAGCCAGGTGCGCACCGTGGACCGTTCAGAGCGCATCCGCACGTACAACTTCCCGGAGAACCGACTTTCCGACCATCGCACCGGCTTCAAGGCGTACAACCTGGACCAGGTGCTCGACGGCGAACTCGACCCAGTGATCCAGTCCTGCGTCGACGCCGACCTGGCCGCCAAGCTCGGCGTCCAGGAGAGCTGAGCCATGAGCGGCGAGGCAGTGAGCGATGGGACGGCGGCGGACGAAGAGCCGGCCGCGACGACGCTGGTGGGCGCGCGTCCGCTGAACCTGCTGCTCTCCGAGGTCGCGCTCGCGGCCGTGCGCCTGGCCGAGGCCGGGGTCGACTCCCCGCGCGCCGATGCCGAGGAACTGGCCGCGTGGGTGCACGGGGTACGGCGCGGCGAGCTGCACACGGTGCGCGATGGCGACTTCGACGCGCGCTTCTGGGCCGCGATCGCCCGCCGCGAGAACCGCGAACCGCTGCAGCACATCACCGGCCGCGCCTTCTTCCGCTACCTCGAACTCGAGGTCGGCCCTGGGGTGTTCGTGCCGCGGCCGGAGACCGAGGTCATGGTCGGCTGGGCGATCGACCGGCTGCGCGGCCTGGACATCGCAGAACCCGTCATCGTCGACCTGTGCAGCGGCTCGGGCGCGATCGCGCTGGCCATAGCGCAAGAAGTGCCGCGCTCGCGGGTCCACGCGGTCGAGCTGTCCGAGGACGCGCTGACCTGGACGCAGCGCAACATAACGAAAGTGGCCGAAGGCAGGCGGGTCACGTTGCACCGCGGCGACGCGCGCACCGCGCTGTCGGAACTCAACGGGACCGTGGATCTGGTCGTCTCGAATCCGCCGTACATCCCGCTCGAGGAGTGGGAGGGCGTCTCGACCGAGGCGCGCGACTACGACCCGCAGCTGGCCCTCTTCTCCGGCCCGGACGGGCTGGACATGATCCGTTCCCTCGAACGGACGGCGTTCCGGCTGCTGCGCCCGGGCAGCTGGGTCGCTGTGGAACACTCGGACCAGCAGGGCGGGGCGGTGCAGCGCATCTTCCTGGAGGAACGCGGCTGGGCCGAGGCGGCCGACCACCGAGATCTGACCGGACGCCCGCGGTTCGTGACCGCGCGCAAGGAAGGCCGCCGCGGGTAGCCGCAGTCGCTCTCAGTAAGGTAAGCCGCAGTCAGATCTCAGATGCAGCGAAGCAGCGAAGATGAGAGGTGCACGCAGGTGAGCCGTCGCTACGACTGTTCGGATCCGGATCAGCGCACCGCCGGGCTGCGCGAGGCGGCCGGCTCGGTGCGTCGCGGAGAGCTGGTCGTCCTGCCGACCGACACGGTGTACGGCATCGGCGCGGACGCCTTCTCAGCCTCCGGGATCGCCGCGCTGCTGGCCGCGAAGGGCCGCGGCCGCGACATGCCGGTGCCGGTGCTGGTCGGCTCGCCCACCACGCTGCACGGCCTGGTCGCACAGTTCCCCGAGAACGCGTGGGATCTGGTGGACGCTTACTGGCCCGGCGCGTTGACGATCGTCACCCGCCATCAGCCCTCGCTCCAGTGGGACCTGGGCGACGCACGCGGCACCGTCGCGGTCCGCATGCCGTTGCACCCGGTCGCGATCGAGCTGCTGACCGAGGTCGGCCCGATGGGCGTGTCGTCCGCGAACCGCTCAGGACAGCCGCCGGCGACCACCGCTTCCGAGGCTCAGGACCAGCTCGGTACCGCGGTGGAGATCTACCTCGACGGCGGGCCGACGGCGGACAACGTGCCCTCCTCGATCGTCGACCTGACCGGTGACGCGCCGAAGCTGCTGCGCGAGGGCGCGCTGACGTTTGATCAGCTGGCCAAGGTCGTGCCCAACCTGATCCGCTGACGGTTCTTCAGAAGTGCGCCGAAGAAGCACACGACACGAGCGCACAATACAAGCACACCGAGGCCCGGCTCCCTTGCGAAAGGGAGCCGGGCCTCAGTGCGTGCGGACCGCTGTGCTTACCGGTTCAGGCTCAGAAGTGCAGGACCTGGCCCGGGAAGATCAGGTTCGGGTTCGAGCCGACAACCGACTGGTTGTCCTGGTACAGGGTCTCCCAGTTGGAGATGCCCTCCTTGGCCGCGATCCCGGACAGCGTGTCGCCGGAGACGACCGTGTAGCTGTGGCCGGTGGTCTTGGCCGGAGCGGTGACGGTGTGCGACTTCTGGACCGGAGCCGAGTAGTGCTTGGCCTTGGTCGACTTGTGGCTGCTGCTTGAGCCGGAGCCAGCGCCGTTGGCGTTGGTGGTGGTGTAGCTGCCGCCGGAGGAGTAGCCACGCGGACCGCAGACGGGCCAGGCGCCGATGCCCTGCCCGGCGAGGACCTTCTCCGCGATGGCGATCTGCTGGGTGCGGCTGGCCTGGTTGGCGTAGTGCGCGTAGGCGCCGCCGCCGTAGCCGAGCCAGGTCGACTCGGTGAACTGCAGACCACCGTAGAAGCCGTTGCCGGTGTTGATGGCCCAGTTGCCGCCGGACTCGCACTGCGCGACGGCGTCCCAGTTGATCGAGGATGCGTGCGCCGAACCCGCGACCAGCAGCGGAATCGTCACACCCGCGCCGGCGACCGCCGCCGTGGCGATCATCCGGCGGGCATAAGACGGCTTGCGATGACGCCCGCCCGCAGCCTCTGCGGGCACGTTGGAAGCACGACGAATGGACATGGAAAAGCGATTCCTCTCCCACGCCTACGAAGTGAGCTGTCGGATTCGGGCCGGAGATGTGGCCCTACCGCGATACACGGATTCACCCCGAGCCGGACCTGCACCGGGCCGCTGCCTCGATTCACCCGGCAGCCGCCCTGTCCGGCGGAAAGAAGTGGTTCCTCCGCTCCTGCCCCTCGGGTCTGGGTTACGGCGTGGGCGGTGGGCAGGATTCGGCGTGCCGGCCACGTGGTCCGCGTTGGCGAACGGGATCGACCGTAAGCAGGCCGCGCCGCGAAACTCAACTTTGAGCCCCTGTGGGGGATCTCACATGAACGAACGGTCCTTGATTCGCGACTTTCTGTTGATCCGCAACGGGTTTCGTTGCACACAGTGCGCCGGACTCAATGCTCTCCGTTATGTCTGTGGCACATCGTGACGGACCCCTCACCGGTTACCCGACGCGACTGCGCTTCCGTTCGGGTGACCTCTTGCCAGTGCCGTCTTGGCCCGCGCGGCCTATGGTGTGAGGAAAGATCCGGCATTCCCCGCAAACCGCGCGATCTTCCCCGCGCCCCCGAAGCTTGGAGCGTTGGTCATGTCCCCAGTCGCCGCTCCCCGATCGACCTCGGCCGACCCGATCGCCCCCTTCTTCGGCCCGGACTACGGCGCGCTGGTGCGCACCGATCCGCAGATCGCCGGGGTGCTCCTGGACGAACTCGAGCGCCAGCGCGGCACCCTGCAGCTGATCGCCAGCGAGAACCCGGCCTCACCCGCCGTGCTGGCCGCGCTCGGCTCGGTGCTGTCGAACAAATACGCCGAGGGCTACCCGGGACGGCGCTACTACGGAGGCTGCGCACAGGTCGACGCGGCCGAGCGCCTGGGCGTCGACCGGGCGTGCGCCTTGTTCGGCGCCGATCACGCGAACATCCAGCCGCACACCGGAGCGGCCGCGAACCTCGCCGTTTTCGCCGCGCTGCTCACTCCCGGCGACCGGGTGCTGGCCATGGCGCTGCAACACGGCGGCCACCTCACCCACGGCGCGCAGGGCAACTTCTCCGGCACCTGGTTCGAAACCCTCGGCTACCCGGTCAGGGAGGACACCGAGCTGATCGACTACGACCGGGTGCGCGACCTGGCCCGTTCGCACCGGCCCAAGCTGATCATCTGCGGGGCGACTGCTTACTCCCGGCTGATCGACTTCGCCGCGTTCCGCTCGATCGCCAACGAGGTCGGCGCGTATCTACTGGTCGACGCCGCGCACTTCGCCGGGCTCGTCGCCGGGCGGGCCATCCCCTCGCCCGTCCCGTACGCCGATGTCGTCACCTTGACCACGCACAAGACGCTGCGTGGCCCGCGCGGCGGGGCGATCCTGTGCCGCGCCGAACTGGCCTCCGCGATCGACCGCGCCGTATTCCCGTTCTCGCAGGGCGGCCCGCTGATGCACGCGATCGCGGCCAAGGCGGTCGCGTTCGCGGAGGCCTCGCGGCCCGAGTTCCGCAATTACGCGACGCAGGTCGTGTCGAACGCGCGCGCCCTCACGACCGCGCTCGCGCAGGAGGGCATGCGCCCGGTGTCCGGCGGCACGGACACCCACTTGGCCGTACTGGACCTGCGCGGCGCGGCGGGCGTCGCGGTACGGACGGCCGACGGGGTGAAAGTCACCGGCCGTGAGGCGGAACTGCGCTGCGAGCGCGCCGGAATCATGCTCAACCGCAGCTGCGTGCCGTACGACTCGGCCAAGCCGATGGTCACCTCGGGCCTGCGGGTCGGGACCGCGACCGTGACCACTCAAGGGATGAAGGAGCCTGAGATGCACCGGATCGCGGCGCTCGTCGGGCGCGCGGTCCGCGACGCCGACGGCTCCGTCGCCGCCGAGGTGCAGAAGGAAGTCGCCGAGTTGGTCGACGAATTCCCGCTCTACCAGGCCTGACTACCGGCCGGCGACAACACGGCCGGGCAAACAGGTTGATCCGCCGTTTGATGGCTCTAAGGTGCTGTTGCGGCGGTACGCGGGCAACCGGGCGGTGCTGGTGGGCGTCCTCTTGATAGGTGAGGACCGGCGTACCCTGATCACCGACACTGACCCCGGCCGGAAGGCGGCGAGCGAAGCTAGATGCGCGAGTATCTGGTCGTCTTGGCGGTCGCCTGGGTGGTCACTTATTTGACCACCGGGCTGGTCCGCGTGGCCGCCATCCGCTTCGCACCCCCGCCCGAGGTTCGCGAGCGTGACGTGCACACCGTGCCCACCCCCCGGCTCGGCGGCGTGGCGATGTACTTCGGGTTCCTCGCCGCACTGTTGTTCGCCAGGCACATGCCGATGCTGCACCAGTGGGTTTACACCGAGTCGACGGCGGTTCCCGGTCTGCTGCTGGGTTCCGGCCTGCTCATCCTGCTCGGCGTCATCGACGACCGCTGGGGCGTCGACGCGCTGATCAAGCTGGCCGGGCAGGTCTTCGCCGCCTCCGTGATGGTGCTCAAGGGCGTGCAGATCCAGTGGCTGCCTATCCCGGGCTACGGCACGGTCGTGCTCGACCCGACCAGTTCCGCCGTGCTGTCGATCCTCATCGTGGTCATCATGATCAACGCGGTGAACTTCGTGGACTGGCTCGACGGGCTGGCCGCCGGTATGTGCGCCATCGCCGCCCTCGCGTTCTTCGTTTTCGGCTACCGGCTTCAGGTCGGCTACTTCATCTCGAGCGCCGCCCCGGCGGTGATGATCGCCGCGATCGTGGTCGGGATGTGCTTGGGCTTCCTGTGCCACAACTGGTCCCCGGCTCGCATCTTCATGGGCGACACCGGCTCGATGCTGCTTGGCCTGCTGCTGGCCGCCACCACCATTCTGGCCATCGGCCAGATCGACCAGGACCTGATGCTGCAGGCCGCGCACACGCAGACCGCGGCGACGCACAAGAGCCTGGCCGTCTACATCCCGCTGGTGCTGCCGTTCTCCTGCCTGGCGCTGCCGATGATCGACATGATCATGGCGGTGGTCCGGCGCACTGCCGCCGGGCTTTCGCCCTTCTCCGCGGACAAGCAGCATTTGCACCACCGGCTGCTGGAGATCGGCCACTCCAGGCAACGCGCGGTTCTGATCATGTACCTGTGGGCCGCTCTGATCTCCGGGGCCGTGATCCTGGTAACCGTCACGCCGCCGCACCGCCCGCCGATCCTCTTCGCGATGGGCGCCCTCGGCCTGTGGCTGCTGATCCTCTTGCTCCCGCAGGTGCGTAGGCGCATGGACGCGCGCGCGGATCGGCGTTCCGCGCGGCACGCCGCCGCCCGCGCACGCCGGGGCGCTCCGGTCGCGGCGGCTTTCCACACCGAGGGCGCGACGCCTCCGCAGTGGCCCGACCTTGTGCACAGTGCCTCAGAAACGCGGCGGCCGCATAGCTGAGCTGCGGCTGCGCAATCAGTGGCTGGATACGCGAGGAAATCGGCACTTCCCGCGTGTCGTACGTGATCGAGACCACGCCGACCAGGTAAAGACGTGCTCTGCCGTTTGTGATAGGTTTCACGAGCAAGGAACCATCGAGGACACGACCGCAGCCGATGGAACCTGCCCGCCCGCACGCACTTAATACGACGCAGCATATGACGCAGCCCGTGACCCCGAGCCCAGACCCCACGAGCCCTCCGGAGCCACACCATGCAGGCCGACGACGTCCGCGCGCTACGGCAATGTGCCGTGCCCACGGCGGCCGTTGGTGTGCTGTGCGCCGTCATCGCAGGCATCGCCGCGGGCGGCAAGGGAGTGCTCGGCGCCGCGCTGGCGCTGCTCATGGTCACCCTCTTCTTCTTGATCTCCACGGTAGTGGTCGGCCGCGCGGCGCGGGTGAGCCCGCAGAGCATGATGATCACCGCGCTGGCCACCTACCTCGTCAAGATCCTGATTCTCGCCGTGGTCACCGCACAGTTCCGCGACACCACGCTGTTCAACCCGCGGGCCTTCGGGATCACCGCGATCGCGTGCGTCCTGTGCTGGAGCGGCACCCAAGTGCGCTCGTGGATGAAGGCCAAGACCTTCTACGTCGAGCCCGGGCAGCTGTGAGCCCCGATGACCACCATGCGCCGACGAGCCGCCGCCCGGATCAGCCACCGCGCGCGTCCCGGCCACTCGTTGCGGCGCCGCCGCGGAGCCGAACTCTGCCGGGAGCACGCGGGAGCGCGCACCGGGGCGGGCGATGAGCCCGACGACCCGAACACCCGCTGAGCCGCCCGCCGACGACAAGTCGGTGCTGGAGGAGGCCAAACAGACCGACGCCACCATGTGGGGCATCGTCGGCCATATGGTCTCGGCTATCGCCGTCTACGGCGGACTCGGCTACCTTCTCGGACGGTGGACCGGACACCCGATCCTGCTGCTGTTCGGCGTGCTCTTCGGCGTGGTGCTCTCGACCTGGTACACGATCCACACCGTGAGCAAGGCGGCGAACGGCGGCAGCCGGGCGAAGTGACGCTCCGTTGTACCCGAGCCGAGGCCCGCGAGAACCGGCGGTGAACAGGCCGGCGAAATCGGTGAAAACGGGCCCGCGAATCGGCTCGAGCAGTCCCAGACAGTTACAGTCCTGCAAGCCCACTTCAACATCAGTCCCGCACCGGCGACTGCGATGCGCCAAGCCGAAGGAGTGAACCGGTGAGTACCACGGCAACCGCGAGCACAGTGCTCGCCTCGGGCTGCCACCTGGGCTCCGGGTGCGGGTTTCCCGCGCCGTCGCTCGATGACTTCTATTTCAGCCCGATCTTCTCGATCGGCGGGTTCCACTTCACCAAGCCGATGCTGCTCGCGCTGATCTGCGCCGGGATCGTGTGCACGTACTTCTACTTCGCGTTCCGCCGGCCGAAGCTGGTGCCGCGCGGGTCGCAGAACGTGGGAGAGCTCGGATACCTGTTCATCAGGGATCAGATCGCCCGGCCGATGATCGGCAAGTCCGGGGACCGCTACGTGCCGTTCCTGTTCTCTCTGTTCTTCTTCATCTGGGTGATGAACCTGATGGAGATCATCCCGATCGCCCAGTTCCCGGCGACCTCGAAGATCGCGTTCCCGGCCGCATGCGTGCTGATGACGTACCTGACCTACTGGTACCAGGCGATCAAGCGGAACGGGTTCATCGGCTTCCTCCGCAAGGTGATTCCCAGCGGAGTGCCGGTCCCGGTGCTCATCATCCTGATTCCAGTCGAATGGCTGCGGGTCCTGGTGATCCAGCCGTTCACCCTGATGGTCCGGCTGTTCGCGAACATGTTCGCCGGCCACATGCTGCTGGCCACGTTCATGATCGCGACCTGGTACCTGACCAGCGCATCGATGGGCGCGCTCTTCGCGGCCGGCTCAGCGGTGATGGTGGTCGTGCTGACCGCCTTCGAAATGCTGATCCAGGCTCTGCAGGCTTACATCTTCACGATCCTTACCGCGCAGTACATCGGCGAGTCTTACAACGCCGGGCACTGAGCTGCACCGCAAGTCCCCACAAGCCAACCGGTGGAGAGCCGCCGGTTCGACCCGAAGGAAACGCAACCCATGTCCGCTGCTGTTGTTGACATCATCGCCGGCGCTAACAACGTCACCGGTTCGCTCGGCGCGGTCGCGTACGGCCTGGCCGCCATCGGCCCGGGTGTCGGAATCGGCCTGATCTTCGGCCACGGCGTCGAGGCCATGGCCCGCCAGCCCGAGGCCGCCGGCATGATCCGCACGAACATGTTCATCGGTTTCGCGCTGACCGAGGCGCTCGCGCTCCTCGGCATCGTGATGCCGTTCGTCTTCAAGTAAGCCGCTCCTCACGGACGACTGCCTTAAGGAGGCAATACCGTGGGACCCCAGGTCACGATTCTGGCCGACCACAACCCGGTCATCCCGGACGGCCCTGAGCTGATCCTCGGCATCATCGCGTTCGCGATCGTGTTCTTCTTCCTGTACGTCAAGGCTCTGCCTGGTATCAGGAAGCTGCTCGAGGAGCGCACCGAGGCGATCGAGGGCGGTCTGCTCAAGGCCGAGGCCGCGCAGGCCGAGGCCGAGCGGATCAAGGCCGACTTCACCGCGCGTCTGGCCGAGTCCCGGCACGAGGCGGCCGAGGTGCGGGCCAAGGCCCAGGCCGAGGGCGCCGCGCTGGTCGACAAGGCCCGCGAGGAGGCCAACCGGCAGCGCGAGTCCATCGTGGCCGCCGGGCAGGCGCAGCTGACCGCCGACCGCAACTCCGCGGTCTCCGTGCTCAAGGCCGATCTCGGCAAGCTCGCCGTGGAACTGGCCGACAAGATCGTCGGGGAGCGCGCGGCCGACGCCGCGCTGCAGGAGCGGATCATCGACCGCTTCCTCGACGAGCTCGACGGCCGGATCGGCGTGCAGCGCGCGGGCGAGGCCGCCGCGGCGGAGCAGGTGGGCTGATGCGCGGCGCGAGTCGGGAATCGCTCAAGCAGGCGCAGGAGTCGCTGGCCGCGCTCACCGCCGTGCCGGCGACCGACGTCACCAAGTTGTCCGACGACCTGGCCGCCATCGGCGCGCTGCTCGACGGCGACGTGACGTTGCGCCGGCTGCTGACCGACCCGTCACGGGAACCGGAGCAGCGTGCCCGGCTGGTGACCTCGCTGCTGTCCGGGAAGGTCGGCGACCCGGCCGTGGAGCTGATCGCGGGAACGGTGCGGGGCCGCTGGTCCTCACCGCGCGATCTGGCCGACGCGGTCGAGCTGCTGGCCACCGAGGCGGAGCTGGCTCTGGCCGACCGGGCCGGGGCCCTGGACGCCGTCGAGGACGACCTGTTCCGCTTCGGCCGGATCCTGGCCGCGGAACCGGAACTGGCCGCGGCTCTGTCCCAGCGCATCCCGGCCTCGCAGCGCACCGCGCTGGTGGACTCGCTGCTCGCGGGCAAGGCGAACCCGTCTGCGCTGCGGCTGATCCACCGCCTGGTGGCCGCCCCGCGTGGCCGCAACGCGGTGGCCGGAGTCGAGGAGCTCAGCCGGATCGCGGCCGAGCGCAGGTCGCGGGTCACCGCCCTGGTCACGGCCGCCGTGCCGCTGACCGAGGCGCAGCGCGCGCGGCTCTCCGACATCCTGGCCCGCGCCTACGGCCGGGAGATCCGCCTTAACGTGGAGCTGGACCAGGCCCTCATCGGCGGCATGGTCATCCGGATCGGCGACGACATCATCGACGGCTCGGTCGCCGGGCGCCTCGGTGAGGCCGCGCGGCGCGTGTCGCAGTAGCAGGTTGATGACCAACCGTCAGACGTAGCCCTCCGATCGAGGGCGTGCAGTACCGAAATCGCGGGCGAAGGCCCCGAGAACCTAGGGAGTAAGGGAAGACTCATGACGGAGCTCACGATCCGTCCCGAGGAGATTCGGGACGCGCTGGAGCGCTTCGTCTCGTCGTACGAGCCTTCGGCCGCGAACGTCGACGAGATCGGTACGGTCACCGAGATCGGCGACGGTATCGCCAAGGTCGAGGGCCTGCCCTCGGCCATGACGAACGAGCTGCTGAAGTTCGAGGACGGGACCCTTGGCATCGCGCTGAACCTCGACGTGCGGGAGATCGGCGTCGTCGTCATGGGCGACTATGCCGAGATCGAAGAGGGCCAGACGGTCCGGCGCACCGGCGAGATCCTGTCCACCCCGGTCGGCGACGGCTTCCTCGGCCGGGTGGTCAACCCGCTCGGCGACCCGATCGACGGCCTCGGCCCGATCGAGGCGGAGACCCGGCGCGTCCTGGAACTTCAGGCGCCCTCGGTCATGCAGCGCCAGTCGGTCAACGAGCCGCTGCAGACCGGCATCAAGGCCATCGACTCGATGACCCCGATCGGCCGCGGCCAGCGTCAGCTGATCATCGGCGACCGGCAGACCGGCAAGACCGCGGTGTGCATCGACACGATCCTGAACCAGAAGGCGAACTGGGCCACCGGCGACCCGAAGAAGCAGGTGCGCTGCATCTACGTCGCCATCGGCCAGAAGGGCTCGACGATCGCGGCGGTGCGCCAGGCGCTGGAGGACAACGGCGCGCTGGAGTACACCACGATCGTGGCCTCCCCGGCGTCCGACCCGGCGGGCTTCAAGTACCTCGCGCCGTACACGGGTTCCGCGATCGGGCAGCACTGGATGTACGCCGGCAAGCACGTGCTGATCGTGTTCGACGACCTGTCCAAGCAGGCCGAGGCGTACCGCGCGATGTCCCTGCTGCTGCGCCGCCCGCCGGGCCGCGAGGCCTACCCCGGCGACGTGTTCTACTTGCACTCCCGGCTGCTGGAGCGCTGCGCGAAGCTGTCCGACGACATGGGCGCCGGCTCGCTGACCGGCCTGCCGATCGTGGAGACCAAGGGCAACGACATCTCCGCGTTCATCCCGACCAACGTGATCTCCATCACCGACGGCCAGTGCTTCCTGGAGACCGACCTGTTCAACTCGGGCGTGCGTCCCGCGGTGAACGTCGGTACCTCGGTCTCCCGGGTCGGCGGCGCGGCGCAGGTCAAGTCGATGCGTCAGGTCTCCGGATCGCTGCGCGTGGACCTGGCCCAGTTCCGCGACCTGGAGGCGTTCGCGGCCTTCGCGTCAGACCTCGACGACGCCTCGAAGGCGCAGCTGGCCCGCGGCCAGCGGATGGTCGAGCTGCTCAAGCAGGCGCAGTACACCCCGTACCCGGTCGAGGACCAGGTGGTCTCGATCTGGTCCGGCACCTCGGGCGAGCTGGACGAGGTCCCGGCCGAGGACGTGCGCCGCTTCGAGCGCGAGTTCCTCGACCACCTCAAGTCCGCGCACCCGGAGATCCTGCAGAGCATCGCGGCCACCAACGACAAGCTCTCCGACGACACCATCGGGCTGCTGCGTTCGGCGATCGACGGCTTCAAGAACACCTTCGAGACCGGCGCGGGCAAGCTGCTGCGCGGCGGCGAGGCGGTCACCCCGCTCGACCCCTCGCAGGTGGGCCAGGAGACGATCACCCGGCACGCGAAGGGCTAAGGCGCCTACCGTGAGCACTGTGCAGCCCGGCGCGTCCGGGCAGTTCGAATCCGGAAGGGAGGGCTGAGGCCGTGGGAGCGCAACTTCGCGTCTATCGGCGGCGCATCGCGTCCGTCTCCTCGACGAAGAAGATCACCCGCGCCCAGGAGCTGATCGCCACGGCGCGCATCGTCAAGGCGCAGCAGCGTGTCGCGCAGTCGACCCCGTACGCGCGGGAGATCACCCGCGCGGTGTCCGCGGTCGCCTCGCACTCCAACGCCAAGCACCCGCTGATCGGCGAGCGGCCGCAGCTGCGGCGCGCGGCGATCCTGCTGATCACCGCGGACCGCGGTTTTGCCGGCGCCTACAACACCGGCGCGATCAAGCAGGCGGAGCAGCTGGCCGCGCTGCTGCGCAGCGAGGGCAAGGAAGTCGACCGGTACGTCGTCGGCCGCAAGGGCGCGGCGTACTACCGCTTCCGCGCAGTGCCGATGGCCGGCGAGTGGAGCGGGTTCTCCGACAACCCGCAGTATGGCGACGCGGCGGCGATCGGCGACGCGCTGATCGAGGCATTCGAGAAGGGCGGTGAGAACGGCGGGGTCGACGAGATCCACGTGGTCTCCACCCATTTCATCTCGATGCTCTCGCAGACCCCTGTCGCGGCTCGCTTCCTGCCGCTGGAGATCGAGGAGACCACCGAGGCCCCGGCCGGCGGAGTCTTCCCGCTCTACGAGTTCGAGCCCTCTCCCCCCGAGGTGCTCGACGCGCTGCTGCCGCAATACATCAAGGCGCGGCTGTTCAACGCGCTGCTGCAGTCCGCGGCCTCGGAGCACGCGGCGCGGCGGCGGGCGATGAAGTCGGCGACGGACAACGCCACCGATCTCATCAAGCAGTACACCCGGCTGGCCAACAGCGCCCGCCAGGCGGAGATCACCCAGGAGATCAGCGAGATCGTCGGCGGCGCGAACGCATTGGCCGACGCCTCAGCGGAGAACCAGTAGCCATGAGACAGCGCCGATCACAACCGAAGGCCGCTGAAACCGTGACGGAGAAGGAATGACGACGACCACTGAGACCACGACCGGCGTCGGCCGCGTCTCGCGGATCATCGGCCCCGTCGTCGACGTGGAGTTCCCCGTCGACGCGATGCCGGCGATCTTCAACGCGCTGACCATCGACTACGACTTCCAGGGCGAGACCCGCCGGCTGACCCTCGAGGTCGCCCAGCACGTGGGCGACAACATGGTTCGCGCCATCGCGATGAAGCCGACCGACGGACTGGTGCGCGGCGCCGAGGTGAAGGACACCGGCGAGGCCATCTCGGTGCCGGTCGGCGACATCACCAAGGGCCACGTGTTCAACGTGACCGGCGACGTGCTCAACCTCAAGGAGGGCGAGCGCTTCGAGGTCACCGAGCGCTGGCCGATCCACCGCAAGGCGCCCAGCTTCGACCAGCTGGACTCGAAGACCGAGATGTTCACCACCGGCATCAAGGTCATCGACCTGCTCACCCCGTACGTCAACGGCGGCAAGATCGGCCTGTTCGGCGGCGCGGGCGTGGGCAAGACCGTGCTGATCCAGGAGCTGATCTACCGGGTCGCGGAGAACTTCGGCGGCGTGTCGGTGTTCGCCGGAGTCGGCGAGCGCACCCGTGAGGGCAACGACCTGATCGCGGAGATGACCGAGACCGGCGTCATCGAGAAGACCGCGCTGGTCTACGGCCAGATGGACGAGCCGCCGGGCACCCGGCTGCGCGTCGCGCTGTCCGCGCTGACCATGGCGGAGTACTTCCGCGACGTGCAGAAGCAGGACGTGCTGCTGTTCATCGACAACATCTTCCGCTTCACCCAGGCCGGCTCCGAGGTCTCCACGCTGCTCGGCCGTATGCCGTCCGCGGTGGGCTACCAGCCGACCCTGGCGGACGAGATGGGCGAGCTGCAGGAGCGGATCACCAGCACCCGTGGTCACTCGATCACCTCGGTGCAGGCGATCTACGTGCCCGCCGACGACATCACCGACCCGGCGCCGCACACCACCTTCGCCCACCTGGACGCGACGACGGTGCTGAGCCGTCCGATCACCCAGAAGGGCATCTACCCGGCCGTGGACCCGCTGGACTCGACCAGCCGGATCCTCGACCCGCGGTACATCTCCAGGGAGCACTACGAGACCGCCAGCCGGGTCAAGGCGATCCTGCAGAAGTACAAGGACCTGCAGGACATCATCGCGATCCTGGGCGTGGACGAGCTGTCCGAGGAGGACAAGATCACCGTGCAGCGCGCGCGGCGGATCGAGCGCTTCCTGTCCCAGAACACCTTCGTGGCGAAGGTCTTCACCGGCCTCGAGGGATCGTTCGTGCCGCTGGACGAGACCATCGCCGCGTTCACGGCGATCGCGGACGGCAAGTACGACCACGTGCCGGAGCAGGCGTTCTTCATGTGCGGCGGGCTCGAGGACCTCGAGCGCAAGTACAAGGAACTGACGAAGTAGCAGGAGCAGTGCGCAGCCGGGTCTGCCGGGCCGGGAGCGGGAGTGAGTACCGCGCTCCCGCGCCCGGCGGATCCAGCCAGCCAGCCTTTCGCATCAAGAGTGGAGGAGCCGCACCGTGGCTGAACTCGAAGTGGCGCTGGTCGCGGCCGACCGCGAGGTCTGGTCCGGCAAGGCGTCCATGGTGATCGCCAAGACCGCGGACGGCGACGTCGGCGTCCTGCCCGGTCACCAGCCGATCATGTCGGTGCTCAAGCCCTCGGTCGCCGTGATCAAGACGGTCGAGGACGGCGCGCCGGGGGAGACCCTGCGGGTGGCGCTGCACGGCGGCTTCATCGCGGTGGACGAGAACCGGGTCTCGCTGCTGAGCGAGGCGGCGGAGCTGAGCGGTGACATTGACGTCGCAAGGGCCGAGGAGGCTCTGGCCCGGGCCCGAGCCGGGGAGTTCGACCGCGATTCCGAGGCCGCGGCTGAGCGCGCTGAGCTGCGCTTGAGGGCGGCGGGTCGGGTAACCGCACAGTAGGTGCGCGAAAGTTCGTCGGCGCAAGAGATACTACGTATACGAGTCACGTCGGGTGGTAGTGCGTAGCACCGGGATCGGCGATGGCTGACTGCGAGAAGTTCGCAGCCTGACCGCGACGAGGCAAGGTGCGAGTGAGCGACGGCAACGGAGAATCGTGCACGCAACGGCAACGATGAGCGGCCTTGGCGAGCGGTGGCGGTGTCGGTGATGATCGTCACCGCACTGCTGGAGTGGCTCGCCGCCGTGGCCCTGGTGTTGCTATGTGCCATAGGCGCGCTGTTCACCCGGCGGGTGGTGATCCGCCGCCGTGGCGGCACTTTCGATTGCAGCCTGCGTCTGACCCCAGGGTCGGCGCGGGCTGCGGTGCATTTCGGGCAGTCTCACGCGCAGGCGAACGGCGAGGCGCGCACCCGCGGCGACGGCGAGTTGTACGGTGCGGGCGCAGGGGCGGGGATGGAAGCGGCGGGAGCGGAACCGCACCGGCGCGGCACCCGTACCCCGCTGAGTGCGTCGGCGGTACGAGCGGGCCGAGGCTGGTCCTACGGAATAGCGCAATACGAGAATGACCGGATCGACTGGTACCGCATCTTCTCCTACGCGTACCGCCCGGCCGCAGTGCTCACCCGCCGTGATCTCGAAGTGGTCGCCCGCCGCGACACGGAGGGCCAGGAGGAGTTGGCGCTCTTCCCCGGCTGGACCATCGTGGAGTGCAAGTTCGGCACCGGCCTGGTGGAGTTGGCGATGTCGCCCGACGCGCTGACCGGGTTCCTATCCTGGCTGGAAGCTGCGCCGCCGGGCCAGGACGTCAGCCGCGTCTCCTGATGGTCGCCCTATACGAGCACGATGCATACAAGCTTGCCGCACAGTTTCCGCATATCGTCCGCGTCAGGGGTGGCGATCGCGATCGGTTTAGCCGCTTGCAACGCCGTGGCCGCGACCACGGCGTCGATCGCGTACTTGTGACCGTGCAGCCCAGTTGCCCGAAGAAGGTCAATGGCGCGCCGGCGATTTCTTCGCTCACTGGCTCGACGCTGAGTCGGGAGAGGCACCATGCCAGGCGGTTGTTCTTGATACCTATGTTGTGCGCTTCGATCGGTTTTAGCCCACTGACAACTACTCGAAAGTCGTTGTCGTGTGCCTCGCGTACGAGCGCCGTCATGCGTTCGTCTTCAGCGCATAAGAGAGACAGGCCCTCACAACCTAGGGCGAACGTTCCGCCGACGAGCTGGCTTCGCGGGCGTGCCATTCGTTCTCGTTTCGAAGGCTTGAGTCGGCAACGCGGCAGGGGGATGTCTATCAATTGACCTCCGCCTTCGGCGGACGCGCTCCGCGCTGAACTGCACCCGCCCGCCCACCCTGCTCCGCGTCCTCGCCCAGAGGCTCGGCCGCTACGCGAACCATGGCGCTACCGCGCACGCGCTCCACGCGCTGGGCGCTACGCTGCACGGCCACGCCGCCTCGCTGGCGCTCGGCGGCTCGCTCGCAACGCGCCACCGCCGGAGGCTCATCATTGCGACCTGCGTGGGTGCCCGCGGGCGATCCGAAGCATGTGGACTCTCAATGCCTGAGCGGACAACGAGAAGCGCAGAGTGTGTGACGTCGGCTTTTCCCCTTCGCGTCGGATCGAAGATACGCAGCGGTTGGCGAACGCCGGCGAGATCGAGCGTATCGACACGGAGTTCAGGCCAGGCCCGTACAGCCGCATCTCACACGCGCACTCGGCGACAATCGATCCGATAGCGGCCCGACGGCTGGACAGACACGATGGCAGCACCGGACTGATGAGCGCAGCGACCCGAGCCGCTTGCTGTGATTCCCAATCGCCTGAGCTCCTGATGCGTGCTTCGACCATATTGAGAAGCAGCGTCGTCGTACCGAGGATTTGGACACACGGGTCAGCGAGCCCGGCGCCCCCTCGTTGTAGGGTCTCCGTGTCGTCGATCCACAGAGCCGATCTCGCCACGGTTTCTAGCCCTGACCCGTCCGCGTTCATGACCTCCGACACGTATCGCACATACTCGCGATAAACCGGATGCTGCCGACGTAACACAATGGTCGCGCATAGGTGTTTCAGGTCGGTTTGCCACTCTTCACTTCGCAATGCGAGCAAGACAATAGATTGAAACGCATACAGTTTGCTCACCCAGGATGTGCCGCGCAGTGCCATGGTTCGGATCAGACGCCATAGTGCATCCGAAATCTCAGTCGTCTGCCTGCCGGCGAGGGTGCACATGTCCTTGTACCCCTCGCCCAGAGATATCTCGATTCCGATGTCTGCAGCCGCGTCGCGTTCAAGGCCTCCGCCTGGACACGCGGAATTGGCCAGCGCGATAAGGAGTTCCTCGACGTCTGCGCGATCGGTGCTGTCACAGGTCAGCCAGACTGATGGCAGCAGGATCCAGCAGAGTGTCGCCACGGGGAGTCCGTACGTTTGCCACGCGGATTCCTGTCGCTGATGCCACGCGAGGCCGCCGGAGCGGGCTACTCGCACCAACATTCGCCAGTCCTCGGCGAGAGCGCTCCATGTGGTTGAGCCGTTGCCGCCTAGTCGGTGCGCTATGGCCCGACGCACCGCTCGATTGGTTTCGAAGGAAGTTCGCGACAGCAGACGGCCCCAGAGAAACCGCGTTACGTCGTTGGCCACCGTATGGGGAAGCTTGCTGACGAATGCGATCTGTTCGTGATCTCCGGCGCGGATCCACGTCTCAGCCAGCCATTGAGCATCCAGCGACAGATCCTTTCCCGTCATTCCAGCGAGCACTCGGTTCACGTCGCCGACGGGTTGAAGCCAACCCTGCTCGGCCGCCAGCTTCATCGCACGCGGCCATATGTCCACATTCGGTTCGCCCGTCAGCACCCGCTGCAGGATCTCACCGGTGAATGCGGATATGCCGCGGCGCATGGCATATCCCAACGGCAGCGTCGATCGTGCGGTCCATATCCCCGCGACCAGCTCGCGCAACTCCGGTTGCTGGAAGCGAAGCAAAACCCGTTGTTGATAAATCTCGCGACGCAGTAGACCCGACTCTTCGAGTGCGTTTATGCCGCTGAGAAAGCGATCGGCGACACTCGACGGCACGGTCGCTGTTAAGCTGACCCAATCGACGCTTTTGCTGTCATGCCGCACCAGATATGCAGCCACTTCGCTTAGCGCCGCCGCGCCCGGAGTGTTGAGATACGTCGTCGTCGACAGGTAACCGATGTCTCTTAGCCGTCGTACGAGGGGCGTGAGTGGTCCATATTCATTCTGATCACCGGATGGTCCTTGGGGCCAGGCCGTGGGAGACAGTGCGGGCGACGGCAACACCAGATGCCGGACCATGAACTGGCCTGGCGTCGATCCGCGTTCCCCGATCGCGACGAATGGCAGTCTTGCTATGAGCATGT
>NZ_DATNGK010000291.1:0-4568 GCF_035605935.1 Actinocrinis sp. | reverse complement strand
TGCAAACGGCGGCTTCTTGTTGAACACGTTGTTGACCTGCAGGAACACTTCCAGGCCCTTCAGCGACTTCAGGTTGTCGAACGAGTAGGTGCCGTTGAGATTGAACAGGAAGTAGCTCGGCACGTGATTGTCCTGCATGGGATGCAGGTCGAGCCCCGTCGCCAGCAGGTTGGGATTGGCCAGTGCGGCGGCATACTGCGGCTGATTCGGCGTCACGCCGAGGTAATCCCGGATACCGCGACTCACGAAGTTCATGCTGGGCGTGATGCTGAGGGGCCCGTTTGCCCAGGTGACCAGCAGGCTGCCACGCCACTTCGCCGCCGGCGTGTTGTCGGCGAGGAAATTGTTGCCGGTGCCGGTCTGGCCCAGGATGTTGTAGGTGTAGCAGGGAGCCCCGGCGAACGTCGCCGTGCAGTTGGCGAACTTCTGCTCATCCATCCACGTCGTCAGCAGGCGCGTATTGATACTGCCGAAACGGCCGATGTTGGCCAGATAGTTCAGCGAAAAATCGACTCCACGGATCTCGTAGAACGCGCCGTTGAACGAGGTCGAGACGAAGGATGTCGCGTTGTAGGCGCCATGCTGCCACGCCGCAGCACCCGTATAAGAGCCGGCACTGCAGTCCACCAGAGCCGGCACGGGGAAGCCCGCCAGTGTGCCGCACTGCTGTCCCAGACCGTTGTAGGAGAAGGGGTTGAACGTCATCAGGTTGCAGACCGAGGTCTCGCCCGCGCGACACTGCGCCTGAGTGAGCGTGGGGTTGGCCTGCTCGATGGCATCGTTGATCTTGATGTGGAACCAATCCGCCGAGAACTGCAGCCCCGAGACCCAATCGGCCGGTGTCAGGACGATGCCGAGCGTCGTCGTGTCCGAAGTCTCCGGCTTCAGGTTGACGTTGCCCTCCAGGTTCCAGGTACACGGATCGTTGACTCCGGATCCGAGCGGCGCACAGGATCCGAACGCGCTGCCGGCCGTAATGATCTGGCCGTAATACAGCTCGCGGAAGTTCGCCGCACGAGCATCCCGTGACTGGCTGCCGCGGAATCTGACTCCACTGACCGGCTCCCAGATCACGGATGCCTTCCAGGTCGTCAGGTTGTGCGTGAACTCCGGCTGCTGGCCGTTGACTACGTTGATCCCGTACAGCGCCTTGTTGTCGTAGTGCGACTCGCGTCCCGCGACATCCACCTCCAGCACTTTGGCAAACGGCAGATTCTTGGCGAGGGGCAGGTTCGTCTCGAGGTAGCCCTCCTCGACGGTCACGATGCCGCCGAAGGGTTGGCCGTACTGGATGTTGAAGTCGGTGATGGCCGCGGCGCAGTGAACGTCGCTGTACGCGCAGCTGACCTCATCGTTGTGACCGACTTCCTGGCGCCACTCGAAGCCTGCGGCGAGCGAGAAGGGGCCGGCGCCGATGCCATCGAAGATATTGCCCGAGGCGTTGAGCGCCCCGACCGTCTGTGTGTACCGCAGCCTCTCATCGAGCGGACCGAACGAATAGTTGAGCGCGTTGTCCGGGATGGCCGCCGTGCCCAGAGGATTGATCGGGACGCACCCCTGCAGCAGCGCGTTCACGTAACCCGGGTTGGTGGCCGGCAGGGTCCCGCCTCCGTACTGGGTCACGGGCAGTCCGTTCGCAGCGTCGTAGGAGGTGCGGCATTCCGGTCCATTCGGACCCTGCACGGCATCCAGCGCCGCATCCAGGGAGTAGGCGCGGATGTTGTTCTGCAGGAACTGCTCGCGCTGCGTCAGGCCGTACTCGAAGTAGCTGTCCCAGGTCCAGGAGGATTGCCCGAACTTGCCGTCGAATCCGAAGGTGAACCGCTTGACCGTCGTGGTGACGTCGGTGAAGGTCGGCGCTTGCCGGGTCCAGTCCTTGCCGATGGACAGCGCGGACGGCAGCAGAGTGCCGCCCGGCCCCGGCCCGCAGGTCGCGGCGGCCGGCCCGCTGCAGAACTGATTCTGCAGGGCGCTCACCAGCGCCGGGTTGTTGACGATGTACGGGTTGTAGCCTCCCGCAGCGACACCGGCCGGCGCGATGATGGCACCCGTGGCCGGATCGACGACCGCGGCCGTCGCGCCCGTGGGCATGAAAATGCCGGTGCTCTGCACCCCGGCGAAATTGGTCGTCTGCACCTTGCCCCAGTTCACATCCGCGCTGAAATTGATGGTGTCGGTGACCTGCGCGGTGAGCGAGCCGGTGATGACGCCGCGGTTCACCGGCGCCATCAGGTTGTCATACTGCCCGATGGGGACGCCCTGCCCGCCGGCGGTGAGAGTCGGCAACGTGGTCGACAGGAATGCCGTCGAGTACGGCTGTGCGCCGAGCTCGTAGGCCGTAGCTGCCGTGCCATCCGGGCTGGCCTGCAGCACGGAGCTGTAGTTGGCGTAGGGATTGGGCGGGAACGGTCCGGGCTGCGCCTGCTGGAAGACTCCCGGAAAGGTGATCTGGTTGTTGCGCAGGTTGTTCGACTGACCGTACACGGTCACGCCCGGCGCCGCCGCGGGCGTGGTCGGATTCAGGGAATAGAGGCCGCCTCCCTGTGCGCACCACGTACGAACGGTATCGCAGCCGAGAGCGTCCTGCTTCTCGTATTCGCCGCCGATCACGAAATGGACACGGTCCTCGAACAGCCCATGCCCGTACGCCGCCCCGACGTGCCGGTCGCGTGCGTCACTGTGGCTGCTCTCGGAGAAGTCGCCGTCGATCTTGCCGCCTTCCAGCTTATTGTTGAGGATGACGTTCACGACACCGGCGATTGCGCCGGAACCGTATGCCGCCGAGGCGCCGCCCGTCACGGTGTCCACGCGGTCGACCAGGATCTGCGGGATGAAGTTCAGGTCGACGCTGTCGCCCTGGTTGGTCTGCACGACGCGCCGCGTGTTCACCAGCACCAGCGTGCGGCTGCCGAAGAACGGGTTCAGGCCGCGCAGGTCGGCGATGTAGGCGCCGCTGAAGAAGTTTGAATTACCCGTGTTGGCGGGGGTGAAGGTCGAGACGTTGGCCGGGGTCATGGTCAATGCCTGGCCGACATTGACGATACCCAGGCTGTTCATGAGGTCCGGGTCGATGACCGTGGTCGGCGTCGGCGTGTTGAAATCGTTGGTGCGCTTGATGCGCGAGCCGGTGACGGTGACTTCTTCCAGGGCGGGCGCGTTGGCGGATGCTGCGGCCGGTGCAGTCTGAGTCTGCGCGTGTGCCGCGCTGGCAAGACACAACGCCGCCGCCACGCTGCAGGGCAAGCTGGAGTTGAGAACGGTTGAGCGAGCCGCCGCCCGCAGCGCAGCGGCAATAGCCGGGCGTGTCGATGTCATCTGGGCCCCCTCCCAAGAGAACCAACGTGGCTTGTGGCGCGTCCACCGCAACGTGTCGACGCGGCGTTAGTGTCAGCGTACGACCTGACGTTGTCACGAGGCAACGTGTAACTGAATGTTCCGCGGCGAAGCGCTGTAGCGTTCCCGCGGAGCGCGCAGTTGGAATACAACGAGGAGTTACCGCCCGGGCCGCGCTGACGCTGTATCGAAACCAAGACAACGGCGGAGCGCTGAAAGGTTCGCGCAAGCTTGGGCGGCGGCCGCCACGCGCCCCGGGGTCGGCCTAGAACATCTGCAGCTGGCGGCCGTCGCCGATCAGCACGTCGAAGTCCAGGCCGAGCACTGCCAGCACCGGCTCGGCGACAGGCTTGACCTGCTTGGCGACGTAGTGCTCGAGGTCGAGCGGATGCTGGATGCTGTCGGTCGGCTCGGGACCGGCCACCGTCATGACGTAGCTGACGGAGCGACCCGCGGGCTGCGCAGACTTGCGGGCGGCGGCGACGTGCGGCGGCGTCGTGGCGGTGTACTCCTGCGCACGCTTGCGCAGGTTCTTGCGGTAGACGAGAGCTGCATCGAGCGTCCCGCTGCGGACCCGCTGAACGATGTCGAGCAGGTAGGCATCGACTGGCTGATCGGTGAACAGGCGCTGATACAGCTCTCGCTGCACCTGCTTCGCGAGCGCGGTCCAGTCGCTGCGCACGGCCTCCATGCCGACGAATTCAACGGTGTTCGCGCCGCCCCTGACCTGTCGCAAGCCCGCGTAACGCTTGCTCGCGCCGCGCTCGCTGTTGCGAGCCCTCGGAAGCAACAGGCGCAGATACAGCTTCTCGAACTTCAACGACAGGCGGCTGACGAGCTGCCACCGCTCCTGGATGTACCGGCCCAGCTCACCGTTGAGCGCGACGGCGAGCTCGGCCCCGCGCTCGCCAGCCGCGCCCTCTTCGAGGATCGCGGAGGCCACGAACAGGCTGTCGGTGTCTCCGTACAACACCCGGAAACCCCGGGCTTCGAACCACTGTTTCGCCCACAGCAGGATCTCCTTTCCCAGGCCGGTGATGGAGTTGGCGAGTGCCGGATTGTAGAAGCGGCACGCGGGGGTCCCGAGAACGCCGTAGAAGGAGTTCATCAGGATCTTGATGGCGTTGGAGGCGACCTGGTCGCCGGCCTTCTGCGCGGCCTCGCGGCGCGGAAACAGCTCATCGAGCAGGCCGGGGAGAATCGCCGCTGCGCGGCGGAACGCCCCGCCGGGGGTG
>NZ_DATNGK010000290.1:0-15164 GCF_035605935.1 Actinocrinis sp. | reverse complement strand
CGCAGCCTGTTCGCCGCATCCGCCCGATCGAATGCAGTCTGATCAGCCGACAGCGCCAGATACCCGACCAGCACCTGGTTTCCGCCGCGCGCCGTGCGCACCGCCGCAGCCGCCGCGGCGACACCCGGCAGGGCCTGAAGCGCCGCGTCCACCTCGCCGAGCTCGATCCGGCGACCGCCAAGCTTCACCTGCTCGTCGGCGCGGCCGAGGAAGAGCAACCCTTCCGGTTCGGCGCGTACGAGGTCACCGCTGCGATAGGCCCGCTCCCAGCCGAGGGCGGGCAGCGGCGCGAACTTCTCAGTGTCCTTATCCTGGTCCAGGTATCGCGCCAGCCCGACGCCGCCGATCACCAGTTCCCCGCACTCCCCCATCGGAACGACGCTCCCGGCGGCGTCGACTACGGCGAGCTGCCAGCCGTCGAGCGGCAGTCCGATGCGCACCGGCCCCGCGCCGTCGAGCCGCGCGGCCGTGGCGACGACGGTGGCCTCGGTGGGCCCGTAGGTGTTCCAGACCTCGCGTCCCTCGGTGACCAGCCGAGCGGCCAGCTCCGGCGGGCAGGCCTCGCCGCCGAAGATCAGCAGCCTTACTTCGTCGAGGCAGTCGTCCGGCCACAGCGCGGCGAGAGTGGGCACGGTGGAGATCGCGGTGATCTCCTGGGCGACCAGCCAGGGTCCGAGGTCGACGCCGCTACGCACCAGCGAGCGCGGTGCGGCGACCAGGCAGGCGCCGTGCCGCCAGGCCAGCCACATCTCCTCGCAGGAGGCGTCGAACGCGACCGACAGGCCGGCCAGTATCCGGTCGCCCGGGCCGAGCGGCTCCTCGGCCAGGAACAGCCGAGCCTCGGCGTCCGCGAACGCGGCGGCGCTGCGGTGCCGCACGGCCACGCCCTTGGGCTTGCCGGTGGAGCCGGAGGTGAAGATGATCCAGGCGTCGTCGTCGAGGCCGGGCGGCCCCGCAGCGACCGGCACGCGGGCGTCGCCGCACACGTCGAGCGCCTGCCCCGCCTCGAGCACGGCAGCGACTGCGGCTTCGGAAAAGACCAGCCGGGCGCGCTCGTCGGGATCGTCGGCGTCGACCGGAACGTACGCGGCGCCCGCGGCCAGCACGCCGAGGATGCCGATGTAGAGGTCGACGTCTCCGGAGGGCATGCGGATCCCGACGCGGTCTCCGGTTCCGATGCCCGCAGCGGCAAGGCGGCGTCGCACCGCTTCGACCTCCGCCACCAGTGCGCGGTATGTCAGGACACTGGTGCCGTCATCGAGTGCTGGTTCATTGGGGTAACGCCGCGCGGTGGCGTTCAGAATGTCGATGAGAGTGCGCGGCTGCGCGGCATCGCCCCCGCCGAACACGGCAGGCGCGGCCGCTGTCGTGACCGCGGCGACAGCCACCGATGAGTTCGGCAAGCCTGCCGACACCGCTGCGACGGTGCCGAACCCGGCCTGCTTCTTATTCTCAGCCAGCGCACGCGGCGCTTCTACGACTGCCATGCGATCCTTAGGTCGGCGGGCATCGAGCGCCTCGGCAACGGGGCATCCCAGCCCAACCCGCGCGACCGCGGCGCGATCGCGCGCCGACCAGATGTCGCAGTCTCGATGAACTTCTGCACGCCGATTCTACCGTTGACCTCGGCGCGACCACGCTAGCGTCCGAAATCCGGGCCCGCCGGTCTCAGGCGATGCCACCCGGCGCGGTTCGGGTTACGATTTTCACCCGCGTGCACGAGAGGACCACTGGCAATGTCACGCGCACGGCTCGCGGTTGTCGCGGTCGGGGCTGTGACAGCCTTGCTCTTGGCGACGATCGGCGTCGCCGTGCTGCTCAGCGGGCACGAACCGGCGACACGCTCCCCCTCGGTGGCCGGCGCACTGGTGCCCGTGACCGGAACTCCGACAGCCGCTGCCGCAACCGCGCCGGCAGTCCTCTCGCCGACGCCGCAGCCGACACCGCAGGACCAACAGGTCGTCGGGTCCGCGTCGAAGCACGTGCTCGCGGGCTATTGGCAGAACTTCGTCAACCACGCCGTCGCGTTGCCCCTGGCGGCGGTGCCCAGGGGCTACAACCTGGTGGATGTGGCATTCGCCGCCGCGGACTCGCGGCACGACGGCGGCGTCACCTTCGCGCTGAGCCCCGCGCTCGCCCGCGCGCTCGGCGGATACACGACGGCGCAGTTCACCAAGGACATCGCGACGCTGCACGCGCGCGGACAGCACGTGCTGATTTCGGTCAACGGCGCGGGCGGCGCGGTGTCGATCAACTCATCGTCCGCGGCCACGAACTTCGCCAGCAGTATCAGCAGTCTGATGAGTACCTACGGATTCGACGGCGTGGACATCGACTTCGAGAACGGTATTGACGTCGCCTCCACCGCTCAAGCCCTGCACAGTCTCGCGGTCCTGCACCCCGGCGTGCTCATCACGCTCGCGCCGCAGGCCGACGACGTACAGTCCGCCAGCAGCGCATACTTCCAGCTGGCGCTGAGCATCAGATCGATCCTGACCATCTCATTCACGCAGTACTACAACGCGGGCACCATGACCGGCTGCGACGGCGCCGCGCATGCTCAGGGCACTGAGGATTTCCTGACCGCCCTCGCGTGCACCCAGCTGCGCAACGGCGGTCTAAGCCCATCCCAGATCGGGCTCGGCCTGCCTGCCTCAAAATTGGCGGCGAAGCACGGCTACCTCGCCCCGTCCCTCGTCAACAGCGCGCTCGGCTGCCTCGCCACGGGCCACGGATGCTCCGGCTTCGCACCTCCCGCCACCTGGCCCACCATCGCTGGCGCAATGACCTGGTCGATCAACTGGGACGCAGCCAACGGCTACGAGTTCCTGCGCACGGTAAGCCCCTACCTACAGTCGATGCCTTAACAATCCCGTTCGGGACGCGCTCGATCGCGCGCTCTGCCTCTCCGCGCAGCAGCGCATCGTGGTCGATCAACGCGACATCGCCTTCGCGCGCCCGCACTTCTCAGCGGACAGGGACCGGCAACTCCACGGTGGTTTCGTCGAAGGCGTCGCTGCGGACGGTCAGTCGCAGCCGCCACTGCCCGGCGATCGTCACGATGACCGCGCTGGCGCGGTAGGTACCTGGGCCATCAGCAGTGAGCTGGACGGGCAACCGCCCGAAGCCGTTTCCAGGCAGCGTCAATGCGGCTTGCACCTGTTGCGCGCGGTACGGACGCCCGGCGGAGTCGGTGACTTTGACAAACAGCTGATTCGGTCCGATCCTGGCCGGTGCGACTCGGACGTTGACGTCACCGCGGCCGCCGGGGCCACCCGTGTCGAAGGCCGCCACTACGTTGACCGGCGGGATGTACGTTTCACGTGCGGTGGGAGTGTTCACCAGGACGGCGGTGACCGCGAGCACGGACACTGCGATCGCCACCTCGGCCCAGACCGAGCGGCGTAACCGGCTAAGCGTTAACGCCGCGCCGTCGGCGTTTAACTGCGCATCGGCTTCCGCGGCACGGGCACTGGCACTGGCACTGTTGACAGTCACACCGTTGCTCGCGGGTCCGGTATTCGCGCTACCGTGCCTTCGCGGAACTCCTTGGCTGCCGCGCCGACCGGACCGGGCCCCCGCCGCCGCGCCGACCCTGGCCGGTTCGGCAGGAACGGTGCGCCGTGCGGCGGTCTGACCGGCGAGTATCGCCTCTACCGGCGCCCGGAGCCGCTGGACGCGTACCCGAGCGAGGTTTCCGAGGACGATCAGCCCGCACATCCCCGCGATTTTCAGCAGCAGCAAGCGACCATAGGTCGTAGCGATCAGTGCACTGATGCTGCCCACGCCGCGCCAGGCCTGATAGGTGCCGGAGAGCACGATAGCGATGACGCAGCCGAGCGCGATCGGCGAGAAGCGGGAGACCGCGCGCGCGGCTTCGGTGGTCGCGGTCTGATATCGGCGCCGTTCCGCCCTCCCAGCGCCGTCGGCAGGACGGGCACCACGCAGCGCGACGGCGACGAGCGTGACCAGCCCGCCGATCCAGACTGCGACAGCACTGAGGTGGACGATGTCGGAAGGCAGCGCCAGCGGAACCTGCATGCCGGTTCCGGCGTGATCGGCGACGGCCCAGGTGCCGGCCAGCGCGACCGTAAGCGTCGCCCAGACTGTCCCGGCAGCGATGCGCCCCCTCCGTGACGCGCGTGGCAGGCTCCCCAGCGTTACGGAGAACACGAACAGAGCTAACACGACCAGCAGCAGCCGCACCCCCAGCGCTTGGCCGTATCGGCTGTGCAGCGTCGCGTGCAGGACGCCGGGCCAAAACAGATGGCTGATTCCCTGATCCGCGCCGTAGACCCCCTGCAGCAGAATGGCGGCGAGCGTCGCGGCGGCCAGCGCTCCCCACCCGCCCATGGCCAGTCTCAGCATCCCGGGACGACTCGCTGCGACCGGCCAGCAGCAGATCACGAACATGACGGCGCCGACCAGCACCGCGAAGCTGAAGAAGCCAAGCCAGCGCGCGACCGCGAACACGGCGTCGGTCAGCCGGCTCGCTGACTGGGCGATGCCGTCCGCGATCGGCACGGTGCTGCTGGGGGCGCCCACGGAAAACGTGAACGCACCCGATACCGCGTGCGAGTCGGCGGAAACGACGTGCCAGCTGACCGTGTAGGTGCCGTTACTTATGCCCGGTAGCAGCCCGACCGTGACCTGTTGCGGATCAGTGCCCTGTTTTGTGCTCCCGTTGTCCGCGCGTTGGCCGTTGGGCGCGAACACTCGCAAGCTGTCGGCGCTGACACCGACCGCCTCGTCGAAGGTCGCGCTGACAGAGGCCGGCGCCTTGGTCACGACCGATCCGTCGGCCGGGCTAGTTGTCACCAGCGTGGCGTGCGCCCACGCCGCCGGGGAGATCGCGAGCGCCGCGAACAGCGCCAACAAGATGCTGATCAGCACGCGCACGAGTCGGCGAGCCACGACGGCCGCCTCAGTGCCGGGCGGTGTCGCGGCGTGAGCCTGCCCGCGCCGGCGTTGCACCGGCGGGCGGCGACTTCGGCGCCCGAGTCGGAATCGGAGCCGGAGCCGGAGCGGGAGTCGGAGCCGGAGCCAGCACCGTGCGCCGCCGCCGGTTGAGCCAGCCCAGCGCCAGCGCGCCGAGACCGCAAGCGAGCGCGCCGAAAGCCGCGCCGCGCGCGACAGCGTCCGAGCCGGCTGACCTCGTCTCAGTGCTCGATGATGGTGGCACGGCGGCCGGCTTCACCGCCGCGGAGTCAGAGCCGGCAGCGGAGCCGGCGCTCAGCGTGAGCACCGCCGCCGGGTGCTCCGGCTCGGCTTGCCCCGGCTGGGACACGTCGATCCAGCGGACGACGTCGCCGTTGGAGTAGGTCTGAATCGTCTTGAACGTAAGTTGGCTGATTCCCGCGGGAAGCGGATCGGCGGAGACGGTGAAGTCCTGGAACTGGCCCGGTGCCACCTTCCCGCCGGACCAGATGACCTCCGAGACCGCCTGGCTGAACTTCCCGTCGTCGGTCACCAGCGGTTTGGCCAAGGTGGCGGTGCGCACGGAGATCGTCCACCCCGGTACCGGTTGGACCAGAAGCTGAGCGATCGGATGGTCGGTCGGAATCTGCAGATCCACCTGGTTCACATCGGCGTTGGCCTCCTCGTTCGGGACGTGGAAGGTCAGTACCGCCGCCGAGCCCGGTTGGGCCGAACCAGGCGAGACGGTGACGTGAGCCGACGCGGGGAGCGCGAGCAGCACGGTGCCCACGGCGGCGGCCCCGGCGAAGGCAAATCGGGACAGGGCGCGCAGGTGCGGCAGTGCGGGGCCGGCGGCAGACATCGAACGAATCCTCTCCATCGCGGGATCGGCGGGCCTTATCAGGGGACTGCCGCCCCGGCGCGGCGGGTCCGGGGCGGCAGCTTGTGGTCAGCGGCTCACGGTGCGAGCCGCGTGAGGGTGGTGCCGGTATTGCCGGTGGTGCCGGCGGCAGTGAACGGAAGCACCCGGAAGATGCCCCAGTCGCCGGACTTGATCATCGGGTCACGGCCGACGTTGTACTCGTAGTCGCCGGTGGCCCTGGTGGCGCCGCCGGCGCCGTTCACGAGGTAGGCGTCGAAGGTCTCGCCCGCCAGCGTGGCCCTGGCCTCGATGATCTGGCTGCCGGTCAGGCCGTGGTCCAGCGGGAAGGAGTGCCCGGCGATCTGGAAGGCCACCGGGTCGTCCCCGGCCGCGTTGGCGAAGCGCCAGCGGACGGGATCACCGGGGAAGGCCTCGAAGACCGGCGTGGGCGGGTCGGAGCCGCCGATGATGCTGTCGCTCTTGGCCTGCCACAGCGGGAACGGGTCGGGCGGGTTGGTGGTGGACAGGCTGTTGTTGCCGCCACCGCCCTGGTCCGTGGGTTCCCGGTCGGTCAGCGAGGCCTCGTTGTAGTCGACGTAGGAGTGGTCCGAGTCGAGGTAGTAATCCATGATGCTGTGGCCGAGCTTCGGCTCCCGATCCGAGAAGATCGTCACGTTCTCCCGGAACGGGCTGCCCCGGCCTGGGAAGATGTCGGCGAAGATCCCGGACTGCAGCGGCTGGCCGGTCTGCGGATCGGCGTAACTCGACCCGGTCGGCTCCGCGATGACCGCGCCATAGGCGCCGGCCCTCCAGGACGACTCGTTGCCCATGTTGAGCACCAGGTTGGTGCCGAGCTCCTTGTCGACGTAGTAGGAGTACAGCCGGGTGTTGCCGGGCGCCACGGTCGTGTCGGGGTCGTATCCGATGGCCGCGCCGTAAGACTGCAACGGGTCATAGATGACGTTGCCCACGTTGAACCCGGCGCGGGTGGTGCCCGAGCCCCAGGTCCAAGTGAAGTTGTCCGTCGGCAGGTCGTTGTGCAGCGTCACGCGAAGACAGTCCCCTGCGTTGGCTCGGATCACGAGCGGTACCACGGGTTTCGTGCCCGCCTTGATCTGGGACTCGTCCGAGCTGAGCGCGTACATCACGGCCCAGGAGCCGCCGCTGGCCGCGTCGCTCTCGCCGGGCATCCCCTTGTCGAAGGTGACGCCGTTGAAAATCGCCACGTCGTAGCTGCGCACGGGCGCGTCGTTCGGGCAGGCTGCGGTGCCGGGTCCGTTGGCCGCCGCGGGCGGCGCCTTGCCGGTGAAGCTGAGCGACGGGAAGCCGGGTCCGCTCGGCGGCGCCGTGCGGTCGGGCAGTGCTTCCAGACCGGAGTGCACCGTGTTCATCACCCGGAAGATGCCCCAGGCCCCGCTTTCCAGCTCCAGGTTGCGGCCGCTGTAGTAGAGGTAGTCGCCGGGCAGGTGACGGTCGCCGCCCGCCCCGCCCTCGATGACGTAGTCCATCTTCTCCGAGACTCCGGCCGTCCCGGCGTCGGTGAGCACGCCGTTGGGGTTGAAGGTCTCCTCGGCGAACCGGTGGCCGGTGATGCGCAGGTCGCCGACCCGCTCGTCCAGGCCGACCTGACGGATCACCACGGGGTCGCCCACATAGGCGCGCAGCAGCGGTGTCGCCGGATCGCCGTGAGCCACGGACGAGAACACGTACGGATCGTTGGACGTGCCGATGGATGTGCAGTCCTGCTGGTCCGATTCGGCGGGTTCCTCGTGTGCTTCGAGGCCCATGGAGTAGTTGCCGACTCCGTCGGGGACGCTCACATCCTCATCTGACGGTATCGGGGTGCTCGCGGCGTTGGGATCTCGGTCGATCAGCGGCGCCGCGCGCATGTTGAAGCTCGACAGCTCGCAGCCTTGGGGCGAACCAGTGCTCCTAAGGCCGGTGTGCTGCCAGAGCACGAACTCGCGGAAGTCACCCTTCTCGCCGAAGCCGGCCGAGCCGGTGGTGTAGATATCCGCCTGCGGACCGCTGCTGATCGGCGCCCCGGTGGTCGGGTCGTGGAAGGTTGAGCCCGGCGGCTCGATGATGTGCGCGCCGAACAGGCCGTGGCCCCAGGAGTGCAGGGCGTCCACGTGGTCGTGGAAGAACACGGTGCCGTTCTCGGCGTCGCTGTACCAGCGGTACTGCACGAACTCGACGCCGGTGCGCTCACCGGAGGCGTGCGCGTTCAGCAGCGGCGCGTTCAGAGTCAGCGTATTGCCATTGATCGCCGTGATCTTCGTGGCGACCTCGGTATCCGGTTGGCCCTGGCCGACCTCGATGCTGATGCCGGTACGCAGGCCTGCGGTGCTGCCCACCGCGATCTGGGTCGCGCCGGCCGCGGCGGCCGCGCTCAGCGTCGTCTCTCCGGGAGTTCCGAAGTCGGGACGCGGTGCCTGCTCGAAGGAGAGACCCGTGATCACGCCGTCGGACGCCTCCGGGTCGAACTGGACGAAGTGGGTGTGGATGTTGACCTGGCTGTAGACGTTCGCCAGCGGGGAGTTGCTCTCCGGGCCGACGGTGATCTCGTTGGTCAGGGTGACGGCCTCGCAGTCGCCGACATCCGACCTGATCGCCAGCGGGGTAGTCGGCTTGCTGCCGTTCTCCACGCCCGCCTTGTCCTGGTTCAGGACGAACAGCTCACCGTTGGGGTCTACCGCCGGCGGGGTCTTGTTCCCGCTGGCGTCCACCCCGCCGTTCGTCTCCTGGATGGGAACGGTGACCGCGGTGAGGTTGAAGGGCCGCACGGGCGAGTTGGACGGGCACAGTCCGTCCGGCCGCGTCGAACTGGCCGTCGGGCCGAGCCACGGCGCGCCGCCATGGCCGTTGGGTGAGAACGGCGGCCGGTCGCCGAGGTGTGGTTGCAGCAGCGGATACGCGTATCTGCCGTTGCTCGGATCGAACATGATCTGTGGCCGCTGACCCGGGTTCGGCGCGGTGTAGTCGGCCCAGGACGTGGTGTCCTGCGGCTCACCGAGGTAGACCGGCGCGTCCGGGGTACCGCTCTTCGCCCAGTTCCAGACGGTGGCGTCCTGTGCGGCGGACCGCACGCCCTGCGGCGGCAGTTGCCCCTCGACCAGGCTCTCGAGTGAGACCTGGGTGTTCGGGTCGGTCAGCTGGTCCTGCGGGACGACGCTCTTGCCCGCGATGACCTTGCCGATCAGGCCGGCCGAGGTGACCGCCTGGGGCTTGGCCGCGCGGCCGGGGATCGTGACCAGGCCGGACTGCAGCGTGTCGAACACCCGGATGAAGCTGACCATCCCGGCGTCGTAGTGAGCGGTGATGTGGCAGTGGAACAGGAAGTCGCCGGCGGCCTGCTGGCAGCCTCCGCCGCCGCACTCGGTCTCTAGATCGTAGGACTCGCCGGGCTCGATGGTCTGCGAGTCGAGCCTGATGGACGCCTTGGTGACCGGCGGGTTCTTCTCGAGTCCACCGGCGATGTCCGGGTTGGCCGCGTTGGGGTTGCGCAGCCAGCGGATCGCGCCGCCGTGTTCATGGAAGACGTGGCCCATTTCGGAGCCCGCGTTGATCAGGCGGATCTTGTAGGGGTCGCCGACGTACATCTCCGGCCGCGGCGTGGCCATGTCGCCGTTCGCGTAGGAGCCGTAGTCGTCGGCCTCGCTGGGGGTGAATCCGTGTTGCTGCTGGGTCAGCTCGCGCTCGAAGAAGCACTCGCTGCGGTAGTTGATCGCCTTGCTGCAGGGTCGATACGCGGCCGTGAAGGGATCCACCACCGGAAGTTCGCACCCTGATGCGGTTTGGATCTCGCCCTGTCCGGTCGCGCAGGCGGCGCCGGGCTTCTCCAGGATCTGCCGGTACCCCTCATCGCCGATCTCGTGGAAGATCAGGGCGAACTCGCGGAAGTTGGGCTGCGCGGCGCCGGACGGCATCTGGATCAGCGCGTCCCAGCCGCTGGCGAGCGGCTGGAGGGTGTGCGGGTCCACCCACTGCGAACCCTTCGGCTCCGAGATCAGCGTGCCGAAAAGGCCGTGGCCCTCGGTCTGCCGGGTGTCGCCGGAGGAGTGGAAGACGTGCGCACCCTCGCCGAGCGCCGGATCCAGGTAGACGGTGTAGCTGGCCGTCTGGCCCGGGGCCGCGGTGTTGTCAGGGTTCTGGCCGACCGCGCCGTTCACGTCCGCGGCGCTGAGGCCGGGCAGTCCGTCGACGTTCCAGCCGATGTTCCCGGGCTTGGTGTGCGTGAGGGAGCCGTCGCAGGCGGGAGGAGCCGAGCAGTCGTCGCCGACGTTCTCGATCGGCGGCTGATCGAAGGCCTGCAAGCCGAAGGTGGTTTGGTTGGTGAGGTTGACCGTGACGCAGTCGCCCTCGTGCGCGCGGATCACCAGCGGCTGGATCGGGTCGTTGCCCTGCAGCCCGCTGGAAACCTGCCCGGACTGCTCTTCCGCTCGTACCGCGGCGATGTTCGAGTTGAGCACGTACATGAACGAGTTCGGATCGTTCACGCCGTACCGGTTCAAGGTCATCGTGATGTTGATGGCCGAGACGTCGAACGTGTCGTGCGGCGCGGTGGCGCACGGATTGGCCGTCGCGGTGACCGTGGCGGCCTTGGCAGCGCTCGTACTCGCGGCGGCCAGCCCGGCGGGCCCTACGGTGAACCCGATCAGGGACAGCGCGACCACGATGTAAGAGAGCCGAGGCAAGCCCCAGCGGGGCAGCACCGGGCGCGCGGCGGCCGGCGCCTGCTCGCGCGAAGCCCGCCAGCGGCCGGTACACAGCGCGGCCATGATGAGCAGCGGAAGGCTGACCGCCTGTTCCATGAGAGCGGTGCCGAGTCCCGGCGTCAGCGGGCTCTGCGTGCTCGGGGAGAGCAAGAGGAGCCGGTAGAGCTGGTGGACCGCCGAGGTCGCCGGGATCAGCAGCGCGGTGAAGCTGATCGAGACGAGTGCGGCCTTGTTCAGCGCAGCGGTCAACCGGCGTCCCGGCGCGTCCATCGCGGACGCGATCGAGAGGCCGATCCAGGCCGCCAGCAGAGCCAGCGGCAGCGTGATCACGCTGCGCACCCCGGAGGCAGATCCGGCCGTCGTGGGGTCGGCGACGGCGCGGGCGAGCAGTTCGGAGCCGGCCAGGCCGGCGCTCAGTGCGAGCGCCAGCGCGACCGTCTCGGCGAGCCGCCCGCCACGTTTGCGGGCATAACTGCCGTGCGATGACATGGAGCCATCCTTAGACGAGCTTGAATCGACGACTGAATTGGTCTGTATGAAAACGCCTCAGGGCATTTTCATCGGTGTCATCGGGGCACCGTTCGTTTCGACCGGTAAATCGATTTTGTCGCCGCCGCGCGACCATTCGATGGATAGACCCGTGCTCTGTTTCGCGGGGATGTCGAAATAGACATCCACGGTCACGCTGAAGTTGGGTTCTATATCACCTTCCGTGGCGTAGGTGTTCTCGCCGGCCGTCGATAACTCCGGCCAGCTCTGGCCACCGGGGCCGATGGCGCTAAACTCATTCATCTGATAGCGCTGCACCCGCGAGGTGACGTTCTTGAGGGTCAACTCGAATTGCAACCTGTTGTCGTTCGCGGATTGCATGCCGGGCATCATTCCCGGGTCCATCGCGAAGCCGGGGCCGGCCGGCAGCGGCCCCTCGCCCGTCATGTCGTTGCTCATCCACTCCATCTGCTGGACGCTCAGCCGCAGGCCGCCGGCCTGGTAGCCGTGCTGCCCGGAGTTGGCCGCGGCGCTCTGTCCCAGCACGGTGCCGTAGACCAGCCAGCCCACGATCGCGGCCAGGAGGGCCAGCGGGACGGGGACCCAGCGCAGGCCGGGTAACCGAGAAGCACGCGGACCCGGCCCAGCCGCGCGAACGCTCACTGACCGCCGCATTTGCGCAGCCCTCATGTCGTCACCTGCTCACTCACCGCCGGCGGGCGCGGGCGCGGCAGATCACAGCCGGGAGCGGACAGCCATCGTTGCGCGTCCCGGCGGGTACGCATGGCGAAGAAGCCGAGTTCGGCATCGGTTTCGGCGTCGAACAGTTCCCGCAGCGCGCGCCGGTAGACGCTGTTGGGCCAGGTGATCTTGCCGCGTTCCAGCTTGGAGACGTAGTTGCCGTCGAGCGCCGCCGCGTGACCCGTGTCCGCGGATACCCGCTTGGCCACCGCCTCGGCGAGCTCGCGTTCGGTCAGGCCGGCGGCCAGTCGTCTAATCCGGAGCTTGTTGTTTGTCGTGGGTTGTTGCTGCAGCATCATGGCTTCTTCCCCAGCGCTGAGGCGGACAGTCCCAGCGCGTAACATAATGGAACGCTCAGTCGGCGGTCACTACCATGAGCTATTCATCCCAGTAATCATCCCAGCCGCCGAGATTTCGGTTTCAGCGCGCATGCTGCGCGGTTCCCCGGCTAATGACGCACGCGGCTTCGGCCGGCTGGCAAATAGCCAGCCGGTTTACGGTCACACGCCGAATCACGCCCTGACAAGCGAAAGAGAACTCAGAACGGGCGGCGATGTTCGCTGGGCTCTGCCCGTGCGCTTCCTAAGCCGGTGATTTGGACCGGCGCGGCTCAGCCGACAGGCATCGAAGCCCGGTCCAGGCGCGCGGCGCACCAGCCGGCTCGCCGGGTGGCACCCGCCGGTACCGGCGCCGAGCGGCGCCCGTCTGTCAGCGGCAGCGAAGCTCCGGACAGCCGGCCCGAGTGGTCTGTCATAAGCACCCTCATGCGTGCTCGAGTCCGCCGGTCTCACTGTTCGAAATCACGGTTCGAACTCTCGCGTCGAGCGGCAGGCTAACATCGGCCGATCGGCGCGCCAACAGTCGAAAGACTCCTTACCACCGGCTCGGCCGCGCTCACCGACACGCCCGCATCGCCTCAGTCACCCGGAGCGTCCCGAGTAACGTAACTTCGTTGGCAACGACTTTGAGGGAGTAGCAATGGGCCAGGTACGGGTCGATCTGAACATCTCACTCGACGGCTACGGGACCACCACCGACCAGACCCCGGAGGATCCGTTCGGCAAGGACTGGGGCCGCCTGGTCGGCGCGTACACCGCGACCCGGACCTTCCGCGAACGGGTGCTCGGCCAGCCCGGCAAGGGCACTACCGGTCTTGACAACGACTATGCCGCCGCGTACTTCGAAGGCATCGGCGCCGAGATCATGGGCGCGGGGATGTTCGGACTACACGAGCACCCCGGTGACCCGGAGTGGCAGGGTTGGTGGGGACCAAACCCGCCCTTCGGCGTCCCGGTCTTCGTGCTCACCCATGAACAGCGGCCGACGCTGGAGATGGAGGGTGGCACGACGTTCCACTTCGTCCAGGACTCCCCCGAGCAGGTCCTTGCCCGCGCCAAGGAGATCGCGGGCGATCGCGACGTCCGCATCGGCGGCGGTGTCTCGGTGGCGCGGGAATACCTGTCCGCCGGCGCCGTCGACCGACTTCACGTCGCGATCACACCGATCCTGCTCGGCCGCGGCCAGCGGCTGTGGGAGGCACTGCGCGAGCTGGAGCAGGGCTACGAGGTCACCAGCGAAGTCGCCCCCAGCGGAACCATCCACGTGACCTTCTCCCGCTGACCCGGAACGATCGTTCCCTCGCACGAGCGCAATCGGCGCCAGAAAGGCAACGGGACAGCATAGTCACCCACCCACTTATCTCACTCGGATCCTCCAAAGCCTGGCTCCGAGGCTCGGAGCCGGGCCCTGACAAGCAAACGAGCGTCCGGCTGACGAAGCCTGAACTCGCGACCGCGGGTTCAGCCGCCTCTACGAACCCTGTGACCAGCGCAATTCACGAACGCAGGAGTCTTCGTTCCATTGCAGGCTGCGCTTGTTCGCAGCTGTCTGTCGCCGTTGGTGGCGTCGCCGTTGTTATCGGGTGTGAGAACGCCACCTGCGTTGACGACGAGTGACTTCCATTACCGCCGCATCATAGCCAGCTCGCCAGTGGCAACCTCCACCGTGTTCAAGACCGCGGTCGTCACGTATCCGAGCTGTCTGTTGACGCGGATCATATGGACGTTATCGGCCGCGGTCGTAGTGCGGACCTCCGCGATTGCGGGACGGTCCGCGGTGAGCCACTGCATCATCGCGCCTTTCATGGTTCGGCCGAGTCCCAGTCCCCGGTACTGAGACAGCACCGCTGTGTCTTCCTGGAAGCAAGTGTTCGGCAGGCTGGGATCGAGCGCGACCTCGGTGAGCCCTGCCACGTCACCGGTCGGCTCGTGCACGGCGACGATGAATCGACGTTCCTCGCCGAGTGCGCTCAATTCGGCTTCGCGTTCGCGCACGCGCGCGACCGTCCACGCTGGATGACGCAGGCCCGACTGGTCAGCCGGAGCGTCCGCGATAGCGGTACGAGCCCTGGCGAAGCTTTCGACGAGCTCATTCGGGGTGCTATCGATCCAGCGCTTCAGCCTGAACGCTCGGGGAATGGGCGTGCTCCACAGTCCAGGGTCGACTTCGCCAACGTGGAGCGTCTGCCACAGACTCCGCCTTGTAACCACGAATCCGAGGGCGGTGACCCACTTCATGCCCGGCGTGGCGTCCTGCACGTTGTTCCCCACCAGGATGTCGCGTCCTCTAGCGTTCACCGTGTCAAGGCACGCCGAAAGCATGGCGCTGCCGATGCCATGGCGCCGCAGCTTCCGGGTGACGCGCACGACGGCTTGGGCGTACCTGCCGTTTTCGTGCTCGAAGAATGTAATCTCCGCGGTTCCCGCGATCCGTCCGTCGTGACGAGCGACCCAACACTCGCGCGGTCCGCGGTAGCTCAGAGGATTGCGCAGTTCTTCGACATACGCTTCGTACTGCGGAGCGGGCAGCGTAGGCGAAACTTCGGCGATGATCTCCTTCGTCAGATCGAAATACTGGCGCAGCTCGGCTTCGTTCGCTTCGGCCGGTACGAAGTGCGAGACACCGAAAGGGGCGCCATCGTGATACTTCACGTGTTCACTCCTCTTCTCCTCCTCACCCGCTCGATAGTCGGTATCGCGCTGCTCGGCCCGCGGATCGTTCATGTCGACTGCCGCGGCGAGGCTGGTCGGCGGGACGCCTAGGTGGCGTGGTCGTCGGGAGCCGACCGGCTACCCGCGCCCGCAACCCACTACCGTCAAGCACCAAAAGAAATGCAACGAATTCCACGAGGCCTGTCGTCGTCGGAGATAGTCAGACTACTGAACGTCGAGTCATTTAGCATCGTCACAGTCGAGTAGCCATCTCCAACAGAGACGATTAGCACTTGATCGCCCCCGTCGTTCCACGTCAATGTTGGCGATGAGTCTCCTGAAACTCTGTCATAGATGCTTGGTAGATCTGCCTTGTCGACAAAGCGAACCTGGTGCGTAGGCGCCCAAGTCTCAAACTTGATGTCCATCGTGTCACCCGCCTGCCAG
>NZ_DATNGK010000289.1:0-48107 GCF_035605935.1 Actinocrinis sp. | reverse complement strand
CCTTGCCAGGCCCGCCGCTTGGCCGATTCGCTGTGCCGTACCCGACAATTGCGGCAAACCGCCGCTGATAGTGCGTGACGGTTGACCCCAAAATGGGATCAGACGCCCTCTAACGCACGAGACCGTGCCGGTATGCGTAGCGCACGGCTTGCGCGCGGTCCCGCGCGCCGGTTTTCGCGAACAGGTGGTTGATATGTGTCTTCACCGTCGCTTCAGACACGAACAGTTCGGCAGCGATCTGCACGTTAGAGCGGCCCGCCGCTATCAAGCGGAGCACTTCCACCTCACGCACCGTCAGGTTATCTGGAGTCGGAGCTGCGGCATCAGGGACCGCCACCGGTCGAGTGGCTGTCGCTGCTGACACCAGCCTGCGTTGGATCTCGCCGTCGAGAACGGACTGGCCTGCGGCGGCCGCGAGCACGGCGCGCGCGATGTCTTCGCGGCCGGAATCCTTGGTCAGATAGCCGAGCGCGCCGGCTTGCAGCGCGCCATGGATCGAGACGTCGTCGGCGTAGGTGGTCAGCACGACGACCTTCGTGCGCGGGTGTTGTGCGGTGATCCGCGCCGTTGCCTCGATGCCGTCCATGACCGGCATGTGCAGGTCCATCAGCGCCACATCAGGGTCCGTGGACGCGACGGCGTCGAGCGCCTGCTTGCCGTCCGCCGCCTCAGCCACCACCGTGATCTGCGGATCGAGATCCAGCAGCGTGACCAGTCCGTCCCGTACCGCGGCTTGATCGTCGCCGACAAGAACACGGACCGGGACCTTGTCAGAACCAGGGCTCACGAGACCAGCAGAGTTCACGCTCCAAGATTAGAGCCGCGCGGGACGAGCCGGGATGCGCAGGCTCACACGCCAACCGTCCCCGCACGGCCCCGCTTCGAAGGTGCCGCCGGCTAGCTCGGCGCGTTCCTTCAATCCGGCGAGGCCATACCCGCCGCCCGAGGAGGCAAGGGCGGTGATCGGCGAGGTCGCTGCCGTGTTCGTCACGGTCAGCTCGGTGGCCGACTCGGTACAGGCAAGGGCCAGTTCGATGGGCGCGCCCGGGGCGTGCTTGCGGGCGTTCGTCAACGACTCCTGCGCGGTGCGGTACAGCGCGAGTGCCGCGTCAGGCTGAAGATTGGCGGGTTCGCAGTCCGCGATGACTGTGGCCGCGGCACCGGTATCCGATTCATACGTCTCGGCCAACCCGTGCAGCAGGCTGCGCAACGGTGGGGTGTCCTCACGCAGCGCCGCGATCGCTCGGCGGGTCTCTGTCAGCCCCTCGCGTGCGATGCGGCGCGCGGTGATCACATAGTTGTGTGCCTTATCCGGGTTGGTACCGCTGCTGAGTAGGGCGTCAGCGGCCTCCAACTGAACGGTCAACGCGGAGAGCGAGTGCGCGAGCACATCGTGGATCTCACGCGCGATCCGGCTACGTTCGGCCAGCGCCGCAGCGTGCGCCTCCTCGGTGTTGGCTCGCCGGGTTTCAGCCAGCAGCTTCTCGGCGGTGTTGGCTCGCTGAAGCTGCGCGTATCGGCCGAGGCCCAGACCGTAGAAGCCGAACAGGACGCAGACATATCCGGCTGCGGTACCGAGGTTCGTCCCGGCTACCGCAGCCGTGCAGAACATGATCACGCTGAACGCGGCAAACGCACGCACCGAAGTTCGCACGCAGAAGCGCATCGCGACGGACAGCGTCGCCGCTGCCGGGAATGCGATTGCCACAGACGGCATGTTGAGCGCGGTCAGCACCGCGCCGGCCGCCCCGGACGTGCAAAGCGCCACGATGACGGCTCGCTCGCCGATCCGCTGCGGCGCGACGCTGACTCCGGCTGACCAGATGATCCAGCCCGCGCAGCAGATCGCCAGGAGGATCAGGGCGAGCAGGCCGATGCCGCTGCCGCTGAACGCGATGTGATGCCGCTCGGTCAGCACGCCCCAGGTGATGAAGCCGAGTGCCACCAACCGGCCGGGGAACACGCGGTACCGCGCGGGCAGCAGCCGCGGGTCGGCGTTCCACTTGTCGGTCCAGTCGATCACGTCGCAAACGGTATTACCTGTGGGCTGATCAGCGAAGAGCATTGCGGGCTCCGTTCACGCCGCGCGGGCCGGGCGACCGCCGGTGCGCGCGGTGACCGCCAGCGACTCGCCAAGCAGCGAGACGCCGAACATCAGCAGCAGGCTGGCCGAGGCCACGGCCTTGGCGACGCCGAGGGAAGGCGCTGCCACGTCCATGCCGAGGCGCACCGCGATCGTCCCGATCCACAGCGCCGCGGTGGCGATGGAGTACCGCTGCATCAGCTGACCGCCCTGGCTGTAGATACGGACAGTGAAGCCGCGCAGCGCGCCGAGGACCGCCGAGATCAGGCCGCCGGCGATCAAGAACGCCAGGTCCGTGCCGTTCACGGTGACCGGCGGGGTCTGGTGGCGCAATTGGACCAGGCTCGCTATGCCGACCACGACCAAGATGATCGGCAGTCGCCAGCGCCGCCGGTCGCCGTTGATCGGGTGCGGCGCGAACCGGCGGCCGATGACCAGGACGAGCACCGCGACGACGATCAGCGCTTGGATGATGGTGATTCCCGAGCTCATTTCCGCTCCCGCCCCCCGCTTTGCCGCGGGCATTTCGAGGTCTGTTGAGGTACAGCTCGAACCTAGGCAACCAGGCGCGTCGCGGGATCAACCCGCGGGTTGGGCCAGGGTGGATCCTGGTTTGACCGGAGGGGGAGAAGCCAAGTGCGCCATCAGGATGCGTGAGACGCGATAGGTGGCGCTGCGCCGTGTTAGGGCAAGGGCAAGGCTTGCCGTTTACGCGGCGACAGCGATGGCAACTCCAGGAACCCCTCGGCGTGCGCGTAGGCGACGCCGATGCGCGGTAGATCCGACGAACGCCGATAGAGCACGAATCGCGGTTCCCAAATCGGACGATACTTCGCATTGGCCCGATAGAGGGACTCGATCTGCCACCAGCGGGAGAAGAACAGCAGCACCGCGCGCCACAACCGCAGCACCGGCCCGGCGCCGAGCCGGGAGCCGCGCTCGAAGACCGCGCGGAACATGGCGAAGTTCAGCGACATTCGCTCCACGCCGACCTCGGCGGCCCGAAGGATCAACTCGATGACCATGTACTCGATAACGCCGTTGTCGGACGCCTTGTCGCGCCGCATTAGGTCCAGCGACAGGCCGTTGCGTCCCCAGGGCACGTAGGACAGCAGCGCGCACAGCCGGCCCTCGAAGTCATGGCACTCGACCATGACGCAACGCCCGTCCGAAGGATCGCCCAATCGGCCGAGCGCCATGGAGAAACCGCGCTCGCTCGCCCCGTACCGCCACTGGTCCGCCGCCTTGATCAGCGCCGCGAACTCGTCCGGCTCGATGTCCTCGTGCCGGCGGATACGTACTGTGTACCCGCCGCGCTTGACCCGGTTATACGCCTGCCGAACTACACGCATCGCCCGGCCGTCGAGGGTGAAGTCCGCGACCTCGACGACCGCCTCATCGCCGAGCTCGAGTGCGGTCAGGCCATGCCGCTGGAAGATCGTGCCGCCTTCCTCACTGGCCCCGGCCACCGCGGGCGTCCATGCGTGCTGATACGCCTCGTTGAGCCACGCGTCGATGGCACCCGGCCACGCCTCGGGGTCGCCGAGTGGATCACCCGAGGCCAGCGATACGCCAGCGACGACGCGGTAAGCAACCGCCGCCTTGCCCGTGGGCGAGAAGACGACTGCCTTATCGCGGCGCAGCGCGAAGTACCCGAGCGAGTCGCGATCGCCGTTCTTGTCGAGCAGCGCGCGCAACCGCTCCTCATCCTCGGGCGAGTGCCGCCAGCGGCCGCGCGGGGAGCGGAACAGCGCGTAGAGCACCAGCAGGAACAGCACCAGGCTCATCAGGTTGATGATGATGCCGACCCAGTGCGGTACGACCAGGCCGTTCGGCACCTCGTCGTCCCCCGCGAGCGTGGCAACCCGGGCCAGCGTGAACTTGGCCCTATCGGCCAGGCTGGATTGGCCGATCGCGCCGAAAGCGGTGACCAGCAGCACGCCGATCGCCACCGAGACCGCCGCGCCGCCGAGCAGCACCCCCGCAGCCAGCTTCGGATTGTTCCGGTCGCCCTTCGCGTAGAACTCGCGGCGACCGAACAGCAGCGCCAGCCAGAGCAGCGTGGTGACCGCTGCGGAGAACCAGTTGAACGCGTGGTCGCGGAACTCAGGGAAGAAGAGCGCGTAGATGTAGAGCGCGGCGGTCGGCGTCAACAGGATCAGATTGAAGATCCACGCGGCGCGTTTGCGGCGGCCCAGCGTGATCGCGAGGAAGGCGGTGAAGGCCGCCGCGGAGTACCCCGCCGTCACGGAATAAGGGGTGAAGAAGTCGCCCGAGTTGTGCTGCCGGACCGTGTTGCCGAAGGACACGAAGATCGCGCCAAGCAGATTCAGCCAAGCGGCGATACGCAGATACCAGACCGCATAAGTCATGGATGGCTTGCGCAGCCTGCCATGGAACAGGCCCTTGCCCTCCGCCGAGGCGGCGACGGGGCCTTTGCGGCCGGTCGAGCGCTCCGTCGTGCTCGCTGCCATCCGCTCCCGCGTCCCTTCGATGCCCGAATCGTCCCCTCCATCCTGGCGGAGGAGGGCCATGGGACGCGAACTCCGGTCAATACGCCGCCGCGTTCGCCCGACCGTGGCGGGGCCGGGCGAACGCGACGACAAGACCTAGAGGGTCAGCCGGTTCAGTTCAGCGACTTCCAGGTGATGGAGAACGAGGTCCCTCCGGACAAGGACGAGGTGCTCGCCTGGGTGGTTCCGGAGGAGTCCACGATGTCGATGCTGTCGTAGGTGGTGTTGCCCAGGGCGGAACCGTTGACCGTCGAGCCGGTGAAATTCACCTTGCCGAAGTCGGCCAGCGGCAGTACGCCGTTGCTGTATGGCGCCTCCGCGATGATCTCGGCCGAGGCGCGCGACAGGCCGCTCTGGGTCTTGCTGGTGGTCTTGGTCCAGCCGCGGGTGGTGTTCTTGAGTACCAGCTGGTACTTGTTCGAGCCGAGATAGCTGACCGTGGCGGTGAAGTGGTCGCCGGGTCGCACGGTGTTGCTGTAGTTCACCGGGTAGGCCGGGTACATCTCGTACCAGGACGAGTAGTACGCGACGCCGCCGGAGCAGTCGGCCTCGGTGCCGGTCTGCTCGACCGAGTTGGAGGCGTAGCCGTCGAGGCCGACCCAGAAGCTGGAGTAGCCGTCGCCCGCCGAGCAGTTCACCGAGGGCTGCACCCAGGAGGCCGAGACGCTGGTGTACGTCGAGCCGTGCGCGGCGTAGCCGCCCCAGTTGGTGCTGCTGGTGGTGGCGTGGGTGCCGTGCGAGTGCAGGAAGAGCGGCTGGCTGCCGTGCGTGTGCTGCATGGGCGCGTTCACCAGCGGAGCGGCGATCGCGGCCGGCGCGGCGGCGGCGGGCAGGGCGAGCGGCGTGACAGCGAGCGCCGCGGTGCCTATGGAACGGATAGCGCGGTGGAACACGGACATGGATCTCCTTGGAGCGGCCCGCGATCGCGGGCGTGCGTGGGTGCGGCCGCCGCGAGCGTTCGCCCCTGTGGGTGGCGGGGCACCGGGCGGCCGGTGGGTGATCCGGTAGCGCTACCGTGATCACGACGCTAATGATCGGAGCACAGCGGGGCAAGGGCAGCTCAAGAAAATCGTTGGTAAAGGCTCCCGCACACAACCGGTAAGGAGCACCGGCCGCCGCCGGGCCGGTCATGGTGCCAGGATGGACGCCATGCATCTGCGCATCTTCACCGAACCCCAGCAGGGCGCTTCCTACGACACACAGCTCGCCATCGCCAAGGCGACCGAGGAGTTGGGCTTCGACGCCTTCTTCCGCTCGGATCACTATCTGAAGATGGGCGAGGCCTCCGGGCTGCCCGGACCGACCGACGCCTGGATCACGCTGGCCGGTCTGGCCCGCGAAACCTCCCGCATCCGGCTGGGCACGCTGGTCTCCCCGGCGACCTTCCGGCTGCCCGGCCCGCTGGCGATCCAGGTCGCGCAGGTGGACCTGATGTCCGGCGGCCGGGTCGAGCTCGGTCTCGGCACCGGCTGGTTCGGCGACGAGCACACCGCGTACGGCATCCCGTTCCCGGACAAGCGCTTCGATCTGCTCGAAGAACAGCTCGCCATCGTCACCGGGCTATGGGACACCCCCGAAGGCGAGACTTACTCCTTCCAGGGCAAGGCATATCAGCTGGAGAATTCACCCGCGCTGCCCAAGCCGGCGCAGCGGCCGCACCCGCCGATCATCGTGGGCGGCGGCGGCCCGAAGCGCACTCCGCGGCTGGCCGCCCAGTACGCCGACGAGTTCAACGTCGGCTTCCGGCCGCTGCAGGAGACGATCGACGGGTTCGAGCGAGTGCGCGCGGCGGCGAGCGAGCTGGGCCGGGACCCGGGCTCGATCGTGTACTCGGTCGCCAGCACGACGGTGGTCGGCAGGAACGACGCCGAGGTGGCGCGGCGGACCGAGGCCAGCGGCGTACCCCGTGACTGGCTGCGGACCAACGGCTACGCGGGCTCTCCGGCCGAGGTCGTCGACACGCTCGGCCGCTTCGCGCAGGCCGGGGCGACTCGCGTCTACCTCCAGATCCAGGACATGACGGACCTCGATCATCTGGAGCTCATCGCGGCCGAGGTGGCTCCGCAGCTGAGCTGAGTTGGGGTCAGCCGGTGCCGACAACCGTTGTCATTGTCATATCTCAATATGCTGTTTTACCGGCTATGCTGGTGGTATGAGCGGCGAGCACGGGCACGAGCATGAACACGGCCATGGCGCGGCGGTCTCGGCCGACTCGGATCGCCGCTACCTGACCGGCGCGCTCGGCCTGATCCTGGCGTTCATGGCGGCGGAGGTGACCGTAGGCCTCGCCTCTCGCTCACTCGCCTTGATCTCCGACGCAGGCCACATGCTCACCGACGCCGCGTCGCTCGGTCTCGCGCTGTTCGCGATGCGGCTGGCGGCGCGCCCGGCGAGCGGGCCGTGGACCTACGGACTGCGCCGCGCCGAGATCCTTTCCGCGCAGGCCAACGGGATCACCCTGCTGGTGCTCGTCGTCGTGTTCACCTACGAGGCGGTGCGCCGGTTGGTCGAGCCGCCGATCGTGGCCGGGGGAGCGGTCACCGTGACCGCGCTCGTCGGCATCGCGGTCAACGCCGCGGCGGCGCTGCTGATCAGCCGGGCGAACCGGACGAGCTTGAACGTCGAGGGCGCGTTCCAGCACATCCTGAACGACGCCTGGGCTTTCCTCGCCACCGCGATCTCCGGGATCGTGGTGCTGACCACCGGCTTCAACCGCGCCGACGCGATCGCCTCGCTCTTTGTCGCGGCGCTGATGGCGCGGGCCGGGTACCGGCTGGTGCGCGACTCGTGGCGGATCTTCCTGGAAGGCGCTCCGGCCGGGCTCGATCCGGCCGCGGTCGGCGGCGCGATGGCTTCGGATCCCGAGATCTCCGAGGTGCACGACCTGCACATCTGGACCATCACCTCGGGCTTCGCGGCCCTCTCCGCGCATGTGCTCGTAGTGCCTGGCCAGGACTGCCACGCGGTACGCGGCCGCCTTCAAGAGCTGCTGCGCGAGCGATACGGGATTCAGCACACGACGCTTCAGGTGGACCACGCGCCGGAGGCTCTGCTCACGATCGAACGCACCCCGCCGCACAGCGAGCACCGCTAGGGCGTTGGGCGTTCGGCCGCTGACGCAGTCGCGTGCGATGGAATGCACATCCGACTAATGTCACGGCTAAGTAACGCTTGCGTGGAGGTCTTGTACCCGCGGCTGCTCTGGGAGAAAGTCGCAATGCCGGGTGGATCGGGGCTCTCGCCCGAAACCTCCCGGCGACCGGCTTTTGGACCGGTGTGCGCCGCCCCGGCCGGTTCGTCCGCCGCGGCGGCACAGACCGAAGAAGCGTCAGACCAGCGCAGCGGAGAGGGCGGAAAGCTGATGGATCGCCACGGACGCCCGCCGGCCTCGGATGTCGAGGCCTGGCTCGCGCAGGAGTTGTCGTTCCTCTATGCCGTGGAACGCAAGATCCTGCGCCGCGCCGCGCTGGCGAGACGCAGCCGTTGGCTGTGTGCCGCACTGCTTGCCGCGGGCGTGTGCTGCTCCGTTTGGGCACTGGTCGGCACCATGGGCAAGAGCTGATCGAGGGATCTATCCGCTCTGCCGCGGACCGGCCAGATGTGACGCGGCGACAGCGCCGATGGCCCAGCCGAACTAACCGCGGACGCGTCATGACCAGCGCTTGGGTGGCAATGTCCGAAGATTCGGACGACCGGCTGAGCCGCTGATCGGTCCGCTCCGGTGATCCTTCGTCAGATTGTCACCCGTACGGGCTCCTGACATGCCCGGGATGCTTCCAATAAGGTCGCGGGGCGGGACGGCGGTACCTGATCCACCGGTTGCCTGAGCCACATGGCACTTGGTTGATACGGGCTCGTCTTCCCGAGGTCGGCACTTGTTCCACGCGTTGATCGCCGTTTCGCGATACGCTTGCGGCGGCTGCGAGCCAGAACTTCGCCTCGGCAAAAGGTGAGGCAGGCTCGTTTGTGGGGAACATTCTGCACAGCAGTTGCGGACGCCTCGTGCATCCGCACGGACCGATCGAGAGATTGGCCCGGTTGTGTGGTTGCGTTGGCCTGATAAGTGAATATACAGACAAGTACGACTCGCGAAGGCGACACAGCGACGGACTCGCTGGGTTGGCAGCTACGGGACAAGGCCGCTGGGGAAGGCGCACCTCGTCCACCGATCGCCGACCGAAGGAGACCGCCGTGCCTACTCGTGGAGTCCTGTACATCCACTCCGCGCCCCGCGCGCTGTGCCCGCACGTCGAGTGGGCGGTCGCGGGTGTCCTGGGCGTGCGCGTGAGCCTGGACTGGGCGCGGCAGCCCGCCGCGCCGTCGACCTGGCGCGCCGAGCTGCCGTGGACCGCGGAGCCCGGCACCGCGACCAGGCTGGCCTCCGCGCTGCGCGGTTGGCAGCTGTTGCGCTTCGAGGTGACCGAGGAGCCCTCGGTCGGCGCCGAGGGGGAACGCTACTCCTCCACCCCGGAACTCGGGGTGTTCCACGCCGTCACCGGAGTGCACGGCGACATCATGATCTCCGAGGACCGGCTGCGCGCCGCGATGCTGCGGGCCGGGCGCGGCGGCGATCTTGAGGCCGAGCTGCAGAATCTGCTCGGCAAGCCTTGGGACGACGAGCTCGAGCCGTTCCGCTGCGCCGGCGACGGTGCGCCGGTCCGCTGGCTGCATCAGGTGGTTTAGCAGCCGGCTCAAGCAGGCGATTCGGTCAGGGCGGCCCGCACGGTGGAGCGGGCCGCCGGCTCAACGGCTTGGCCAAGCGCTGCGGCAGCTCAGCCAAGTGCCGCGTCATGCAACACGATCCAGCCGTCACGCTGGAAGACGATCCGGTAACCCTTCGACTCAAGCCGCTGCACTTCCGCCTGCTGGGCCGCGACGTTCTTGAACGGATACGAGGGCCGCTCAACGTCCGCGAGCACCCACGACGCGGGCGGATAGTGCCGATCGCCTGGCGGCGCCCACAACACGACCTTGTCCCGGCTGAGCAGGTGCGGGCCGATCTGCGTCGCAGAAGCCACATACACGTTGTCCGGGATCTGCGACGCCGCCTGCTTCGCGGCCACGACGCTCGGATTCGACACGTCCCAGAAGGCCGCCTGCGTCATGTGGTGCATCGGATAACGATCGAACGTCCACCACGCGTATGCGGCCACGTACATCGCGAACGCCGTCATCAGCGCGCTGCGGACCAACTGTCCGTGTCCGGCGACCGTGCCACTTAGCCGAGCCGACGTCAGCCAGCGGGAGAGCCGCAACGCCCCGTCGACGCCCCCGCAGAAGATGATCGGCACCAAGAACGCGTTGTAGTGGTACGGCATCACCCAGTACAGCTGATTGACCGACAGGAACCGCTCCATCACCAGCGGCAGGGCCATCAGGCTCAGCGGGGAGAGCAGGCACAGCCCGAGCACGGGCCATAGCAGCATTTCCAGCGTCTGCCGCTTGAACGGCGAGTTGAACAGCGTGCCGAAGGTGTTCCCCGGGTCGGCCAGCATCGCGTGGATCGCCGCTGACTGGTTCGAGCCGAACTCGGTGTAGGTGAAATTCCGGTTCGGGCTGCCGCCGGCCGCGGGCAGCAGCACCTGCGCCACCAGCCAGACCATGCCGATCCCGATCGGCACGAGCGCGAGGAACCAGGCACGGTCACAGCGCCGGATCGTCTCCAGCAGCAGCCGCGGACGCCGCGGCGCGCGCCGCAGCAGCCGCCACCAGTCCCGCGCCGTCGCGTCCTTCGTGGCGAGATAGAGCCCGAAGACGGCCACGACGAAGCCCATGTCGTCCTTGACACCGAGCAGCAGCAGGCTGATCAGCGCGGCCTGCCGCAGCCGTCCGGCCTGAGCCCGCTCGATCATCCACATCAGGATCGGCAGTTCCAGGAAGACCTCGTGGAACTCGAACCACAGCGCCATCTGCAGCGGCCAGGTCACGCCGTAGCCGATCACGACCAGATACGCGGACAGGTTCCCGGCGAACGCGCCGAACCGCCCCGAGTTGCGCACCGCGCGCCGCACGAAGAGCCACAGCGGGATGATCGGCAGCGCGGTTAGCACCCCGGTCTCGATCAGCAGCGTCTCGGGGCCGTCGTGGATCCAGTAGAAAGGGGCCAACAGCACCAGCAGCGGGGTGAAGTGGTCGGCCAGTTGCAGGGTTCCGGCGTCGCCCGCGCCGTGCAGCCCGACGAAGGGGGAGTGCGGCCCCATGAAGTGCGCGTAGCCGGAGATGGCCTGGTCGTATTCGCCGACATCGGCGAGTCCGTCCTGCAGCGTCGAGTGCAGGATGAGCAGGTAGGTCGAGTACAGCGCCGCGTACAGCGAGACGATCGCGCCGACGCCGAGCACATGCGGCCAGCGGCGGGGCGGGGCCTCGCGCTCGTCGACCGGCGCGGCCTCGCCTCCGATGGTTGCTGGGGTACTCGCGACGGCGGTCAAGGCCGCTCTCCACTCCTGTCAGGCGAATGTTCGGTTTCCGGCAGAGGATGGGCTGTTCTGCTTGAGTGCGGCGCCGTTCGGGCGCGGTTCAATACCTGCTGCCGTGCTCGTCGGCCTCGCCCTTGAGGATCTGCCGGCCGCGTTCGGCCATCGTCTCGGCCACCGCCTCGGTGACCCCGATCCGCTCGGCCAGCTCGGGGTAGGTGATCCGGTCGAAACGGCGCGGGTCGGTCAGTTCCGCCGCAGCGATGGCCTGATACGCGCCGGCCCGGTCGGCGGCCGCGCGGAACGCCGTGTGCAGATCGGTGGCGCGCTCAAGCAACTCCGCGGCGTCGGTGATGTCGTCCAGCCCGAAGAACCGATTGTCCTGCGCTTCCTCGGCAACCGGCTCATACAGCAGCGGCACGGGGCGCATGCGGGGTTGCTCCTTCACCGGGACAGTTTCTCACGGTGCGCCGATGTCGTGTCAGTCGTAGACCCGCTTTCGGCCGGTCTAGGCCAACGAATCCAGCAGCGTGGGCACCGATTCCGGCGCGTCCAGCAACACATCAGCGTGCTCGCCGAGTGCCGCGCCCCGGCCTTCCGCGGTGCCGACCGCGACCCGCACGGCGTGGAATCCGGGCTGCTCGGCGGCCAGCTTGTCCAAGGCGGCGAACGCGGGCAGGTCGCCGAGATCGTCGCCGAAGTACCAAGCTCCGGCCAGATCGCCGGCCGCGCGCAGCACCACCGCGCCCTTGTCGGTATCCAGCGGGGGCTTGAGTTCCACGACCATCCGGCCGTGCTGAAGCCGCAGGCCGTGCGCCTCGGCATGCAGCGCGGCCCAGGACTCGATGGCCGGTTCGAGCGAAGGATCGGTGCGGAAGTGCAGCGCGCACGAGAGCCGCTTGTCCTCGATCAGGGCGCCGGGGAACGCATCCCGGGCTTGCGCTACGACACGCGCGATCACCGGCGCGTACGGTTCGGCCTCCGGCGCGGTGATGACCGTCGCGCCGCCGTCCGGCGAGTATTCGAGTCCGTACAGACCGTGCAGATGCAGACCGGGCACGCCGCCAAGTCGCCCGGCGAGGAACGCGACCGGCCGCGCGGACACGACCGCGGCGAGCCCGGCGTTCCGAGCCAGCGAGGCGAGCGCGGCGGTAGCGCCCGGCACCGGCCACACCGACTCAGGGTCCTGTTGAATCGGGGCCAGCGTTCCGTCGAAGTCGAAGAAGAACCCATATTCGCCCAGACGCGCGCCGGTCCTGGCCACCAGAGCGGCGACGGCGGCGCTCCCCGCTTCGTTCTTCTCCGCCGCGTCCCGCGGCGCGTTCTCATCCATGGTCACTCGTCCAACCTGCCGCAGTCCGCTGCCTGCCGCAAGCTGCCAGTCAGCGCAGGTCACGCAGCGCCAGCGCGGTCAACAGCAGTGCGACGCCGCGCGGCGTGGCCGGATCGAGGCCGGTCAGCTCGGTCACCCGGGCGAGCCGGTTGTCCACGGTGTTCGGGTGCAGACCGAGGCGGCTCGCGGTGCGGCGCCGGTCGTACTCCTCCTCCAGGAATACGCGCACCGTACGCAGGAGATCGGGTCGCTCGGCCAGCGGATCAAGCAGGGTGCTGAGCCGATCCGAACTCTCGCCGGGCCGGGTGAGGTGATATTCCAGCAGCACATCGTCAAGCGCGTAAACCCCCGGCCTGCGGCCGAGAGCGCAGACCAACCGCAGGATCTCGCCGGCCGTGCGCGCGGCGGACTCGATCTGCTCGGGCTGCTCGGCGACCGTCACCGCGATCCGTATCTCGCCTCCCCAGACGCCGGCGAGCGCGCGCACGAGCTCGTCGGAGACCGATCGCGCGGCGGCTGGCGCCAGGGAATCACCTCCCGCTGAGCGCGGCACGAGTACGTGGCCGCCGGTTCCTTCAAGCAGAACGGGAATCGGCGCGCCGAAGTAGGTGTCGATGGCTTCGTGCAGCCGGTGCAGCCGACGGTGTATCGCGGCCTGCGCCGCGTCGGCGCGCTTCGGCGTCGCGGTGCTCGCTCGTTCCTCAGCACGGCCAAGCCCCAGCGCAAGCACGGTCGCGCCCTTCGCGAGCCCGAACTCCTCGAGCGCGGCCGGGTCCTGCGGGGCCACTCCGGCGACCAGGTCGCGCACCAGCTCGCGGCGGCGGTCCCGGCGCGCGGAGCCGAGCAGTTCAAGCTCCTCCTGATAGGCCTGCGTGACCTCGTCGATCGCCTCGTCCTGGGTGGCCAGCAGCAGCCGCGCGAGCTGCGGCAGTGCGGCCGTCTCCTCAGGACGCGCGGCGCGGCAGAGCTCTTCGAACACGACGCGCGCCGCGATCGTGTACGTGCGCAACAGGATCGGCAGCGGCATCCCCTCCTCAGCGCGGTGCGCCGCACGCCGCCGGAACAGCGCTCTGGCAGTCTGCACAGCTCCCTCGGCGCCCTGAACGCGCTGCAGGAAGGTCAGGACGGCGAGGCGGGCCGCGTCCGTGACGTCGACACCGCGCAGCGTCGGATGGTCGGGCAGCTGGACAGCCCACTCCGCGGCCACGCGCTGCACGAATCCATCGACCAGGGGTTCGCACCTGCGGGCCAGCTCGCGGGTGGATTCGGAGGCGGGAGAGGAGGGCTCGGCACCGGCAGTTGAACGCGGTGGCATGACCGATCCGCCAATCGACCCAGTAGTTCCGGCATGACGACGAGGGCGGCGGCTCGAACGGGCGAGCGTCACAGACCTCGTACTCATTGTGCCAAGCGGCCGCCTAGATGGGCAGAGCGACCCCGCGATCCGGCGGCGCCCTAGGAAATGGCGCGCAGTGCGGCCTGGGCGGCGCGCGAGCGCAACAGCTCGGCGAAGGTGGTCCGGCCGTGGCAGACCTCTGCGAACGCACGCCAGGCGACCGGCAGCGTGGTGACCGCCGCGTGAAAGAAGCCGGGGCGTTTCTCGAAGGCCGCGAGCAGCCGCTCGCCGGCCGCCATCTCGACGCCGAGTAGTGCCTCGACCTCGGCGGCGTACTCGGCGGCGGCTTCGGCAACCGCCTGCCCTTCAGAAGGCGGCCCCGCGGCGGCCATCCGGGCCGCCGCCTGCCCAGCCAGGCGACCGGAACGCAGCGCGTAGGAGATGCCCTCGCGGGTCCATGGGTCCAGCAGACCGGCCGCGTCGCCGGCCACCAGCACCCGCCCGCGGCAGAGCGGCGATTCCGCGGTGCGGCAGCGGGTCAGATGACCGGAGTCCTGCGCGGCCGGCAGTCCGGCAAGTCCGAGCTGTTCGATGAACTGCCGGTAGTACGCCCGGGTCTCCTCGCCCCCGCCACGCGCCGCGATCACGCCGACCGTCAGTGCATCGCCTTTCGGGAAGACCCATCCGTACGAACCGCGCACCGGTCCCCAGTCGATCAGCACCCGACCGGCCCAGCGCGCCGCGATCTGCGGCGGCACCGGGATCTCCGCCTCCAAGCCGAGGTCCACCTGACGGCAGGTCACGCCGACATGGCGGGCCACTCGGCTGGCCGAGCCGTCCGCGCCGACCACTGCACGAGCACGCACCCGCGACCCGTCCGCGAGCGTCAGCGATACCGCCGCTGCTAGGTCCTGCACTGGGTCTTCCGTGCTCATTTCCGGCGCTTCGGCCTGTTCGACCCCGGTCACCACGACGCCCTCACGCAGCTCGACCCCAGCCTCCACCGCCGCCTTGACCAGCGCGTGGTCAAAGTCCGTGCGATTGACCAGCGCCAGCATGCCGCCGTTCCGGTCGCGCTTAGTCCGCTCCTTGCGCCCTTGCTGAGTGAACGTGATCGCGTCGATCCACTCCTGGACCGGCAGTTCGAAGCCTTCGGGCAGCGCCTCGCGGGACAGGCCGATCAGGCCGCCGCCGCAGGTCTTATATCGGGGAAAGGTAGCCCGATCGAGCAGGACGACCTGCGCTCCGGCCAGTGCCGCCTCGCGGGCGGCGCTCGCTCCGGCCGGGCCGGCGCCGACCACAGCCACGTCCCATACCGTGTCCCGCAGCGAAGCGGATTCGGCCGCCGCGGTGTTCGGCTCGGTGCCGGATTCCCGTACCGCTCCGGATTGCTGTGCACCGCGAGATTCGGTCACGTCCCCTGATTCCTGCTGCGCGCTCGATTCGCGCGCTGGGCTCGATTCACGAGCAGCACGCGATTCGCCTGCCGCCGCCGAAATCGGCTTGACGCCATCCGGCCGTACCGGTGCCTCGAACGGGTGATGCGATAGCGGTGCCGCCGCAGGAGAACTGATCACGGCTCACCAGCGTAACCCGCCCGGAGCTGGGCTCCTTGGGTGACCAAGCGGCACGGGTCTGACAACAATTCGGCCACGATGCACTCCGACTTTGGTCGGCGCGGTTGAAGCTGTTGTCACAGCTGCATGAACAACCACATACAGCGAGTATGGGATGATCAGGACAACAACCGCCTTGGAACTCGGAGAGGTACGGGTTCCATCACAGTTCGGACACACATTGCCGCACGGGTGTTCCGCCGGGAAGCAACGCCGAGGATTGTTCTCCCAGACGGGGCATGGTAGGAATTCCCGCGATCAGGGACGGCGCGGACCGCAGAATCCGTCGCTCAGGGCACCCTGGCCTGCGTAATTTGGCCGTCGCCCACCCCGATTGCGGGATTTGTCCCATCATGTCGCACAATCGGATCACATCCGAGGAATGCGGCTGAGCAGCACGACCCCGGACCGGCAGGCCCGGAGTAAGCACGTAAGATCCGCATACCGCTTACCAACCTGGTCCCGACGGGTTCCACCGCGAACGACGAGGACGTCACACCACGATGACTGTGCCGAACACGGCGGCTGACGAAGCCGCCGAAGTGGGTATACCGGCGATCCCGGGAAACCCGATCGAGGGTCGCTCCCTGGGCCGGATCGCCTGGGACCGGCTCAAGCGCGACAAACTCGCCATGGCCAGCGGCGCGTTCATCGCGCTGCTGATTCTGCTGGCGATCTTCGCCGACGTCATCAACCATGCGATGGGCCTCGATCCCAACCAGTTCAACGGCAACCTGGTCGACCCGGGTTCCCTGCTGCCGTACGGTGCGCGCGGCGGAATGAGCTTTAATCACCCCTTCGGTCTCGAGCCCGTCAACGGCCGGGACCTGTTCGCCCGCATCGTCATCGGCGTGCGGCCCAGCCTCATCGTGGCATTGGCCGCGACCGCGCTGCAGATGGTCTTCGGCATCATCATCGGCTCCGTGGCCGGCTACTTCGGCGGCTGGACCGACGGGATCCTCTCCCGGATCACCGACGTGTTCCTGGCCTTCCCGATCCTGATCTTCCTGATCGCCATCGGCTCGATCATCCCCAGCCAGGCCTTCGGCCTCGGCGCCTACGGCGTGCACCTGGTGGTCATGATCGCCGTCATCGGCATCTTCAGCTGGGCGTATCAGGCCCGGCTCATCCGCGGCCTCGTGCTCTCGCTGCGCGATCGTGAGTTCGTCGACGCGGCCCGCGTCCTGGGCGCCCGCCCGAGCCGGATCATCTTCCGCGAGATCCTGCCCAACCTTGCCAGCCCGATCCTGGTGTACACCTCGTTGGCGATCCCAGCGAACATCGTGCTCGAGGCCTATCTCTCCTTCCTTGGCGTCGGCACCCCGCCGCCGAACGCCTCGTGGGGGCAGATGCTCTCCACGGCCGTGGACTTCTACCAGGTCGACCCGGCCTTCATGCTGGTCCCCGGACTCGCCGTGTTCCTCACCGTGCTCGCCTTCAACCTCTTCGGAGACGGCCTGCGCGACGCCCTAGACCCCCGGGCCGGCCGCTAGAAGCGACCGTTCCGGTTTTCCAACAGAACACCCCTCCGTTGCGCAGTCCTGAAAGGGGCATTCACGGAATGCAGCGTACAACCAAGATCGCCGCGGCGGCCGCGGCGGCCGCGCTAGTCGCGTCGGTCGCTACCGCATGCAGTAGCAGCAAGGGCGGCAGCAGCGGCGGTTCCGCCAATCCTGCCGACACGATCAAGTTCAATTACGGTGTCACCGGCGTGGTGAATCCCTCCACGCACAAGGGCGGTACGCTCGTTCTCGGCGGCTCGCAGGACCTTGACTCGGTGGACCCGGTCAACCAGTACTACGCGTACTCCTGGAACTTCTCCCGGTACTACGCGCGTACCCTGATGACCTACAAGATCGGTGCGCCCGGCGCCCAGTCGACGCAGCTGGTTCCCGGCCTCGCGGCCGCGGCTCCGACCTCCTCGGCGGACGGTCTGACCTGGACGGTGAAGATCCGCTCCGGCCAGAAGTTCTCCAACGGCGAGCCGATCACCTCCAAGGAAGTCAAGTACGCGATCGAGCGCTCCTACGCGCTCGACTCGGTGAACCCGGCCGGCCCCGAGTACTTCTCCTCGCTGCTGACCGACGGCAAGTACCCGGGTCCGTACAAGGACAAGGCGGCGGACCACCTCGGCCTGACCGGCGTGGACACCCCGGACGACACCACCCTGGTGTTCCACCTGGTGAGCAAGTACGGCGAGTTCCCCTACGTGCTGACCATGCCGCAGACCGCGCCGGTCCCGATCGACGTGGACCAGAACGCGTCGACCGGCGGCCTGAACTACAACACGCACGTGGTCTCCAGCGGCCCGTACGAGATCACCTCGTACGTCGCGGGCAAGACGATCGACCTGGCCCGTAACCCGAACTGGTCCGCGGCCAGCGACCCGAATGACCCGGCCCTGCCGGACAAGATCACGGTCAAGACCGACTGGGACCCGAACGGGCTGGACGCCGCCATCCTGGCCGGCACGGTCGACGCCGAGTACGACGGCGGTGGCCTGCAGCCCGCCGACGTGGCCGCGGTGCTGAGCAACCCGGCGAAGAAGAAGTACACGGACAACCCGGCGGCCAACGCCACCCGGTACGTCACGATCGACCAGGACGTCGCGCCGTTCAACAACATCCACTGCCGCAAGGCCGTGGCCTACGCGCTCAACAAGGTCGACCTGGTCAACGCGCGTGGCGGCGAGATCGCCGGTGCCAAGCTGGCCAACACCATGCTGCCTCCGGGCGTGCAGGGTCACACGAACGCCAACCCGTACCCGACCGGTCCGGACTCCAAGGGCGACGTGACCATGGCCAAGCAGGAGTTGCAGGCCTGTGGTCAGCCGAACGGCTTCTCCACCGGCATCATCACCGTGAACACCGGTAAGGGCCCCGGCTTCGCCACCGCGCTGCAGAACGCGCTGTCCCGTGTCGGCATCACCACCAACATCACGCAGGTTGAGGGCTCGAAGTACTACAGCCAGAACCTGCAGCGTCCCGACGTGATGAAGAGCAAGGGCTTCGGTCTCGGTGCGGCTGGTTGGGGCCCGGACTGGCCCTCCCCGTTCGCGTTCTTCTCGCAGATCACCGACGGCCGCCTGCTCTCGGCGACCAGCAGCGGCTCGAACTACGGCCGCCTGAACGACCCGGTGGTCAACGGCCTGCTGGACCAGATGAAGGCCAACACCGACCCGTCGCAGAACGCCACGCTGGGCGCCAAGGTCGACGCGCAGGTCATGTCCGACGCCGTGTACATCCCGTACGGCTTCGACAGCCTGCTGATCGCCCGCGGCAAGAACGTGACGAACTACTACATCACGCAGGCCTACAACGGCGAGGTCGACCTGGCTGCGCTGGGCCACGCCGGATCCTGAGTCCGGCCACGGCCGGAAGGTAAACCCTCCTTTCGCGAGCAGAACTGGAAGCAGGTGAAGGCGTAGGGCGGCGTGGGGGCGGATCTCCGATCGAGATCCGCCCCCGTGCCGGAACCGGCCGATATCAGTGTTCGCTTACATCCTTAGACGACTCTTCCAGGCCGCGCTGGTCATCATTGTCGTCAGCATCATTACATTCATCATCTCCTACGTGATGCCGCAGTGGTTCGGCGAGAACCTCGCCGCCACGTACGCCGGCAAGGGCCAGACCCCGGCCACGGTCGCGGCCATCGGCCAGAAGCTCGGCTTCAACCAGCCGCTGGTCGTGCAGTACTGGAACTACTTCACCGGGATCTTCACCGGGCGCACCTTCGGCAACGGTTCGGTGGCGCTCAGCTGCCCGGCCCCCTGCCTCGGCTACTCGTACATCACCAGCCAGCTGGTGTGGCCGAAGCTGATCGCCGACTTCCCGGTCACCTTCTCCCTGGCCATCGGTGCCGCGGCGCTGTGGCTGTTCTTCGGCGTCCTCGGCGGCGTCGTCGCGGCACTGAACAAGGGCCGGCTCGCCGACCGCTCGATCATCGTGGTGGCGCTGGCCGGAATCTCGATGCCGGTGAACTTCACCGCCCTGGTGGTCGCGCTGCTGGTGCAGTACCAGCTGCACTTCATGGACCAGATCCAGTACGTGCCGTTCACCCAGAACCCCTGGAACTGGGCGCTGAACATCTTCTGGCCGTGCGCGGTCCTGGCGTTCATCTCCGCCGCCGCTTATGCCCGAATCACCAGATCCACCATGCTCGACACGCTCAACGAGGACTACGTGCGCACCGCGCGGTCCAAGGGCCTGCCGGAGTGGAACGTGGTCGGCAAGCACGCCATGCGCGCCATCTACACCCCGATCATCACCATGTTCGGCCTCGACTTCGGCTACCTGCTCGGCGGCGCGGTGGTCACCGAGAAGATCTTCGGGTTCCACGGGATCGGCTTCGACGCGGTGGACGCTATCGGCCGCAGCGACATCCCGGTGGTCATGGGCGTCACGCTCATGGCGAGCTTCTTCATCGTCGCCGCCAACTTGATTGTGGACCTGCTCTACGGAGTGCTCGACCCGCGAGTGAGGCTTGGATGACCACGGACCAGGAGTTCCCGATCTCCGAATCGACGCTGGAGGGACCGGCCGCGTTCCTGGACGTGCGGGACCTGAAGGTGCACTTCCAGACCGACGACGGCCTGGTCAAGTCGGTGGACGGGATCAACTTCAAGCTCGAGCGCGGGCAGACCCTCGGCATCGTGGGCGAGTCCGGCTCCGGCAAGTCGGTCACCTCCCTCTCGCTGATGGGCCTGCACAAGCGCGCCAACAAGCGCGGCCGCGGCGGGGCCCTGATGTCCGGCGAGATCTGGCTGGACGGCCAGGAACTGGTGCACGCCGACGCGGCGGAGCTGCGGGCGTTGCGCGGCGAGAAGGTGGCGATGGTCTTCCAGGACCCGCTCTCCTCGCTACACCCCTACTACAAGGTCGGCGACCAGATCGCCGAGGCGTACCGGGTGCACCACAAGGCCTCCAAGAGCGAGGCACGCCAGCGCGCGATTCAAATGCTCGACCGGGTCGGCATTCCGCAGCCGACCTCGCGCGTGGACGACTATCCGCACCAGTTCTCCGGCGGTATGCGCCAGCGCGCGATGATCGCCATGGCCCTGGTGTGCGACCCGCAACTGATGATCGCGGACGAGCCGACCACGGCGCTCGACGTGACGGTGCAGGCGCAGATCCTGGACCTGATGCGCGACCTGCAGCAGGAGTTCAACAGCGCTCTGATCATCATCACGCACGACCTGGGCGTGGTCGCGGAACTCGCGGACAACATCATGGTCATGTACGCGGGCAAGGCCATCGAGTACGGCCCGGCCAAGACCGTGTTCACCGAACCGCAGCACCCTTACACCTGGGGTCTGCTCGGCTCGATGCCGCGCCTGGACCGCCCCGTGCTCGAGCGGCTGCTGCCGATTCCGGGCACTCCGCCGTCGCTGATCAATGTGCCGTCCGGCTGCCCGTTCCACCCCCGCTGCGCGTTCGCCGTCCGCAACCACGGCCGCAGTGAGACCGAGGTGCCGCAGCTGCGCCCGGTCGACCCGCGGCACCTGGTCGCCTGTCACATGTCGTCCGCCGATCGCAAGCAGATCTTCAACGAGGAAATCCGGCCGCACCTATGAGCACTGACACTCACTCGACGACCGAAGAGCTGCTGTCCGTCTCCGGGCTTCAGAAGCACTTCCCGATCCGGCGCGGCCTGCTGCGGCGGACCGTCGGCGCGGTCAAAGCGGTGGACGGGATCGACCTGACCGTGCACACCGGGGAGACGCTGGGCCTGGTGGGCGAGTCCGGTTGCGGTAAGTCGACCACCGGCCGGCTGCTGACCCGGCTGCTCGAGCCCACCGGCGGCAAGGTCGTGTTCGAGGGGCGGGACATCACCCACCTGCGGCCCGGTTCGCTGCGGCCGCTGCGCCGCGACATTCAGATGGTGTTCCAGGACCCGCAGTCCTCGCTCAACCCCCGCCAGACGGTCGGCGCGATCGTCGGGGCGCCGTTCCAGATCCAGGGCGTCAAGACCGAGCACGGCATCAAGCGCGCGGTGCAGGACCTGCTCTCGCTGGTCGGCCTTTCCCCCGAGCACTACAACCGGTACCCGCACGAGTTCTCCGGCGGCCAGCGCCAGCGCATCGGCATCGCCAGGGCGATCGCGTTGCGGCCGAAGCTGATCGTGGCGGACGAGCCGGTCTCCGCGCTCGACGTGTCGATCCAGGCGCAGGTGGTCAACCTCTTCGAGGATCTGCAGGCGGAACTCGGCCTGGCCTATGTGTTCATCGCGCACGACCTTTCCGTGGTGCGGCATATCTCGGACCGGGTCGCGGTGATGTACCTCGGCAAGGTGGTGGAGATCGCGGAACGCGACGATCTTTACGGCCGTCCGCTGCATCCCTACACGAACGCTTTGCTTTCCGCGGTGCCGATCCCCGACCCGGAACGCAAAGAGGCCTCAGGGCGTGAGCGGATCCTGCTCACCGGTGACGTACCCTCGCCGATCAACCCGCCCTCCGGCTGCCGGTTCCGCACCCGCTGCTGGAAGGCTCAGGAGATCTGCGCCACCGTCGAACCGCCGCTCGAGGTCAAGTCCGGCGGCTCCGCCACGCAGCGCGCCGCCTGTCACTTCCCGGTGATGGCGGACGAGCGGGTCGGTTCCTACAGCTGACGCGACGTCATATCCTGCTGGGTGTACGCCCGACGAGTGATCGGGCGTCACACCCGGGGGTGAATTCGTCTTTCCGTTCCACCGAGGGTTTTCCCTATATCTCGCGGACCCTATTGACGCGTTCTGCCCGAACGCGTAACGGGACGGAAATGCCGTTTCTATTGCTGCGCCTTAACGTAATTGGTTCTTGATCTGCAGGCTCTGGACAGCACCGGGTAACCACTATCAGGCTGTGTCGCAGACGGCGACTTTGGTCGGTGTCAGTGTCCGGGGATCAATCGTCCGGGGATCAATAAGGCCGTCGGGTTCGCCCGCGTGCCAGTCTCGTTGAGGAGTTGGGATCAGGCCATGACTATGAAGAACTCCCGCTGGTTGGCGGCGGGGGCGGTATTCGCTTCCGGCGCGCTCGCGCTCTCCGCGTGCTCTTCTTCGGGCGCGTCCAAGCCCCAGGTCAAGGTCGCGGCGAATTACGCCTTCGGATCCATCCCGGCGCAGTCGAACACTGTCAAGGAGGGCGGCACCCTCAAGATCGCCCAGGACGCCGGTCAGGACCCGAACAACATCCTGCCGATCGTGACCGCGGCGAACTCCTCGGTCTACGACATCAACCAGTTCAACCAGCTCAGCTGGCGGCCGCTGTTCTGGGGTCCGAAGGGCGCCGTCCCCACGATCGACTACAGCAAGTCGATGACCGACGCGGCCCCGACGGTGTCCGCAGACGGCAAGACCTTCACGATCAAGCTGAACGGCAAGTACACCTGGTCCGACGGCTCGCCGGTCACCACCGCGGACGTGATCTTCTACGTCGACGAGCTCAAGGCCGCGGTGAAGGAGAACGCCGCGAACTCGGGCAACTACACCCCGGGCCAGTTCCCGGACAACGTCACGAACATGACGGCGACCGACGCGAACACGATCAGCTTCACCTTCGACAAGGTGTACAACCCGACCTGGGTCCTGGACTCCGAGCTCGGCCTGATCATTCCGATGCCGGCCAAGGCCTGGGCGAAGACCTCCGAGAACGGCGCCACGCTCGACTACACGAACCCGGCCAACGCCAAGGCGATCTACGACTTCCTGGCCAAGCAGTCCGCCAGCCTGTCGACCTACCAGACCGACCCGCTGTGGCAGACCGTGGACGGCCCGTTCAAGATCAGCTACTACAACGCCTCCACCGGCGCGGCCAACTTCAAGGCGAACACCGCCTACACCGGCGCGAGCAAGCCGCACATCGCCGAGCTCGACGAGCTGTCGTACACCTCTGACGACGCCGAGTTCAACGACCTGCTCGCCGGCAACCTCGACGTCGGCTACGTCCCGTCGAAGGACTACACCCAGACCGGCAAGCTGACCGCGAAGCAGTACGCGGTCTACGGACTGCCGGACTTCGGCTTCAACTACATCTACTACAACTTCAAGGACACCACCGACAACTTCGACAAGGTCATCGGCCAGCTCTACGTGCGCCAGGCCTTCGCGCACCTGCAGGACGAAGACGCTGAGATCAAGGGCATCTACCACGGCGCCGCCGCGCCGGCCTACGGCTCCGTGCCGGTCGCCCCGCAGTCGCCGTACACGCCGGCCAACGCGCTGACCAACCCGTTCCCGTTCTCGGTGGACGCCGCGACCAAGCTGCTCAAGGACCACGGCTGGACCGTCGTGCCGAACGGCAAGACCACCTGCGCCAGCCCGGGTACCGGCGCCAACCAGTGCGGCGCGGGCATCACGGCCGGCCAGGACATCTCCTTCGTGCTCTACTACACCTCGTCCAAGGCGGCGACCACCGCCCTGGTCACCTCGTGGGTGGGCAACCTGAAGAAGATCGGCGTCAACGTCACGCTCAAGTCCGACACGTTCAACAACATCATCGCGAACGAGTCGGTGCCCAGCTCGCCGAAGAACAACGCCAACTGGGGCGCCGGAGACTTCGGCGGCTTCACCAACGGCACCTACCCGTCGACCGACAACCTGTTCAACACCGGCGGCTCGTACAACCAGGGCGGCTTCTCCGACCCGGCGCTGGACACGCTGATCAACGCCTCGCTCAACTCGACGGACCCGAACGCGATCCAGAAGGAACTGGCCGCGGTCACCGCCGACCAGCCGGGCATCTTCCAGCCGAACGAGGACCGGATCTACGCCTGGAAGACCAACATCTCCGGCCCGGCCGCCTCGTTCGAGACGCTGACCCAGTTCGGCCTGAACCCCGAGGACTGGTACTTCACCAAGTAGTGCTTCGGATTCGTGCCGCGGGGACGGTTTACCGGCCCCGCGGCACGCCGATACCGCGGATAGGCCCGCCTGCACTCCTCCCCGGGAGCGGGCGGGCCGAGCGGTACCCGGGCCGCGGCTGACAGACCCCGTCCGGTTTTCCATCGCAGCGACTATTCCTCCATCGGCACGACTAAGAGGAGGAGATCCCGGTCATGGCCGGCTATCTCATCCGGCGCTTCGGGACGGCGATCGTGATCGTCCTCGGCGTCACCCTGTTGACCTTCGCGATGCTGCACATCGTCGCCCCGGCCAACGCGGCGGCACTCGCCACCTTGGGACCCAAGGCCACGCCAGCCGCGATCAAGGCTTACGACCACGCCAACGGCTTCGACCGGCCGCTGATCCAGCAGTACCTGACCTATCTCAACCGGCTGCTGCACGGGAACCTGGGCTGGTCCTACCACTTCAACCAGTCGGTCACCGCGCTGCTCAGCGAGAAGGCCCCGCTCAGTGCGTTCCTCTCCGGCAGCTCCCTCGTACTGGCCGTGGTGGTCGCCGTCCCGCTCGGCATCTACCAGGCGATCAAGCGCAACACCTTCGGCGACGTCGCCGCGACGAGTGTGACATTCGTGCTCTACTCGATGCCAGTGTTTTTCTTCGCGATCATCCTGATCCAGGTCTTCGCGATCGCGCTCAACTGGGTGGACCCGGGAGTGGGCCAGGACCAGTCCCTCACCGCCGCGCTCGGCAATGTCAAGGACCTGATCCTGCCGATCGTCGCGCTCTCCAGCACGGCCGTGGCCGGCTACTCGCGCTATCAGCGTTCATCCTCGCTGGACGTGCTGGCGCAGGACTACATCAAGGTGGTCCGGGCCAAGGGACTGTCCGAGCGGCTGGTGCTCGGCCGGCACCTGGTGCGCAACGCCTGCCTGCCGATGATCACCCTGGTCGGCATCTCGCTGCCCGCGCTGATCGGCGGCAACCTGCTGATCGAGTTCGCCTTCAACATCAACGGACTCGGCCTGCTGTTCGTCAACGGCCTGCAGGTGGACGACTACAACATCGTGCTGGCGTACACGCTGCTCGGCGCCATCTTCACCGTGGCCGGCAACCTGATCGCGGACATCCTGCTGAGTATCGCCGACCCGCGGATCAGGCTGGTGTGACCATGCACCGGATCCCAGCCCAGAACCCGCACGCGTCCAGCCGTCCGAGGGAGCACCAGTGAGCCTCATCGACCTCTCACTCGAACCGGCCCCCGCCTCGCAGCCGCCGGAGGGCGGCGAGGTCCTCGTGGTCACCAGCGGCTGGCGGCTGGTGCTACGCGAGTTCCTGCGCAACAAGCTGGCCGTGGCCGGCGTGGTGCTGCTGGTGTTCTTCGTCGTGTTCTGCTTCCTCGGCCCGCTGGTCTACCACACGGATCAGCTGAGCACGGACCTCACGAACACCGACACCCCGCCTGGTCCCGGCAATCCGATGGGCACCGACGGCAACGGATTCGACGTGCTCGGCCGGATCATGCTCGGCGGGCAGACCTCGCTCAAGATCGGCTTCCTCTCCGCCTTCATCGCCACCGTGATCGGCACGCTGTGGGGCGCCGTGTCCGGGCTGATCGGCGGGGTCGTCGACGCCGTGATGATGCGCATCGTCGACACCATCCTGTCGATCCCGTTCCTGCTCATCGTCCTGATCATGGCGCACAGGTACGGCTCGAACACCTGGAACATGTCGCTGATCCTCGGGGTGTTCTCCTGGCTGCTGCCCGCCCGCCTGGTGCGCGGCGAGGTGCTGACGCTGCGCACCCGCGACTACGTGGCCGCGTCGAAGGCGATGGGCGGCTCGAACATTCACCTGATCTTCAAGCACCTGATTCCGAACGCCATGGGCACGGTGATCGTCAACATCACCTTCCAGATCGCCGACGCGATCCTGGCCCTGGCCGCCCTCGGCTACCTGAACTTCGGCGTGCAGTACCCGAACACCGACTGGGGCGACCAGCTCTCCGACGGGGTCGGCTCGCTGGTCGCGGGCTACTGGTGGCTGGTCTATCCGGTCGGAATCTGCCTGGTCCTCGTCGTGATGGCGTTCAACCTGATCGGCGACGGACTGCGCGACGCGGTCGACGTGCGTCTGCGCAAGCGCTGAGGTTCGGAGACTAGGCCGTGTGTGAGAAGCAGGAAGGCGAAGAGGGCTGATGGCTCCCATCCTCGAGGTCCGCGACCTCAAGACCCACATCCAACTGAGCAGGTCCGTCGTCCAGGCCGTGGACGGCGTCTCGTTCTACCTGAACCCCGGCGAGACCCTGGGCCTGGTAGGCGAATCCGGCTGCGGCAAGTCGATGACCGGCCTGTCCCTGATGGGGCTGCTGCCGCCGGGCGGCCACATCGTCGGCGAGTCGTCGATCGTGCTGGACGGCCGGGAACTGGTCGGCCTCGACCAGGCCGAGATGCGCAAGGTGCGCGGCAACGAGATCGCGATGGTCTTCCAGGACCCGCTGACCTCGCTCGACCCGACCAAGACGATCGGCTATCAGGTCGCCGAGCCGGTGCGGCTGCACCGCGGCCTGAACAAGCAGCAGGCGCGCGAACGCGCCGCCGAAGTGCTCGCGCTGGTCGGCCTGCCCCGGCCGAAGGAACGGCTCGACGACTTCCCGCACCAGCTCTCCGGCGGCCTGCGCCAGCGCGTCATGATCGCGATGGCGCTGGCCAACGAGCCGAAGGTGCTGATCGCCGACGAACCGACCACGGCGCTCGACGTGACCATCCAGGCGCAGATCCTGACCCTGCTGGCGGACCTCAAGGACCGGCTCGGCATGGCGATGATCCTGATCACGCACGACATGGGCGTGGTCGCAGGGCACGCGGACCGGGTCAACGTCATGTACGCGGGCAAGATCGTGGAGACCACCGACACCACACGGCTGTTCGCCCGCATGCGCCACCCCTACACGCAGGGTCTGCTGGCCTCGATCCCGAGGCTGGCGCAGGACAACACACAGCGCCTTTACTCGATCCCCGGTATCCCGCCGGACCTGGCCAACCCGCCGGCCGGCTGTCGTTACGCGGCGCGCTGCGCGTACGCCACCGACCAGTGCCGCGAGGACGAACCGCGTCTCACCGGCGAGACCGCGGCGCACCGCTTCGCCTGCTGGCATCCGGTGTCTGGTCCGCTCGAACTGAGCTCGGCCACCACCGCGCAGGACCGCCCGGCCGCGCCCGGCCCGGTTGCCGACACCGGCGAGCGCCCGCTGCTCGAAGTCGTCGATCTGGTCAAGGAGTTCCCGCTCGGCGCGGACCTGTTCGGCCGCAACCGCACCAGCGTCAAGGCGGTCTCCGGAGTCTCCCTCTCGCTCGGTCCCGGACAGACCTTCGGCCTGGTCGGCGAGTCCGGCTGCGGCAAGACCACGCTGGGCCGGATGATCGTCGCGCTGGAGCGCCCGGACAGCGGGGCGGTCACCCTCGCCGGTGAGCGGATCTCCGCGCTGCGCGGCCGCGAGCTGCGCCACAAGCGGCGCGATCTGCAGATGATGTTCCAGGACCCGTACGGCTCGCTGGACCCGCGGATGCGGGTGAGCGGCATTCTGCGCGAACCGCTTGCCGTGCAAGGAATCGGTAGCTCGCGGGAGCAGTTGGCGCGGGTCTCGGACCTGCTCGGCGAGGTCGGCCTGCCGAAGAGCGCGCTTGAGCGGTTCCCGCACGAGTTCTCCGGCGGGCAGCGCCAGCGGCTGGGGCTTGCTCGTGCGCTGATCCTCAACCCGAAGCTGATCGTCGCCGACGAGCCGGTATCAGCGCTCGACGTGTCGATCCGTGCGCAGGTTCTCAACCTGATGAAGCGGCTGCAGGCCGCGCACGGCCTGTCCTACGTCGTGATCTCGCACGACTTGGCCGTGGTCAAGTACCTGGCCGACCGGATCGGCGTGATGTACCTCGGCAAGATGGTGGAAGTCGGCGGCGGGCAGGACATCTACGAGCGCCCCGCGCACCCTTACACCGCCGGTCTGCTCGAGGCGATTCCGGTCCCGGAGCCGGAGATCGAGAAGGCGAAGCGCACCGCGGCGGTCAAGGGCGAGTTGCCCAGCCCGATCGATCCGCCGTCGGGCTGCCGGTTCCGCACCCGCTGCCCGCTTGCCCAGGACCGGTGCGCGATCGAGGAGCCGTTGCTGCGGCGGTTCGGCGACGACCACGTGGCCGCGTGCCACTTCCCGTTGCAGACCCCGCTGTCGGACGCCGCCTCGGAAACGGCTGCGGTGTAGCTAGCGGGCCGGCTTGTGGTTGGCCGGTCGACTGACGTTTACTCAGTCGGCCGGCCGAACCTTATCGTCGAGTTGAATCCATTTCCGCAGCGTTACCGCACCCCACGGGCGTCTCACCGGCTGAGAGCACGCTAAGACCTTCCGTGGCGCGCGTGAAAGTCGTGAAAGACCGTTCCGCGCCGCATTCGGCGATCTCTACGGTGGCGCAATGGGCCGCTGGAGTGCATCAGTGCGTATTCGTCGCCTTCCGATACTCGGGCCTTTGCCCGCTAGATCGGCGCTGGTCGTGGCGGTCGCCGCGACCGCGGGCGCCTTCGGGCTCGGCGGCTGCTCCAGTTCGCCACCCGCGACCGCGGGCGAGAGCGCCACGACGCAGCTCCAGCAGGCGGCCGGGAGCCTCGACGCGACCAAGACCTTCAAGCTGACCGTCGACACGCACGTGCCCAACGGTCCCGGCGCCGTCCAGACCTCGAGCCCGCAGCCGGGGCCCTCGCCCGCGCCGAGCACCGAGTCGATCAAGATGTCAGGGACCTGGGACGCCGCCACCGGTCTGGCCCGGATGGACGGGACGCTCAACTCCGTCAAGACCACCATCTTGTCCGCCTCCGGGGTGGAGTACGTCTCGCTCGTCCCCGGGACCGCGCAGAGCGCCGGCAAGAAGTGGCTCAAGGTCGACGACGCCAATGCAACTTTCGGGGATTTCTGCAATCCACAGCTCGTCGCGCAACTTCTTCGGGCGTACCACGAGGTCCGGTTGGTCGCTTCCGGACACCTTTCCGGGACCATCGAGACGGCCGAGGCTGACCAGCACATCGCCGATCCGAACCTGGTCGCGTCGCTGGCCGGGCTCCCCCCGACGCTGCGCTTCGACGTGTGGACCGACGGTTCGGGCACGCCCACCAAGATCGAGTTCGCGCTGGCCGGCGCGGGCGCTGTGACCACCGGCGATGTGCGCCTCGATTCCTTCGGGACCGCTCCCGCGCAGGTCAGCGTGCCGACAATCAACGAGGTGGAGCAGGCTCCGGTCGGCTGAACGGACAATAGCCTTACTTGACCGGTTTATGAAAGTTTCAGGCAAGCCGGGACGATCAGCGCCCTGTTGACCTGTCCGAAGCCGGGCCTCGAGTAATCGCTTACCGGACACTCTTGACGGCGGGTTTCCGGCTCGCAACGCTGTGCCCACCTCCGAGAGAGCGCTCCCACACTTCGCGCTCGCTCATCCACCCCGCCTCAGCCCGGTTTCCGTGAGGAAACCGAAAAAAGTTCGTGCGGACCGGCAACCCACCCGGGTCCCCGATCGACTTAGAGTCGCCGCCCGATCAACCGTGCGTCGTGTTACTGAAACCTCACCGTGGAGGTCGCAGTTGCCCCAGCAAACCGACACCGCGCTCGCCGTCGGAACCCACCTGGACAAGGCTCAGTTCGGCAAGCCCACCCTGGCCGACGTCGCCGCGCTCGCCGGGGTCTCCGAGGCGACCGCCTCGCGAGTGCTCAATGGATCAGCCCGCGTCAGCATCGGCGCGCGCAGCCACGTGGAGGACGCCATGGCGCGTCTCGGCTACGTGCGCTGGCGTGCCCCGCGGGCGCAGACCTCGCGCAGCGGCTCGGTCGCCGCCATCGTCACCGAGTCCAGCGCGCGGTTCTTCTCAGATCCCTTCTTCGCCCGTCTGCTGTGGGGTGCCTCCCGCACCCTGTCTGCGGCCGGGCTGCAACTCGCGTTCCTGGTCGTACACGACCAGAACGAGTACGCCGCCGCCGAGCGCTACATCCGGCGTGGCAGTGCGGACGGCGTGATGCTCGTCTCCGCGCACGGTCGTGACCCGCTGCTGCTTACCCTGCAGGCCGCGGGCATCCCGACCGTCGTGTGTGGCAGACCCCTGGTTCCCTGCGGCGCCTGGTACGTGGACGCCGACAACTCCGGAGGCGCGCGCACCGCGGTCGGCCACCTGCTGCGCTCGGGCCGCCGCCGCGTGGTCACGATCGCGGGACCGCGCGACATGGCCGTGGGCATCGACCGCCTCTCCGGCTACCGGGACATGCTCGAAGCCGCCGGCCTACCGGCCCTGATCGGCTACGGCGATTTCTCCCAGGCCTCCGGGGAGCACGCGATGACCCGGCTGCTCGAACGCCGCCCCGACCTGGACGCGGTGTTCGCCGCCTCCGACCTGATGGCCGCGGGCGCCCTGCGCGCGCTGCGCCGGGCCGGGCGACGGGTGCCGGAGGACGTCGCGGTGGTCGGCTTCGACGACGACCCGATCGCCCAGCACACCATGCCGCCGCTCACCACCGTGCGCCAGCCGGTGGAGGAGCAGGGCGCGGTCATGGCCAGGCAAGTCATGGCCCTGATCGAGCACGAGTCGATCTCGGAGACCCAGAACAAGCTGCCGACCTCGCTGGTCCAGCGCGAGTCCGCCTGACGCGGACGAGCGCCGCACTCGCGGTCCGGGCGGTCGCCCCGCAAAGGAGCGACCGCCGGGGATCGGCTGTGCCCTGAGCGCTGTGCTTCAAGCATTCGGTAGAGCGCTCTCACAGCCTGAGGGCGCCCCGCCCTAGGGTCCTGACCGGCCCGCCCGGGACCGCGGTCCACCGCCTCCCGCCGCACTTTTCGGCGCGATAGCGCGCCGATGTCCAGAAGGAGAAACCCCTACCCATGAGACAGGCAGTAAGCAGCAGCCCGCTGCGAAGAAGGCTGAGAAGGGTCGTCGCGGCCCTGATCGCCACTTCCTTCGCCGCGGTCGGGCTGACCGCCCTCCCGGCGCAGGCCGCGACAACCCAGTGTAAGGTCACTTACACCAATCAGTCCGACTGGGGTTCCGGGTTCACCGCCAGCATCACCATTCAGAACCTTGGCTCGGCCTGGACCAGCTGGTCGCTCGGCTACAGCTACGCGGGCAGCCAGACGCTGACCAACGGCTGGAGCGCCAACTGGACGCAGAGCGGCACCAAGGTGACCGCGGCCAACGCGTCCTGGAACGGCAGCGTGGCCACCAACGGCTCGGTGACCATCGGCGCCAACTTCAACTACTCCGGCACCAACACCAACCCGACGGTCTTCTCGATCAACGGGACGGTCTGCGGCGGCGCGCACACCGCGCCGAGCGTGGCGATCACCAGCCCGGCGGCCGGAGCGACCTTCACGGCGCCGGCCACCGTCGCGCTGACCGCGACCGCGTCCGCCTTTGACAGCGCGACGATCTCCAGCGTCGCCTACTACAGCGGCACGACGCTGATCGGCTCGGCGACCGCAGCCCCGTACTCGGTGAGCTGGACCGGCGTGGCGGCGGGCAGCTACTCGATCACGGCCGTGGCCACCGACAGCCAGGGCGCGACCACGACCTCGGCTCCGGTCGGGATCACGGTGTCCCCGAACACCTCCCCGGCGATCGTGGCCAACCCGACGTCGCTGACGATCGCGCAGACCCAGACCGCGACCTTTGGCGTGACGCTGAACAAGGCGCCCACGGCGAACGTCACGGTATCCGTCGCGGCCGCCGCAGGCGGCAACACCGGCCTGACCGTGACCGCTGGCTCGTCGCTGACCTTCACCCCGTCGAACTACAACACGGCGCAGAACGTCACGATCACCGCGGACAAGTCGTCCACCGGGAGCGCGACGTTCAACGTCACGGCCACCGGCTACACCGCGGCTTCGGTCAGCGCGAACGAGATCGCCTCGACCGGCGGCGGCACGTACACGCAGGACTTCCTGACGCTGTACAACCAGATCACCAACCCGGCCAACGGATACTTCAACTCCCAGGGCATCCCGTACCACTCGGTCGAGACGCTGATGGCCGAGGCGCCCGACTACGGCCACGAGACCACGTCCGAGGCGTGGAGCTACTACATCTGGCTCACCGCCACCTATGGCGAGGTCTCCGGCGACTGGTCGAAGTTCAACAACGCGTGGACGCTCATGGAAACCTACATGATCCCCAGCCACGCGGCCCAGCCGACCAACAGCTCGTACAACCCGTCGTCCCCGGCGGCGTACGCGCCTGAGGAGCCGCTGCCTTCCGACTACCCCGTGGCCACCACCACCTCGGTGTCGACCGGGCAGGACCCGATCGCGGCCGAGCTGAGCCAGACCTACGGGACGTCGGACATCTACGGCATGCACTGGCTGGAGGACGTCGACAACAAGTACGGCTTCGGCGACACCCCGTCCGGCGGTTGCGAGCTCGGCCCGGGCGCGGCCAACAGCCCGTCCTTCATCAACACCTTCCAGCGCGGCTCGCAGGAGTCGGTCTGGGAGACCGTGCCGCAGCCGACCTGCGACAACCTGAAGTACGGCGGCAAGAACGGCTACCTGGACCTGTTCATCTCGGGTTCCGGCACGCCGCAGTGGAAGTACACTGACGCCCCCGACGCCGACGCGCGCGCGATCCAGGCCGCCTACTGGGCGGACACCTGGGCCAAGGCGCAGGGCAAGGAGTCTCAGGTCACCACCACCGTGGCCAAGGCCGGCAAGATGGGCGACTACCTGCGGTACTCGTTCTTCGACAAGTACTTCAAGCAGATCGGCAACTGCACCAGCACCAGCTGCCCGGCCGGCTCGGGCAAGAACAGCGCGCACTACTTGCTGTCCTGGTACTACGCCTGGGGTGGCTCGCTGAGCACCTCCGGCGGCTGGGCCTGGCGCATCGGTGACGGCGCGGCGCACTTCGGCTACCAGAACCCGCTCGCGGCGTACGCGCTCTCTACGGTCCCCGCGATCGAGCCGAAGTCCCCGACCGGCGCGAGCGACTGGGCCATCAGCCTCAAGCGCCAGTTGCAGTTCTACCAGTGGTTGCAGTCCTCCGAGGGCGCGATCGCCGGTGGCGCGACCAACAGCTGGGGCGGCAACTACGGCACCCCGCCGTCTGGTGATTCCTCCTTCTACGGCATGTGGTACGACTGGGAGCCGGTGTATCACGACCCGCCGTCCAACCAGTGGTTCGGCATGCAGACCTGGTCGATGGAGCGCGTCGCGGAGTACTACTACGTGACGGGCGACACCACCGCCGGGGCGCTGCTGAAGAAGTGGGTCACCTGGGCCGAGTCGCAGACCACGGTCAACACCTCGACCGGGGCCTGGCAGATCCCGTCGAACCTGACCTGGACCGGCCAGCCGGACACCTGGACCTCGACGACCACCTCGGTGGCCAACACCGGCCTGCACGTGACCGTGTCCAGCTACGGCCAGGACAACGGCGTGGCGGCGTCGCTGATCAAGACGCTGACCTACTACGGCAAGAAGGCCAACGACACCACCGCCTCCACCATGGCCAAGAACCTGCTGGACGTCATGTGGGCCAACGACCGTGACTCCCTCGGAATCACGACCCCGGAGACCCGCACCGACTACAACCGGTTCAACCAGGTCTACCCGTCCGGCACCAACCAGGACGGGGTCTACATCCCGTCCGGCTGGTCCGGCACCATGCCCAACGGCGACAAGATCGCGCCTGGGGCGACCTTCCTGTCCATCCGCTCCTGGTACACGCAGGACCCGCAGTGGTCCAAGGTCCAGGCTTATCTGAACGGCGGGGCCGCTCCCGTCTTCAGCTACCACCGGTTCTGGGCGCAGTCGGACATCGCGATGGCTTACGCGGTGTACGGCATGTTGTTCAACGCGTAGCAGAGCCCGCACGAAACGTGACGCAAGACGCCCGACAGCGTCTTGCGTCACGGGCGGACGCCGGACGGATAACCGGTCGGCCCGCATAACCTGCTAGAACGTAAGGCCGTCGATTCCGGTGAACGGAGTCGGCGGCCTTCGCGTGTACTGGGTCGTTTGGACAGCGCGGTACGGCCGCGGAGGCCTGAACAGTTCGGCAGGGATGGCAAAATCTTGGACATGAATTACCCACGGACGCTCATTCGGGCGAACCGGTCTGTTGCAATTCCAGTGCCACTGGGGGGCAGCGCCAGCTCGGACAGTGAACGGAGTCCGCGATGACCGACCAAGCCGATGGCGATCCAGCCTGGCTGAGAGACTTCCCCTGGCTTGGTGGTATTGCCCCGCAATGGGTGCAGCAGCAGCGTGAACAGTATCTGCGCCGCCAAGAGGAAGAGCGCATGCTGCGCGAGAAGCAGCGTCTGCTGATGCAGCAGTGGGCCGCTTACGACGCCCAGCAGCATGCTGTCTTGCAGGGGCACGTGGACGTCACGAACACCGGCCGTCATGTCGCGATCACCGACCCGTCCGCGCAGCGCACCGCCGCGCCGTCCGGCGCGACCCGCTCGGCTCTCGGACCCGGAGCGGGCCCGGCCACCGGCAGCCGTCCCGGTTCGGTCTCCAGCACCGGCTCGCACCGCGCCGTGCGGCCGGACGTCACAGCCACTGGTTCCCACCGGGCTGTCAGAACGGATGTGACGGCCACCGGCACGCATCGTGCGGTCAGGCCGGACATGACCAGCACCGGCACGCATCGTGCGATACCGCGTCAGATGAGCCCGGATACCGAGGAGTTCGGCGCGACGACGGGCAGCTATGTGGCCGCGCCCCCGGACCGCTTCGCGATACCCGAGCGGCCCGGCCTGACCCAGTGGTGGGTCGACCCGGCGAAGGCGTGGACCTACGCGCGCCCGGCTCTCTCCCGGCACGCGCTGGCCGGGGTGCTGGTGCTGCTGGCCTTCGCCGGCGGCGCCGAGGTGATCTTCCTGTGGTGGCTGCAGACCCCGGCCTCGCGGCTGCAGCACCTGGGCGACGAGTACATCATGGGCGCGCAGCTCACCGGTCTGCTCGGCGCGTACCTGCTGCTGATCGAGGTCGCGCTGATGGCGCGGATCCCGTGGCTGGAGCGGCGGATCGGCTCCTGGCTCGCGACGCTGCACCGCGGGCTCGGCGCGTACCTGATCGTGCTGCTGGCCGCGCACACCGGGCTGGTCATCGCCGGCTATTCGATGAGCCTGCAGGCCAAGCCGAGCGACGTGGTGAAGTCCATCTTCGGGACATATCCGTACGTGCTGATGGCCACCGGCGGCTACGCGTTGCTCATCGCCATCGGCGTCTCGTCGATCAAGCACTTCCGGCACAAACTCGGCTATGACCGCTGGCACAGCCTCCACCTGGTCGCCTATCCGGCCGCGGTGATGGCGTTCTTCCACCAGATCTTCCTGGGCGCGCAGTTCACCCGGAACGCGTACGCCAAGGACACCTGGATCGCCATGCATGTCGTGGTCGCGTCCGCGATCCTGCTCTACCGCGTGTGGGTTCCGGTCAGCCGGACGCTCAAGTACCGGCTGCGCGTCGTCGGCGTCGTCGTCGAGTCGGCGGACACGATCTCGATCTACGTCGGCGGCGTCAACGTGGACCGGCTCGGCGCGCAAGCCGGGCAGTACTTCCGCTGGCGCTTCCTTGGCCGCGGCCTCTGGTACCAGACGCACCCCTTCTCGCTGTCCGCGGCGCCCACGAACGGAGTGCTGCGCCTGACGGTCAAGGGCGTCGGCAACTACACGCGCAGGCTCAAGCGCCGCATCCGCCCCGGTATCCGGGTCATCGCGGACGGTCCGTACGGCGCGTTCACGGCCGAGTTGCGCCGGCGGCAGCGGGTGTTGCTGGTCGGCGGCGGCGTGGGCGTGACCCCGCTGCGGGCTATCGCGGAAGCGCTGGACGGCGGCCCGGGCGACGTGATGTTCCTTCAGCGCGCGTCTTCGGCGGCGGATCTGCTGATGGCGGACGAACTGGAGAAGATGGACGCGGACGGACGGCTGATTTACGTGCCGGTGCTCGGAAAGCGCGGCAAGACCCCGCGCGAGGATCCGATGGCTCCGCACCGATTGCGCGAAATGGTGCCAGATCTCGACGAGCGCGAGGTGTTCATCTGCGGCTCGCCGGCGATGGCGCGCTCGACGATCAAGAACCTGCGCAAGGCCGGGATTTCCTGGCGCCGGATCCACACCGAGCTGTTCGACTTCTGATATACGTCACAACGCCGAGCGCCGGGGACCGTTCGCGGTCCCCGGCGCTCGGCGTTGCTCCTCGTTCGCGCTACACCTGCCGCAACTCGACCACGAGCGACTGCCCCGGCTTGTCCACCAGCTGCGGCGCCGCCAACCCCGCCATCGACAAGAGCTTGCCCGCGATCACGATCGGCCGGTCTTGCGCCGCCCACCGCGGCCAGGTCTCGCGAACCGCGGACACGACCGGCAACACCGTCAGCTCGTAATCAGCCTGCGGATTCAGTCCGGGGAAACGCAGCGCCGCCGCGTGCTCGAACGTCGAGGTTTCCAGTTGCACGTAAGCGAACAGTGCGTGTGACCGGTCCTGCGAGACCACGCCGTGCAGCCACGCGGCCGGGTCCGGATGGTCCGCGCGCACGATCTCGCCGGAGTGCAGCAGCGGCCGCAGCCGCTTGTACTGCGCGATCCAGTCGGCGAGCCGGCCCAGTTCGTGCTCGTCCCAGCCGGTGATGTCGGATTCGATGCCGGCGTGCCCGAACAGCGCGGTGGCCGCCCGGAACGACAACTCGGTGGCCCGCGTGCTCACGTGCGCGGGGGAAGAGCCGATGTGCGCGCCGATCAGCTCGTAGGGAATCAGCAGACTGGTCCAGCGCTGGATGGACTGCCGCTCGATCGGGTCGATGTTGTCCGAGCCCCAGACCCGGTCGGTGTGCTCCAGGACGCCCAGGTCCACCCGCGCACCACCCGACGAGCAGGACTCGATCTCCAGGCCTGGGTGCCGCGCGCGCAGCTCGTCGAACAGCCGGTAGACGGCCAAGGTCTGCGCGTGCACGCCCGGAACACCGTCGTGCAGCGGCTCGGCGATATCCCGGTTGTGATCCCACTTGATGTAGTCGATCCGGTACTCGCCCACCAGCGAATCGAGCCGCTCCAGCAGGTACGCGAAGGCTTCCGGCCGCGCCACGTCGAGCACCTGCTGGTTGCGGTGCTCGACCGGCAGGCGCGCCGGATCGGCCAGGAACCAGTCGGGGTGGGCCCGGGCCAGGTCCGAATCAGGGTTCACCATCTCCGGCTCGAACCAGAGCCCGAACTGCATGCCGTGCTTGCGGACCCGCTCCACCAGCGGATGCAGGCCGTTCGGCCACACGGTCTCGTCGACGTACCAGTCGCCGAGCCCCGCGTTGTCGGTCCTGCGGTGCCGGAACCAGCCGTCGTCGACGACGAAGCGTTCAACTCCCACTGACGCGGCCTTGTCCGCGAGGTCCAGCAGGCGATCCAGCGAGTGGTCGAAGTAGACCGCCTCCCAGATGTTGAGCGTGACCGGCCGCGGCGTGACCGGGTGCACGGCGCGCGCCCGCAGCTTCCGGTGCAGCCGCAGACTCAGCTCATCGAGCCCTGAGTCACCCGACACGAAGTACACCCACGGGGTCTGATACGTCTCCCCGGTCAGCAGCCTGATCTCACCCGGCTCGAGCAATTCCCCGCCGCCGAGCACCGCGCCGCCGTCCGCCAGCCGCTCGAGATACTGCACGTGGTTGCCGCTCCACGCGGTGTGCACGCCCCAGACCTGCCCGGACCGGAAACCGAACCCGTTGGTCCCGGCGATCAGCGGCCCGGCGTCGAACCCGGTGCGGCCGCGCCGGTTCTCGCGCACCCAGGCACCCTGCCGCACGGCGGCTCGTTGCGGTGAGCGCTCGCGGGACCAGCGGCCGCTGAAGTCCAGCACCTCGACGGCCTGCGCGGGCACGGGCATCAGCGCCGCGAGCCGGTCGAGCAGGTAGGGCAGGGCGCCGGTGTTCGTGACCGCGTGCCGGATCCTGAGCACCCCTTCTCGGCTCAGTTCCAGCTGGCTCTCCAGCGCGAGCCCCGCCGCCAAGTCCGCTGCCCGCGCCACGATCGTCCCGCCGCCGTCGGCTCCCTCGTCCGCGCCCGCTACCGCGACCGGCTCCGTCAGCGCGAATCGCAGCGGTCGCCAAGCCCCGTCCTCCCAGTGCCCGCTCAGCGCTGGTCGTCCGTACCACCCTTCGCCCTGCGATGGGATTAACGGATGCGCAGGTCCGGGCCGGCTCAACGCGAGGCGCGCGGAGCCGTCGCCGTGTTCGCCGCCGCCGTGTGCGGGCAGCCCGAGGTCGGCGCCCCAGTACAACACCTCCGGCAGCCCAGAGCCCGACGCGTCGAGCACCAAGCCCACCCCGCCGCCCGAAAGCGAGATCAATCCAGCTGCGGCCGCGCCCACTGCGGCCTCACGCACTTCGTCCACGGCGCTCTCAATTCCAACATTTGTCAACGTGAACCGACGAGTTCATCCTAGAGACCGCGCAGAACCGGACGCAATGGCTTGCTCTGACCGCGCCCATCCCGACCTGCGGCGATCTTCTTCTCCGCGCGCCGTGTGCGCGCCCCACGTATGCGCCCACATACAACGGCCGCGCCCGGGTACCCGAGTGCGTCAAGCGACCACGCGGCACCGCACGACGTCCCACCCAAGGAGGATCGATGCCGTACGCCAGAGGCTATGCGCATCGCAGAAGGCTGTACCCGAGGCGGCACTACGGTCGCTACAACCGTAGCCACTACAGCCGTCGCAGGAGACTGCCAAGCGACCTGGCGATCCTGGCTGTGTTCGCCATCGTGCTGATCATCATCGCGCTCTCCACGCACTGACGCTCTCGTCCGATCCGCCGCGGCGCGCCGCGGTCAGGAGCAGGAGTAGGCGAAGCTGGCGGATGCGCTGAGCTGGCTCGGGCCGAGCACCTCAAGCGTCGCGGTCGCGTTCATCGTGCCCCGTCCGTGGAACGACCACAGCAGCACTACACGCACATCGGTTGATCCCTTTGCCGCCTGCTGACGAAGCGCGTCCGAGACGGTTCCATCGCTGCGGCGCCAACGGTACGTAATCGCGCCGTTGGCGCCGTTGGTGTGCATCGTGGCGGTAACGGTCGCCGTTCCGTCGCAGCTTAGCGTCGGCGACGCAGCGAGGACGGCGGCATCGGTCACCGTGAGGGATGGACCGGAGCGCTGCCACAAGAGGATCGCGAGCACGGCGATGAAGACGAGCAGCGGCAGCAGCCAACTGATCAGTCGCCGACGCCGGCGGCGGCGCGCGTCGTCACCTTCGGTCGGCGGTGCCTCCCCGCGCCAGATGGCAGTGGCCTGACTCAGGTCTGCGACCGCTGCCGGCTCCGGCACGCCGGGCCCGAAGCGCAATAGTTCGCCGGAGGCCGGCGCCGAGAGATTGATCGTGACCTGATTCGCCGCCTCCAGTCCGGGCAGCGGCCGCGTCGCGGGCACGAGCAGTTGCGTTGGAGGCACCAGTGGCTCGGTCGCAGGCGCCGTGGGCGTCGCGTGCACCATCGGCACCGTGGACATGGTCGGTTCCGCGGGCGGAGTCCAGTGCCGCGGCCCCTCGCGCTCGTCGCTGGTCATGAGATCTCGCAGGCGGCGGCGAGGACGGTCGACGTCGAGCCATTGCCTCGAGTGGCCGCGGGATTCGTGGAGACCGTCAGGCCCCAGTACACGCCTTGATTCCCGAAGCTTTGGAAGTAGGCCGTCGCATTGACGAAGTCGGTCTGCCCCTTCGGGATCGTGACCGAGGAGGCGCCGACGGAATGCTGCGCGCCGTTCGCATCCGTGTAGTACCAGGCGAGGTAAAGGGTTCCCGCGGCAGCGCCATCCGACGTCACTGCAACGGTCGCCCCGGCGCCGTGATTGCCCGAGCAGCCGAACTTGGTGATGGCCACGGAACGCACGTGGAGCACCGGAGGCGGAGGCGCTGACGATGGCGCGGCACTCGGACTCTTAGCAGTGCTCGAGGGTTGCGAGGTCTGGGCAGCGTCCGCGGTCGGTGAGATGGAGGGGGCACCTGGCGATGCGGAGGGCGAGGCTGAGGGACCCCGCATGTTCGCAGCGGACGTCGCGGAGTCAGAGGCCTGTGGCCCCTCGGCAACGGTCGGTGCCACCGACGTCGTCGCGCCGCTGGTGGCACCGTAACCGGCCGCGACTGTGCCCGGACCGGCACCGCCGCCCCCGCCTCCATGGGAAGCCGCGGCGACTGCGGCCAAGCCCCCGACCACCGCGCCCGCGGCCACCGCGCTGAGGATTGCCTTGACTGCTCGACTACGCAGCCGGTGGCCCCGCGGCCGGGACTCTCGAGGCGACTCAGGAGACTGATCTTTGCCTCTCGGCGGCGATCCCGAGCCAAGGTCCGTCGTCGCGAACGTGGTCGAGGCGGACGGGACGCCAGGGGCGCCCGCGAGCAGCAGAAGGGGCAGCATCGCGATCAGGGTCGCCAGTTTGCGCTGTCCCCGTTCCTCCCAATCCTCGCCGTATCCCGCGCGCGCTACGTCTTCGAGTGCTGCTACGAACGCGGAGGCGCTCGCCGGTCGCTCCCGTGGCGCCTTGGCCAGTCCGCTGCGAACCAGTGCTCGTACGTGCTCGGGCGCGAGTTCGTCGGGGATCGGCGCCTGAGTGTGCTGAATCATCAGCTCCATGACGGTCGTGCCGCTGTACGGCCGATCCCCGGTAACGCACTCGAAGAACGTTGCCGTCGCCGCGTAGACGTCGGCGCTAGGATGCGCCGGTTCGCCGGAGAACTGTTCCGGGGCCATGTAAACCGGTGTGCCGGCGGCAGCTCCTGTCTCGCCCGAACGCGCTGCGATGCCGAAGTCGACGAGCTTTGACACGCCCCGCGGCGTCACCAGGACGTTCTCGGGCTTGTAATCGCGGTGCACCACGCCGGTCTCATGCGCCGCGGCCAAGCCCAGGAGCGAGCCCTTGAGCACGACCAGCGCCGCCTCGGGAGTGGTCGCGCCCTCAGCGCGCAGCAGGTCCCTAAGCGCGATGCCCTCGACCAGTTCCATGACGATGGCGGCGCCGTGCTCGCTCTCCACGTACTCGTACAGCCGCGCCACGTGCGGCGAGTCCAGCCCGCTGAGCAGCACGGCCTCGCCCCGGTACGCGGCGCGGAACTCAGCCGTCGAATGAAGCGTGCGAACCAGGTACTTGATCGCGACTGGCGTGCCGGTGGCATCGTGCCGGGCCAGCATGACCCGTCCGGTGGCGCCGGAGCCCAATTCCCGCTCATGGCGGTACCCCGGAAGGGTCCAAACCGCCATATCAGCGGCGTCACTCGCCGAATCCATACCAATCCCCCCAGAAGCGGCTGTTGATACCGCGTCCTTGTCAAGCCGAGCCATCGTAGCGACGCACAGCGTGCGCCGGAAGCATTTGCGTGCGTCCGGCCCTTTGGGGCAGCCGCCGGCCATCCGCATCCCGGCCCGCCGCCGCAGCACTGTCCGCCGTGAGTCAGTAGCCTGCTTCCATGGATTGGGTCACGCCGATAGGAACGGCACTCGGTGCGGCGGCCGGCATCGGATCGGCAGTTTTGACGGAGCGCGCGCGCTGGTCGCTCGGCCGCGGCGATCGCAAGCGCGAAACGCTCAAAGCGTCGTATATCGCTTTCCTGACGAACATGACCAAGGCCGGCGAGCAGGTGTGGCATGCATCCCGCGAGCGCCAGCCCGGCTGGCAGGACGCGATCCTGACGGCGCTGCGCGATCACGATGTGCAGACCGCGAGATTCGCGCTGATGCTGGAAGCTCCAGCGAGCGTCAGGGAACAGGCGGAGAACTATTTCGACTGCTTCATCTCGTGGCGAAACGCCGCGCAAGAAGGCGCGCGCCGTGGAGAACCAGCGTTCGACGAGGCATGGCTGGCGTACCGCTCAAGCCGCAGCGCCTTGCAGGACGTCATGCGCCCCACCCTCGGCAGTATCGGCTGACTGCGTGTCAGCCGACTGAAACCGAGTCACTACTGCGCGCAGGTGGCGCGTAGTGCGCGGAGTATCAGGACGGCTTCGGCGCCGGCGCTCCGGCCGTCGACGCGTTCATGCCGGCTAATTCGCTACCGACGGCCGGAGCGCCGTGATACACAGTCCGACGTGCAAACTATCTTGGAGTTCCCCGAGGTCCTGCGGTTGATCGAAGACCGCTCGGCCGCGTTCCGCGCCGCGATCGCGTCCGCCCCGGAGCTCGACGTCCAGGTCCCGACCTGCCCGGATTGGACGCTGCGCGATCTGGCGCAGCACCTGGGCGACGGCCGCCGCCGTCAGGCCGCCATCGTCGCGGCGGGCCCGGGCGCGCAGCCCCCGGCCAGGACGGACCCGAAGGGCGCCCCGACCGCGCCCCGCGACCGCGAAGCCCTCGACGCCTGGCTCGCCGAGTCGACCGAGCTCATGCTCGACGTGCTGCGCGAGGCTGGCCCGGACCGCGGCTGCTGGACCTGGTGGGGCCGCTCGCAGGCCCCGCAGACCAGCGGAGCCGTGGCCCGGCACCAGATCCAGGAGATCGCCGTCCACACCTACGACGCCCAACTGACCCAGGGCGCCGCGCAGCCACTGCCCGCCGACGTCGCGGTCGAGGGCGTCGACGAGTTCCTGACAACCGTCTCGGCGACGACCGTCCCCTGGCCGTTCAAGCCGGCGACCATCGACGTGCACGCAACGGAGGGCCGCTCCTGGCGCCTGACCCTCAACGCCGACGGCGTCCGCTGCGCCGACCTCGCCGCCGACGCGGAGCCGGGCGACATGACGATGCGAGGCGCAGCGAGCGAACTGGTCCTCTACTGCTACGACCGCGTCCCGCTCGACAGCCTGGAGATCACCGGCGACACCGAGCCGATGGAGCAGCTCGCAGACTGGGACCCGAACGCGTAAAACGGGCAAAACGCGCAGTTGTGACGCAACTGTCAGTGGTGCGCGCGCTCGCGCGTTGACCTGGTCCATCACGCACTTCAGTACTCGGCGCCAAGGTCGAGTGGCGCGCCGCATCGTCGCGTGCCTCGCTGGCTGACAAGCGGCCGTAGCGCCTTCGGCGGTTACCCGAAGCGCCCGCTGCGCTGGACGCGAAGGCGGGCTGTGGACTCCACCCCGATGCTGGTCGCCACGCCGGCGACCACGACTTGCGTGACGCCGGCTCGCCGGAGCTTGGTCGCCCTCACCCCGCCCCGGGGCGGCGTGCCGTGCCACCGCGACAGTCACATCAATACCGACAACTGCGGCCACATCAATACCGACAACTGCGGCGCACCGGAGTTCTGCGCGCCCGCTAACGGGACCACAACGACGAAGCCTTGACAGCATCCCGCGGCAATCATCTAAAGTGCTAACACTTTAGATGAATAGAGGGATTGGTGATCGAGTTCCGGCTGGACCCGCGCTCCGGTGTCGCGGCGTACCTGCAGATCGTCCAGCAGGTCCGGCAGGCGCTGCTGCTCGGCATGCTCGCCGAGGGTGACCGGCTGCCCACGGTCAAGCAGGTCGTTGGCATGGTCGCGATCAACCCGAACACCGTGCTCAAGGCCTATCGGGAGCTTGAGATGGCGGGGCTGGTCGTGGCGAAGCCGGGGGCGGGCACCTTCGTGACCAAGACGCTCACGCAGTCCTCGATCACCGAGCACGAGCCGCTGCGCCGCGAGCTCGAGGCCTGGCTGGCCAAGGCCCGCGCCGCGGGCCTCACCGAGGCTGAACTCGACGCGCTGATCCGCGCCACCGTCCGCGACACCGCCGATGAGGAGAAATGACCGCGATCGTCGAGGCCCACGCACTGGGCAAACGCTTCGGAGCGCGCTGGGCGCTCGCCGACTGCACCCTGAACATCCCGCCCGGACACGTGGTCGGCCTGGTCGGGCCGAACGGCGCCGGCAAGTCCACCCTGCTCAAGCTGGCCTGCGGCCTGCTGACCCCGACCAGCGGCAGCATCACCGTGCTCGGAGGGCGCCCCGGCTCCGGGCGCGAGCAGATCGCGAAGGTCGGCTACCTCGCCCAGGACGCCCCTGTCGAGCCTGCGCTCTCGATCGCCGACCACCTCAGGCTCGGCGCGCACCTGAACCCCAGGTGGGACAAGGCTCTCGCCTCCGCGCGCATCGCAAGCCTCGGCCTGGATCCGAAGCAGAAAGCCGGCAAGCTCTCCGGCGGTCAGCGCGCCCAGCTCGCCCTGACCATGGCCACGAGCAAACACCCGCAAGTGCTGATCCTCGACGAACCGGTCGCCAGCCTCGACCCGCTCGCCCGCCGCGACTTCCTCAAGCTTCTGATGGACACGGTCGCCGAACACGGCACGAGCGTCATCCTCTCCTCCCACCTGATCTCCGATCTCGAGCGGGTGTGCGACTACCTGGTCGTGCTCGCTGCTGCGCAGGTCCGTTTGGTCGGCGAGGTAGAAGAGCTCACCGCCGTCCACCGTTGGATCACCTGCACCCGGCGCGACGCCGACACGCTGCCGGCCGGCGTCGAGGTCGTCTCGGCCAAGCACACCGACCGGCAGTCGACGTTCATGGTGCGCAGCGACACCCCGATGCCGCCCGGCGACTGGGTCAGTGAACCGGTCGGCTTGGAAGACCTGGTGCTGACCTACATGGAACGCGGCCCCGCCTCGGCCGGACCCCTCGCCCCGCGCAATGTGGAGAGTGCCCGATGATCTGGCTGACCTGGCGTCAATTCCGCTTCCAGGCGACGGTGACCCTGACGATCCTCGCCGCGGCCACGATCTACGTGATGACCACCGGCCTACGGATGCACCACGCGTACGCCGCCGACATCGCGGCCTGTCCTCACCCGGAGATCGGCTGCAGGTTCTTCCTCTCATTCCAGGGGAGCTACAACGCCGAGCAACGACTGCTTGAAATGCTCGTGTTCGCAGCACCGGCCCTGATAGGGATCTTCTGGGGCGCACCGCTGATCGCCGCAGAGCTCGAGCGCGGCAGCCACCGGATGCTCTGGAACCAGTCGGTCACCCCGACCCGATGGCTCGCGGTCAAACTCGCCATCCTCGCACTCGCGGCCCTGCTCACCGCCGCAGTCCTCAGTCTGCTGCTGACCTGGTGGGCCAGCCCCCTCGACCAGCGCTCGAACGACCGGTTCGCCGCGATGACCTTCGGCACCCGCGGCGTTACCCCGCTCGGCTACGCGGCCTTCGCCTTCGCCCTTGGCACCGTCCTCGGCCTGCTCATCCGGCGCACCCTGCCGGCCATGGCGGTCACACTTGCGGTGTTCATCGCGCTGCAGATCGTCTTCGCCGCCGTGCTGCGCCCGAATCTGCTGCCCTCGACCGCCGCCACCATGCCCATCAACGCCACCACCATGAGCCAGGTCCAAGGCATCGGGACCGGCCCCGACCCCAGCGGGCCGGTTCAGATCTTCCGCCCCGGAAAGGCCGACGCATGGATCCTGTCGGCCACCAACCTCGAAAACAGCTCCGGCCACGAAATCTCTGGTAACCAGGTCAGCACCTGCCTCAACAACCAATCGCTAGACCTCACCGGGATCGGCGACTGCCTCGCCCCCTACAACCTCCACATCGACTACACCTACCAGCCCGCCGACAACTACTGGCCCCTGCAATGGCTTGAGACAGGGTTCTACCTCGCCCTCGCCGCGCTGCTTGGCGGCGCCTGCTTCTGGCGCATCCGCCGACACCGCGACTAGCCGCAGGACTTATCAGCGAGCTTCCCAGTGAGAATTGCCGACCTGGCGTTCGCTGTCGCGTTCGCCTGCAGGCAGGGTGTTATCTGACACCACGTACGGAATTACGTGGCAGCTGGGATCGTCTTCCACCATGATCTCGCGTTCGCCTCGTGCGAGTAGGTGGGCGAAGCCAATGTGCTCCTGGAGCACAAGCACGGGCAACGGCGCGGCACTGAGTAAAGGGTGCTTCCTGGCCGAAGGCGCAGTGATGGCGCGTGACCTCGGTGAGGGCTTCAGGCGATTGCGTTGTGGCGAACACCGGCAGGCTCGACTGTGGAGCGGCCCGGGGCTATCGCGGCTCGTGCCCCGAATCGCTTGTGCCCACGGTCGCCCGGCGGACCCGGGCGCCGAGGTACTCGATCGGGGCGGTGAGGGCGGCCGCGTAGGCGGCACCGGCGCAGATCTCGACGACGTCGCCGCGGCCGACCGAGCTGACCAGGCAGAGCTGCTCGGCCACGAAGCGGCCCCAGGCGCGCTGGTAGCTCACCGACTGCTGCGCGAGGGAGAAGGAATACGGTGCGACGACGTCGCCGGGGTCGAGCAGCCCCCAGCGGCCGCTGACAATGAACCACGGCACACCGCTCGCCTCGGCCCGCGCCCGCCGACGTGCGAACAGCGGGCTGACATACAGGTCGCGGGCCGTGGCGGGCTTGCTCAGCTGGGCCTTTCCACCTGCGACGAGGATGACGGACACTGCGCTCGACGAGGGGGGCGAGGACGCGGCGAACGGTGCCGTGGATCCACGGCCGGGGCGCATGGGCATGGCAGATAGGTACACGATCGCGGCACAGCAAGCCAGCCGGGAGGCGCACGGATGACCGCACCGAGCCAGGAAACGTCCGCCTGCGGGGCAGGGCGAATGTAGCGGCACCAGCGCGTGCTTCGTAATGCCGACCGCTTTACAGATGCTGGAAAGCGCCAGATCGGCATGCTCGGAAACTGGTTGGTCTCTCCCTCCGGCGATCGCCGCCTTCGCTGAGTGCTACGAGGAACAAGCCCATGCGTTTCTGAGCAGGGCGCCGCGCCGCCGTGCTGCGCGGCGCATGGCTGCCGCGATCGGGACGGTACTGCTGACGGTACTGCTGATCTTGGAGTCCACAGCTGCTGGTTTGGACGACGAATCCGCGGTGGGCGCGTCCTGACGTCGAATGCGCCCCACCCTCGTCGCCCTGGATGGGGCAGAAGCCTGCTTCGGGCTCGGCACGCTCGCTGAACGCGGAGAAAAACGTGGTGGCATGTCGCACAAGAGACTGACATCCTCGAAGCAGCACTCTGATAACGATACTGCTGTGCTACGGGCGGCTCAGCTGCGCTGAGTTGGGATCAGGATTCCCAAGTGTCTGTTTCCATGTTGTAGCGGTGTCAGTCGCCGCCGTAATGACCAGAACCGCCCGGACTTCGGCACGCCGTCGCGGGGTCGCCGCCGGGTGCCCGAGGCGCTGATGTCGCCGTGGCTGGGCCCGGTCAGGCGAGGGCCGTCGTGTCGATGGCCCCGCCGGCCAGGAGAGCCGCTCTGAACTCGGCCGTGATCTGGCGGGCTAGGCCCAGATTCCCTCGTGCGTTGGCGGCGGGCTTGGCGACTTGCCCGATCAGGGCGCCTTTTCCCTGCTCGCTTGCGGCACGAGACTGCTGCCGGGCGTAGACCAAGTCGAACATGACTGCGACCTGCTTGCCGTCTATCTGCAGGACCACTCCGGCGTCGATGTTCCGCAGCCTGCGGGGCGTGACGATCTTCAGGCCAGCGGTCGGCACCCGGACGACCAGTTCGTCGGGGTGCTGGATGATCGTCAGTTCGCCATCGGCGACTCGTACGGTGGAAGGAGCGGTGTACGGTCGGCTCAGCAACCACCGGAGGCTGTCCTTGAATGGCTCCATAGAGCACAATTCCTGGGCGAATGTTTCGCTCATCGCGTTCCTACTACTTTCTAAGGGCTAACCCGGTTGGGTGCAGGTCCTGAGGGCGTGAGTGCGCCCGCACAAGTGTGTTGCCCGCCTGTTCTTGGATCACGCTGTATGGCTGGAGTACCGCCCGGGGCTGGCAATTGCCGTGCCGGCATCATCCGGTGCCGATCCTTGGCGCAGGTGGCTATGCGCCGTCGATGGGCGCTGGCGTCCCCGGCAGCGCGACGGTGTCGCGGTTCGATCGATTGTCATACGCGTTACGAGGACTTCGCACTCTGATATCTATGGTCTCCACCGGCACCGTTAGCCTCCCGGCAACTTCTGAGACGCCGCTTTGGCCTCTGGTCTCCACGGCTCGTGGGCGCAGTAAGGGGCAACCCGCTGCCGTCGCGGGAGGCTCAAGGATTACGAGTCTGCATTCTGATATTC
>NZ_DATNGK010000288.1:0-2882 GCF_035605935.1 Actinocrinis sp. | reverse complement strand
GGCCGTGATCCTGCTGATCGTTTTCTTCCGCCGCGAGCGCCGGCTCACCAGGTTGCAGAAGGATCCGCTCGTCGATCTTCGGCTATTCCGCGTGCCGTCGTACGCCGCTGGGGTGCTCTTCGCACTCGCGTACTTCCCGGCGATGGCCGGCCTGCCGCTCGTGCTCGCGATCTACTACCAGGATGGTCTCGGCTACACGGCCTTGCAGTCCGGACTCGGCGTCACGGCGTACGCGATCGGCAGCGCGATCGGCGCACCGCTAGCCGGCCGCTTCGTCACCCGGATCGGGCGCCCCCTCCTACTCGTCGGGCTGGCCTCGTTCGCGGTCGGCGCGATCGCGCTGGCGGTGCTGGCCGGATACGGCGCGGTGGCGCTGGCGCCCGCCCTGTTCCTCATGGGCGCCGGATCCGGCGCAATCATCACGCCCAACCAGGCGCTCTCATTGATGCGGATCGACCCGGTCGCCGGCAGTACCGCCGGCGGTGTCCTGCAAACCGCACAACGTATCGGCATCGCGATCGGACAATCAGTCATCGGCGCCACGTTCTTCGCTGCCCTCGGCCGCGGCGGCTATGCGCACGCACTCCGCGTCGGCGTCATAGCTGCGCTGGCTTTTCTTGCCATCGCGGCCGCGATCACCGTGGCCGACCTGATCCAAACTCAGCGGCGGATAGCAGCCTGAAACGATCGGCGCGCAAACACCGTTCTTTGAACAACACATTGCACCCGTACCCAGTTCTCGGACGAGAGGAGGGAAATGAGGTGGAACGTGTGACGCCCGGAGTGTGGCGGGAGCCGATCGTGGTTGCCGACTCATCGGACGGGCTGCGGGTCGACCGCATCCACTACCCACCAGGAGGCCATACGCACTGGCATCTCCACACCAGAGAGCAGGTCCTTTATGGCGAGCTGGGCCGGGGCTGGATCCAGTTCGAAGGCGGCCATCCGGCGGCGCTGACTCCAGGTCAGGTGATCCAGGTTCCGGTCGGTGCGCGGCACTGGCACGGCGCCGCTTCGGACGGGTCACTCGTCCATCTAGCGGTCACCGCCGGTGGAGACACCGTGTGGCTTGGTGAGGTGAGCGCCGAAGAGTACGTCGGCTGCGACGGGGTATACGCCACAGACGCCGCGGATCCGGATTCGGACGTCGGTACCTAGCGATGCAATAGCGCGCGGGCTGCGCCGATCAACCGTTCCATTGCCGCCACCGAGCCCGGCGACCGAGAGCTCACCCGGTGGGATCAAGCCGGAACGCACGAATGAGTCGGGTCATGACGGCCTGCGGGTCATCCAGCACAGCGGCCATGTCCTGCGTGACGGCGTCCTCGACCAGTTCGGCGAGACGATCGGGGAACACGGTCGGCCGGCCAACCGCGAAGGCGTCGAGGGATCGGTCGGCGACCGAGCGGGGTGACGCTTTCGGGATGTCCAGACCGGTCGTCATGTCGGTGTCTATGAAGCCTGGGAACGTACTGGTCACGGTGACGCCGTCCGTCCGCAGCTCGGCCCGCACACCGGCGGCCAACATCATGGCCGCGGCCTTGCTCGCGCTGTAGATCGGCGAGCTTCGCGAGATGACAAGCGCGGCCAGGGATTGGACGAACAGGATGCCCCCGCGATGCCTCGCCAGGTGCGGCGCAAAAGCACGTACCAGACCCAATGGCCCGAAGAAGTTCACCTCCATGGCGGAGCGGAACTCTTGCTCGGCCTGGTCCTGCAGCACCGGCAACTTGCAGGGCCGCCCCGCATTGGACACCACGACGTCGACGTCAGGAAGATCGTCCGCCAAGCGCCGGACAGTCTCCTCGTCGGTGACATCCAGCTGGACGGGGACGACTCGGTCGCCGTGGTTCTCGACGGCGTCCGCGAGGGCGTCAATGCTCCGGGCGGCAGCGTAGACGCGCTCGGCACCACGAGCCAGCAGCGCCTCCACGAAGTGACTGCCCAATCCGCGGTTCGCGCCCGTCACGAGTGCGTGCGCTCCACGAAACTGCATGGCAACTCCTAAAAGGGGGCTTGATTTCGGCCGGCCGACTCGTGTACAACGTACGGTGTACACCGGTCAATGTAAATAGCGTGGAGCGTGGAAGGTGGCATGGTGAGCGCACGGTTCGACGGCAAGGTTGCAGTTGTCACCGGCGCGTCAAGCGGAATCGGGGAGGGCATCGCCCGCCGTGTCTCCGGCGAAGGCGCACAATGCGTCCTCGCTGACGTGCGTGAGGACCGAGGCCGAGCCGTCGCGGAGTCGTTGGGTCCCGCTGCCCGGTTTCTGAAGGCTGACGTGAGCGACGAGGCTGACGTGGCTGGCATGGTCGACTATGCCGTCGCGGAGTTCGGGCGCCTGGATTGCTTGTTCAATAACGCAGGTGTACTCGGCGTGACCGGTTCGCTCGTCGACACCGACCGCGCCGACTGGGACCGGACCATGGCCATTCTGCTCACCAGCGTGTTCCTCGGGATCAAGCACGGCGCTCGGATCATGCGGGCGCAGGGCTCGGGTTCGATCGTGAACACGGCGAGCACGGCGGGGGTCCGTGGCGGCCTCGGTCCGCATGCGTACACCGCGGCGAAGCACGCGGTCGTCGGCCTGACCGCCTCGGCCGCGGTGGAGTTGATGCCCGCCGGCGTGCGCGTCAACGCAATCGCACCGGGCGCAACGGTAAGCGGCATGACTGCCAGCGTCGTGGCTGGCGACGCCGAAGCGCTCGATGTTGTCGAGGAGCGACTTGCCGGGCGGTTCGGTCGCGCCGCGCGGCCGGAGGACATCGCAGCGGCGGCCGCGTTTCTCGCCAGTGACGAGGCTTGGTACGTCAACGGCGCGTGCCTCGTCATCGATGCGGCGGCCGAAGTGGCCGGTACGAAGGCGCGCCGGTACTTCGGTC
>NZ_DATNGK010000287.1:0-44419 GCF_035605935.1 Actinocrinis sp. | reverse complement strand
CGGTCCCCAACCCGAGACGGTTCACCGGCCTGCCGTCTTGATACGAGCGACGTGTGACACAGGCGTGATACAGAACCGCTCACCAGTTCGGCCGGAGCGCTCCACCGCAGGTCAGAGGCCTAGCCCGGGGTGCTCCGGCCAGCTCTGTAAATCCGTCGCGTGAGCTACGAAGGTTCGAATCCTTCACCTGCCACCACAAGCACAAAATGGCCCCTGACCAGCGGATAAGCTGGCAGGGGCCTTTTCTTCGCCGTGTCAGACGCTTGCCGTGAATGGCCGTCGATTACCGGCCTTCCGTCCGCTCAGCCTTCCGAGCGCAGGGCGCCGTAGTAGCGCATACCCATGCCTTGGAGCGGGCGCAGGCCCAGGCGTTCGTAGTAGGGCCGAAGCTCGGGATCACAGGCGAGGTCGACGGAGTAGAACCCGGCGGCTTTGGCATGCGCGAGGATGCGGCGCATCAGCTCCGTGCCGATGCCCTGGCCCTGGTAATCCGGGAGCACTTCTAGCCACGGGACGAAAGCCGTCAGCACTCCGTCGCTGATCAGGTTGACGAAACCGACGACCCGCCCGGTGACGGAGTCGCGCGCGAGCACGGCTTGGTGGCTGCCGCGCAGAGCCGCCAGGTGCTGCGCCGCGCTTGGAGGTGTGGGCCAGCCGACGAAGAAGCCCTGCAGCGAAGAGACGTCCAGACCGACGAGATCGGAGTCGTAGGCGATCACGGCGACATCATGTCACCCGCCCGCGCTCTACCTCTCCTGTGCAGCTGCACCAAGATCGGTGACAAGGGAGCGACCTAAGGATTTTCGCGAACCTCGTCAGGTCGAGGGCGCGGTGATCGGATCGGGTCTATGCGTGCGGCGGCATATTCAACCTCACGGGCGGTAGATGCCCACGACGTTGCCGATCGGGATGGCGCCCTGGTTCGGGTCCTCGAGGTGGTAGCGGCAGTCGATCGCGATATCGCGATGATCGCCGAGCAGCCAGAGGCAGTCTGCCGGGACCTTCACGTCGAACGGGAGCTGGCTGGAGGCGTCGCCCTTGTGCAGGTACGGCTCCTCTAGGGCGACACCGTTGAGCATCAGCGGACCGTAGTGGCAGGACACTGCGTCGCCTGGTATGCCGATGACCCGGCGGATCATCAGTTGTGTCTGTTGCATCCCTTGATACTCGACAGTCGGGTGGACGGCCACGATGTCTTGGCGGCGCGGCTTGTAGGTCCCAGGGATCACCTCGTCGACGGTGATCACCTGCCCCGTGACCATCGTCGGGGCCATCGAGTCGGAGCGGACGTTCAGCCGGCGAGTCATTGCGGAACCGGCGGTGGCCTCGGGCTTGGCCGCGGAACAACCCGCAAGGGGAACGCTCAGCAGCATCGAGGCCGCAGCTGTGAAGGCTGCGCGCCGCGTCACACCGATTGTCCCGGCGCACGCGCTGCGACCTTGCTTGGTCAAGTTCGCCTGCGCCGCTGAAGCGCATGCGGCCAATGGAGGAAAGCTATCCACCGCCGCATGATCGCAGTCGCGATATCGCGCGTCTAGCGGCGTCCTAATCGTCAGATGCGCTTGGCTGAGCGCAGATCGCGGGCGTAGAGGCCGCTGCCGGACAGGACGCTGCGGCCCCAGGCGTCGCCGAAGGTCGGGCCATTCGCGCCCATCCGGCTGGACAGGAACCGCGGATTGCCGCTCTGGTCCAGGCCGAGGTAGATCCCCGCGTGATCGATCGTGCCCGGGGTCGACTTGCCCTCCGCGAAGAAGAGCAGATCGCCTGGCTGGAGGCGGTCCAGATCGGCGGTCTGCGGTTGCTGCGCGCCCGCGTTGAAGATCTGGACGCCCGGGCCGAGCGTGGCCATCCCCCAGGAGTGCCGGGGGAGGGCAGTTGCGGAGCGCTCGTCGCCCTTGAGCAGCGGAAAGCCCATCCGGTAGCCGAACAGGATTCTGATGAAGCCGGTGCAGTCGAGATCCCCGTACCAGGCCGGGTTGGGCTTCGCGGTGCCGTCCTGGAACGTGTAGCTGGTGCCGAGGTAGTCGTAGAAGTCGGCCCGGTCGTCGCGCTCGCCGAGCGGGTTCTGGTAGGCGGCTGTACTCGAGGTGACCGGGCCGAACTTCGCCTCACCGGCGAAGCGGACTCCTGATGAGTTCTGCTCGTTCGGCGCTCCGGCCATGTATTGAGTGGCGAGCGCGAACAGGTCCGGTGTCGTGGATCCAACCTGCTTCGGGAACCAGCTCTGGAACCAGGCCTGCGTCTGCGCGCCAGCCGTCCAGGCGTGCGGCGCCAGCCGGACCCACACTGATGTCGTCACGGTCGCGGCGGTCGTGGCCGGCTCTGAGAACGTGCGCTTCGGGCCGGTGATCTGGACCGTGCGCGCGCCGTCGGTGAAGACCGCGACGAGTGCGTTCGATGCGCTGAAAACCTCGGTGCGGCTTGGTTGGGTGGCCCGCTTGTAGGTGTAGGGGCCTTCGAGCGAGCCGGGTGAGATGGGGACGGTCGATGCGGAACCGCCGGGCGCGGCGCTGCCGGAGGGGGCTTGGACGACCGGGGAGTTCGTCGTGCCCGCCGCCGCGGCTTGCGCGGGGCCGGGTTGCTCGGCGCGCCAGATCGCGAGTCCGGCGGCCGCGACGACGATCGCTCCCACGACGCTTCCGACGATGACGCTGGTGTTGGACCAGTGTCGGACGTCTCGTTGGCGCACCGCGGCCTCCTTCGGGTTATTGCGTGCTCGCTTTGCCGAATCCTCGACTCAGTTCGTGGGCAGGGCGCCCAGCAGTATTCCGCTCGCCAGAACTACGTAGTTCAGGCCGGTCACCGCCGTGATGGCGATGACCGTGGCCCGCACCGGCTGCCGCAACAGCTGATACGCGATCAGGCCCGGCACCACGAAGCCGAGCGTCTGTGCGGTGAACAGGAATGGATAATCCTGCTGGATCAGGATGTACACCGTAGCGCTCAGCAGCACGCCCAGCAGCACCACCGCCGCGAAAAGCCGCTTGCCGTAAAGGATCACGAACCGCTGCAGGATCTTGACGCCGAAGAAGGTGGCCACCGTCACCGCGGCGACGATAGCCGCGTGCCGGATGTCCTGCACCAGGATCAGCGCGAGCCAGCCGGGGGTGATCATGCCGCCCGGCGAGAGGTTCGTGGTCAGGTAGCACACCAGCGAGAAAGCCAGGCCGATGGCCAGGCCGAGCGTGGCGACCTGCGAGGTCAGGGTGGTGGTGCTGATCAACGGTGGCTCCTCGCCGCGCTCGGCTGCGTGCGCTGTGCGGGCACCGCGCGGGACATTGCTTCCAGGTGTTCCAACAGCCGCTCGCCTTGGCCGTGAATGTTGCCGATGGCCACCAGCGCGCCGCCGGCCGCCGCGCTCGCGATGCGGTGCGCGATCTCCTCGACGGGTCGTTTGTCGCCGCCGAGGTCGACGATTTCGCCGCGCCAGGACTCGGGAATCGCGTCGATCGCGCTCTTGGACGGCTCACCGATCACGAACACGGTCTCCGGGTCGATGCTCGGGATGATCTGGCCCATTTGACCGTTGCGCTCGACGCGGTCCGGGCGGCAGTTGATCACCACGTGCAGCGGTCGCTCGATGGCGCCCCGCGAAAGCAGCTGCTCGACGTTCATCAGGGTCGAGTTCGGGTCGTTGGCGGCGAATACGTTGGCGAGCGCGATCTTGCCCTGCGGGAGGGAGTATTTCTCTACGGACAGCACGCCGGGATCGGGTGGGGCCTCGTACATGCCGCGCAGCGCGTTGGCGCGGCTGATCCCGAGCAGGTCGGCCACGGCGAGCGCGATCGCGACGTTCTCCTTGAAGGTGATGAAGGAGAATCCGAGCATCTCCTCATCGCTCACCGACTCGGGATCGACCACGACCAGCAGGCAGTTGCGCTTCGCCGCCTCCTCGCGCAGGATGTGCGCACGCTCGTGCTCCGCCGTCACGCAAATTCCGTCCAGCGGCATCGAGCGCGACAGTGAGCGGGCCACGTCGTCCAGCGTTGGGCCCATCTCGGCGAGGTGGTCCTCGCGCACGTTGCACAGCACGCCGATGGTCGACCGGATCAGCTTGTTCTGGTTGATCTCCTGCAGCGCCGGCATGACCGCCATGCACTCGATCACGAGGGCGTCCGGCCGGTATTCGGCCGCGCGCGCGACGATGCCGATCTGCTCGACGACGTTGGCGATGCCGAACTTCCGGTACACCGGATCCTCACTCGCGTCCGGTGCGATGAAGCGCGCCGCGGTGCCCGTGGTCTTGGCGACGGTGACCAATCCGCCACCGCGCAGCGCCCCCGCGGTAAGGCGGGTGATCGATGACTTACCGCGGATGCCGTTGACCAGCACACGCACCTGAATGCGGTCCAGATTCGCGAAGTGCCGTCGCTGCTCGATCACGCCTGCCGCGAGCAGCGAGGCGCAGATGATCAGCAGCACGAAGAAGAGAAAAAGCATCCCGGCCCCTCTACCGCCGCTGTCGCATGTGGTCGGTGTCGTCCGGCTTCGGCTCGCGCAACACGGGCATGATCCACGTCTCGTCCCACGCGGACGGGCGGGCCGTGTCGGCCTGCGTAAGCCGTTGCCTGCCTTCGGTCATCGCTTGCCGCAGCAGGTCGAGGCTTCGGGCGATCGCTCCGATCTCGTCCTGACGGCGGGCCAGGATCGGGGTGTCGTGGTCCCCGGCGGCGAATCGGCGCGCCTCGGCGGCCACCAAACGCAGCGGCATGAGGAGCATCAGCCAGATCCAGCCGCCGAGCAGCACCGCCCCGGTGACGCCGAGCATGCCGAGCAGTTGAGCGCGGTGGCGAAGCTCGGTGCCAGGCAGGTCGAGGGTGTCGGTGGACCGGACGCTCGTCACCGAAAGCGTGAGCCGGCCGTGGCCGCTGCCCGCGTGCACAGTCGAAGCCTCAATCAGCATGCTGCCACTGTCGGCGGACCCTGATTTCGCGGACAGCGCGGCGTCCGGTCCTGCGGGAAGCGGGTCGAACGCGGTGAAACTGCCGGTGGCGGCGAGAATCCGGCGTCGGAAGTCGGCCAGGCACACCGTCCCGAGGCCGGATCTGCTGATCGACGAGATCAGATATCTCGAGTCGAACTCGGCGATCACGGCGCCGCCGTCAGGGAACGGCATCGAGCCATAGAGCACCGCCTTGGTGCCGCTGTCGGCGCCCAGCGCGATCGTCGGAGTCTTCGGGGCCGAGCCGAAATGTGCCTTGGGCTGCGCGCCTGCCCCAGCGATACGCGTTCCGTGCGCGTTGACCACGTACACGGCAGCGAACTGCGGATGCGTCTGCACGATCGCGTGCAGCAGGCTCTGCAGATGCTCGGCGACCGTGTCAGGGAGCATCTTCGATGTCGGGCCGGGTGTGCCGGAAGGCCGCGCGGCGCTCGGAGAGGGCGTGCCCGCATGCGCCGGGGTGGGGCTCGCCTTCGCGGTCGGCTTGGCGGTCCCTGTCGGTTTGGCGGAGCCGGTCGGTTTCGCCGTCGCGCTGCGCTTAGGCGAGGGTGTGGCTTGCGCGAAGCCGACGACGCTCGCCAACGTGGAACTCGCCGCGGAGCCCTTCATATCCATGTTCACGGGCGTGGCCGCGAGCGCCGCCATCGGGGCGAGCGCGTCGAACGAAGCTTCCAGGCGCGCGGCGGTGGCCTGCGCGACGGCGCTGGTGCGCGCCTTTTCGTCCGTGTTCACCTGAAGCGGCACGATCACCGGCGCCGATCGGTCAACGGCGAAAGGCGTGGCCGCCGACCACAACAGCACGCCGCTCATCGCGAAGCCGAGCATCACGGGGGTGGAGATCTGTATCGGGTGCCGTCGTTTGCGTGGCTGTGGCGACTCGGTCAGTGTGAGCACCGAGGTATGTACGATCTCGCCGATGCGATGGCACTCGGCGGAGTGCCGCGGGATGTCCATCGCGGTGCGGAACCCACCACGGGCGGCCTCGCGACAGGTGCGGGCGAGGCGGGTGATCGGTCCGACGATGCCGAAGTACAGCAGCAGCCCGTCCGCGAGCGCTATCGCCGCCATCGCCACGCCCGCGAGCAGGGCCAGATGTAGCTGCTCTGCGCTAGAGACCACGGTGGTGGCCTGCGGTACGACCGCGCGCTCCACCGCGATCGCCAGGTGCAGCGAAGGCAGCGTGTCCGGCTCGATGACCGGTGCGTACGAGGCGACCACCGGGGCGCGCTCGTTCTGATCGTCGACCATCGCGCCAGCGGTCTGCGACGCGGCGGCGGAGACGATCCGGGCGCGCGGTGACTGCATCGCTCCGGGCGCCGTGCCGTCCGTGGCCAGGACCGTCCCGTCGCCGTTGACGAGCAACGCGAGGGTGCCCTTGGCCGCGGCGAAGCCTAGCGACACGTCGCCGATCAGGAACTGGGCTGTGTTGGGTACCGGTGCCAGCACGCGTATTCGGATCGGAGAACCGATGATCAGATCCCGGGTCACCCGGCTCGGCCTAGTCTGGCCGGCAACGGCTGCGGGCAGGGCCGGGCCCGCTGCGGCGAGCTTGACCTTGTTGGTCGCGTCGACGAGCACCAGCGAAGACCAGACGTGTGGCGCCGAGCTGAGCCGGGTGAAGTAGGCCTGGGCGGAGACATCCGGGGTCTCGCCGAGTTGCTGGGCTATCTCATCGACGTCTGCGGCGGCTTCTGCCATCCGGTCACCGATACCCAGTGCCGCGTCACGAGTCAGGTCGCGTTGCGAGTTGACCACTGCCGTCGGCACCCGGCTCGCCGAGAGCGGCCGTCCTAGCGCTGCCAACGCGCCGAGCGAGAGTAACGCGAGATAAACGACGGCGGCTATCCAGGGCGCGCGCACGCCACCGAGGACCTTGGCCGGCGGTGGCGCGGGCTGGGTCCTGACGGGCCTGGATTGGGGCGGCACGATGCTCCGGGGCGTGTGGGCGGGTAAGGCTGTGGTTTGGGTCGGATGGATAGGGTCGGCGCAGGCGCGGATGCGTTACGACGTAGTCGGCCGGCAGTCGTAGAGCTGGAGCATCACGTCGGTCTGCTCGCGGTAGAAGTGCGGATCCACATGGATGCAGTTGGACTTGATCCAGCCGACCGCCGCGTTCGCGCGCTTGTTCTTGGCGAGCAGGGCGAAGCGCACCTCGCCGTCCGCGACGAGGGAGGCGAACTGCGGGCTGGTCGGGAACGGGGTGAGTCCGGTGAATCCGCCCATGATCAGAATCGATCCGGCGGCGTCGCGCAAGAGCGGTTCGGCGGGTTCCGCGCTCTGGGTCGCTACCAGGTACTTCTCGGTGCCGTGGTGCTCGCGCAGGTAGGTGAGCAGCTTGCCGGAGCGCCCGGACAAGTGATTGAAGTTGATCGGCGCTGGAAGCTTTTGATGCTTGAGTACGACCGACCGGTACACGGCGCTGACCGGGCCGGCCAGCGGGACTCCGCCGCTCGATGCGTACGCCGGATTCAGTGAGCTGATACCCCAAGCCGCGGGGGAGAGCAGCAGCGCGACGCACGCGACGGCCATCGCGGTCAGGACGCTGATTCCGGCGCGTATCCCAGGCCGGGTGCGTTCTTCCGCTATGACCGCGTTCTCGATGCCGCCCCGCCCCGAGGCGGACATGCCGCGCCGGCCGACTAACAGCATGATCGCCGCGCCGAGGCCGAGCACGACGACCAGCGGCGGCAGCCACGGCAGGAAGCCGCGATAGCGCAGACCCAGATAGACGGCCCACCCCGTGCTCACCGCGATCGCGGCCGGCAGGAGCCACCAGGCGTAGCGGCTGTTCGCATAGATGGTCCACAAATGGACGACGCCGGCGCCGGTAAGCGCGGCGATCGCGGGTGCCAGGGCCGCGGTGTAGTAGCCGTGGAAGGTGCCGGTGGTGGAGAAGAGCACCAAGTAGACCAGCAGCCAGACGCCCCACAACACGTAGCCCGCGCGCACCTGGCTGGTGCGCGGCAGGCGCGTGCGCTGCTGGATCCCGGTCACCAGGGCGATCAACGCGAAGGGCAGGAGCCAGGTGATCTGCGGTGCGTAGGAAATGGAAAGCAGGGTGCGCCAACCCAGTCCGTCGGCCGGCGCGCCCGCGGTGATGATGGCCGCCTCGCTGCCCCCGGCCGAACCGAATCGGCCGAAACCGTTATAGACCAACACCATCTGGAACGGGTTGTTGTCTACCGTCGCGTCCGTGTAGGGCCGGTCCGCGACCGGAGTGAGCCACACCATGAGCGTCCAGCTCAGCGATATCGCGAGCGCCGACAAGGTCGTCAGGCCGACGTGCGCCCATCGCTTGGCGGCCGTGAGCGGCGCCGCGATTAGGTAGGGCAGCAGGAAGGCGGGCAGCAGGAGCCACGCTTGCACCATCTTTGCCTGGAAGGCCAGGCCCACCCACACACCGCAGAGCAGAAGCGTCCGCAGCTGGCCAGTACGCATGGCCTTCAACGCGGCCTCGGCGGCGAGTACCAGAAGGAGAATCAGCAGCGTGTCAGGCAGGTCATCCCGGTTGAGCACGACGACGATCGGTGTCAGCGCGAAAGCCAGCGCGGCGATGGTGGCCGCCGCGTAGCCGATCCATTCGCGCACCAGCCGGTAGAGGACGAGTACCGTGCACACGCCCTCGATCACCTGCGGCAGCTCCGCGGCCCACACGTGCACCCCGAACAGTCTCAGCGCGAGCGCCTGGAGCCAGAACGAGCCGGGGATCTTGTCCATGGATATGGAGCCCGAGGGGTCGATCCCGCCGAAGATGAAGGCACGCCAGCTGCCGGCCATGGAGCGCACCGCGGCCGAGTAGTAGGGCTGGAGCGCGCCGTGCCGCATGCCCCAGCCGTAGAGCACCGCCGCGATGATCGCGATCGTGGTGGGCACGGCGCGACGGCGCGACTCGCGGGTGGCGGCACCGGACGCCTGGCCTGTGGCAAGGGCGAGCCGCGGTCGCATCGTGGCGGGCGCCATGCCTCGGACTCCCTCCTCGGAGCAGCGCGAGCGCCCGCTCTACGGACGTCCTTCGACACCGGCAGATCAATAACCATACGAAAGCGTGCGGTAATGCCACTGAACCATAACGCATGAATCGAGCCGGTACTCGATAACCCGGAATTCCTCGAACAGGCGCTCGACTGCTCGCACATTCAGTAATCGACGACGGTCAAATGAGTGACGTAGCCGATGGCGGATAGCTCCGATGTATCGCAGTAATGTGCGATCGGCAACGCAGCGAGCCTCTGACGCGGACAGTGCGTCAGAGGCTCTGGTGCAGGTGTGATTGGCGTGTGCCGGATCAATCCATCGCGACGAGGACCGACTTCGTCTGGAGGTATTCGTCCAAGCCCTCGGGACCGCCTTCGCGACCGTAGCCCGACTGGTGCACTCCGCCGAAGGGCATCGCCGCGTCGAGCAGCGCCCAGCCGTTGACCCACACGATTCCGGCGCGCAGCCGGTCGGCGACGCGGTGGGCGCGGGCGATGTTCGTGGTCTGCAATCCAGCGGCCAAACCGTACGCGGTGCCGTTGGCGAGCCGGATCGCGTCCTCTTCGGTGTCGAAGGGCTGAACGGTCAGCACCGGCCCGAAGATCTCCTCCTGTACGAACGCGGAGTCCTGATCGACGTCGGCGAGGAGGGTCGGGGCGGTCCAGAAGCCGCCGGACAGGTCCGTCGACAGCTGCGGCTCGCCGGCGCAGATGGCCTTGGCCCCGGCTCCGGAGCGGTCCACCTGATCCAGGAACGAGCGCACCTTGGCCAGGTGGCGAGGACCGGTCATCGGCCCGATCACCGTGCTCTCGTCGAAGGGATCGCCGAGCGGGACGTGGCCGATGGCGCCGGACAGCGCGCCGAGTACGTCCTCGTAGACCGGGCGCTGCACGAGAAGCCGGGTGCCAGCCATGCAGAACTGGCCGGTGTTGAAGACGAAACCGGCGATCGCCGTGCCGATCGCCTTCTCGATGTCCGCGTCCGCGAAGACGATGTTCGCGCTCTTGCCGCCGAGTTCGACCGTCACGTGCTTGAGCGTCTGCGCGGCGCTCGCGGCGATCGCGCGGCCGATCGCCGTCGAGCCGGTGAACGCCACCTTGTCAACGCGCGGGTCGCGCACCAGGGCCTCGCCGACCTCGCCGCCGCCCGGCAGCACGTTGAACACGCCGTCCGGAACCCCAGCCTCCTGCAGGACTTCCGCGATGCGCAGCGCCGTCAGCGGCGTTTCCTCGGCCGGCTTGTGGATGACGGTGTTCCCGGCCGCGAGCGCCGGGGCGATCTTGATCGAGGAGAGGATCAGCGGGAAGTTGAACGGGGTGATCGCCGCGACCACGCCGAGCGGCTCCCGGCGCGTGTAGGCGAATGCCGGGGCGCCGGTGCGTCGCGTCGCGCCTTCGATGCCCGCCGCCAGCGCGCCGTAGTACTCGATCTGGTCGATGGTCGTGGCCACGTCGACCATGCGGCTGAAGGTGATCGGCTTGCCGGTGTTGAGCGATTCGAGCCGGGCGAACTCTTCGGCGCGCCCACGCAGGATCTCGGCCGCCCGTAGCAGGATCCTGCCACGCTCGCGCGGCGCCATCGTGCTCCACGGCCCCTCGTCGAAAGCCCGGCGCGCGGCGGCGATCGCGCGGTCGGTTTCGGCCGGACCGGCTTGGGCGACCGCCGTAATGACCGCGCCGGTTGACGGGTCCAGGATTTCCCGGTGGTCAGCCGCGGAATCAATCCAGGCGCCATTGATGAACAGCTCGCCGGACGGCGGGTTTATCTCAGTTCTGATAGCGGACAACGGCTTTTCCTCTTCCTGCGAAGCGACGCGCGAATCAGGCGTAGTGGCGGTAGACCGCCTGGGCGACGCAGGCCGGTTTCGGTGCGCCCTCGATTTCGACGGTGAAGGTGAGCTGCATCTGCACGCCGTCTCCGGCGACCGGCTCGACCGAGTCCACGGTCCCGAGCAGCCGGATCTTCGCGCCGACCCGCACCGGGCTCGGGAAGCGCACCCGATCGAGGCCGTAGTTGAGGCTCATCGAGGTGCCGGTGATCTCAAGCAGCTGGTTGAACAGCGGGATGATCAGCGACAAGGTCAGATAGCCGTGCGCGATGGTGCCGCCGAACGGACCGGTCGCGGCGCGCTCAGGATCGACGTGTATCCACTGGTGGTCGTCGGTGGCGTCGGCGAAGGTGTCCACCCGGTCCTGCGTGATCTCAAGCCAATCGGTGTGGCCGAGGTCGGTGCCGGCCAGGGCGCGAAGCTCGTCGAGTCCGTTTGCGGTGCGGGGCATGGGGTGGGGCCTTCCTGGGGATCGAGTGAGCCGGGGTGCGGCGGCTCGTCGTGGGGTGGTGGCGGTGACTAGGCGGCGCCGTGCGTCTCGCGGAGCCGGGCCTTGATGACCTTGCCGGCGCCGGTACGCGGCAGGGACTGCGTGAAGACCACTGACTTGGGGATCTTGTACTTCGCCAGCCGGCCGACGAGGTGGTCGAGCAGCTCCTTGGCGGTCGTCTCGTCTCCCGGTACGCCTTCGCGCAGCACGACGATCGCCCGGCCGACCTCGCCCCAACGCTCGTCCGGAACGCCGATCACCGCGCACTCGGCGACGGCGTCGTGACTGTAGAAGACCTCTTCGACCTCGGCCGGGTACACGTTCTCGCCGCCAGAGATGATCATGTCCTTGACGCGGTCGACGACCTTGACGTACCCGTCGCCGTCTACGATCGCCACATCTCCGGTGCGCAGCCAGCCGTCGCGCAGCGCCTGCGCCGTGGACTCGGGATTACCCCAATAGCCGCGCATCACGTTCGGGCCCTGTACCTCGATCTCGCCGCGCTCGCCGGCCTCAGCTGGCTCGCCAGTCAGGGCACTGACCCGGACGTCGGTGAAGAAATGCGGCACGCCCGCGGTGCCGGCTTTGGACAAGGCATGGTCACCGTCGAGCAGCAGCACACCCGGAGATGCCTCGGTAGCGCCGTAGCCCTGGATGAACGACAGCCCGCGGTCCAGATACGTACGGATGAGCGGTTCGGGGACCGGTGCGCCGCCGCATAGAAGGCTTCTGACACTGGACAGATCCGCGGTGGCGAAGGCGGGGTCCGCGGCCACGGACTGGTACATGGCCGGCACGCCGAACATGACGGTCACCCGGTGCCGCTCGACCAATTCCAGCGTGCGCGCCGGATCGAACGCCGCCTCCACGACCACCGTGCCGCCCTTGAGCAGCGTCGGCAGGCAGGTCATGTTGAGCGCAGCGGTGTGGAACAGCGGCGCCGTCACCAGCGTGACCTCGTCGTGCGCGAAGTCGGTGTCTACCAGGACGTTGATGCTGTTCCAGGTGATGTTGCCGTGAGTGAGCTGCGCGCCCTTCGCCCGGCCGGTGGTGCCCGAGGTGTACATGATCAGGCACGTGTCCTCGAGCGAGATCGGCTCGTCGATCGGCTCCGGCCGCGAGCCAGCGCCGACGACACGCTCGTAGTCCTCGTCGATCGGGATCGTCACTCGCAGCGTCGGGACCTGGCCCGGCGCGACGGAGGTACACGAGGCGCTGTGGATCAGGATGCTGGCTCCGCTGTCGGAGACGCAGTGGTCAAGTTCACGCGGGCTGAGCCGGGTGTTGAGTGGCACGAACACGGCACCGAGCTGGCCGGCGGCGAACAAGGCTTCCAGGAAGGCCGGATGGTTCGGCGCGATGAACGCGACCCGGTCGCCGCGGCGGATCCCGAGCGCACGCAGGTGATGGGCGAGGCGGGTTGCCCGCTCGTGCAGCTGCGCGTAGGTGTATCGGGTCTCCTCATGGACGACGGCCAGCGCGCCGGGGGTCTTGCGCGCGCGCCGCGCCGTCCAGGAGCCGAGTCCTTGGTTCCGCATGGTGATGGGCTCCTTCGCTCATCTGCGCGGGCGACGGGAGGTCGCAGTGATCAGGGCTTTGCGAGACCGAGCAGCCGGGCGGCGTTCTGCTTGAGGATCAGTGGTCGCACTTCGTCCTTGATCGGCAGCTTGGCGAAGTCGGCCAGCCACCGGTCCGGGGTCAGCAGCGGATAGTCGGTACCGAACAGCACCTTCTCCTTGAGCAGCGTGTTGGCGTATTGGACCAGCTGCGGCGGGAAGTACTTCGGCGACCAGCCGGACAGGTCGATGTAGACCTGCGGCTTGTGCGTGGCTACCGCCAGCGCCTCGTCCTGCCACGGGAAGGACGGGTGCGCCAGGATGATCGGCAGATCCGGGAAGTCCGCGGCGACATCGTCCACGAACAACGGGTTCGAATACTTCAACCGGATGCCGCCGCCGCCCGCGGCGCCGGCGCCGATCCCGGTCTGCCCGGTGTGGAAGACCGCGATCGCCCCGGCCGCCTCGATCGCTTCGTAGAGCACGTACGCGTCACGGTCGTTCGGGTAGAACGCCTGGACGTTCGGGTGGAACTTGAAGCCGCGCACGCCGTACTCCTCGACCAGGCGCCGCACCTGCCGCGCTCCGGCGCGTCCCTTCGCCGGATCGATCGAGGCGAATGGGATCAGCACGTCCGGATGCCTGCGCGCCGCCTCGGCGATCTCCTCGTTCGGCACGGCCGGCGTGCCGGTCGCCGCCTCGGCGTCCACGGTGAAGACCACCGCCGCGATTCGCCGCTCCCGGTAGTGCGCGGCGATCTCGTCGAGCGTCGGCTTGCGGTGCCCCGAGTCGACCTTGAAGTACGACGACGAGGCCTCCTCGAGTTCGCGGGAGAGCGAGCCCGCGCCGGAGTCCGAGACCTCGGCGTGCGTGTGCACGTCGATCGCGACCAACTCGTCCAGATTCAGCATGCTGCTGCCCTCATTCCGGTGCCCGTCCCAGCGATCCCAGCTGCGGTGCCGACAATCACGTGTTCACAGCTGCGGGGCGGGGATGCCATAGGTCTGCGGGTCGCGGCCGACCGACACCGGCCACGCCGCGGCGATGGCGTCCGCGCTCCAGCCGCCGTCCGCGTAAGCGACGCTCACCTCCTGCGGGTGCGACCACAGGGCGAGCTTGTCCCCGCCGATACCGATGCACTGCCCGGTCACCGCGGCCGAAGCGTCCGAGGCGAGATAAACCACGAGCCCCGCGACGTCCTCGGCGGTCCCGAAGCCCTCGCCCTTGCGCAGCGCGTCCGGCAGCGGCGTGCCCTCGCGCTCCAGCGCGTCGACATGCGGCGCGAAAACCGGGATCGTGCGGGTCATCGCGGTCGCCGCGACGGGGATCACCGCGTTCACGGTGATCTGCGCCTTGGCCAGTTCCATCGCCCACGTGCGGGCCATCGCCGCGATTCCGGCTTTCGCGGCGGAGTAGTTGGTCTGGCCGAAGTTGCCGCGCTGCCCGGCCGGGGAACCGGCGACGATCACGCGCCCGCCCCCGCCCTGCTCGCGCATCCGGTTCGCCGCCGCGCGCACGCACGTGAAGGTGCCGCGCAGGTGCACGTCGATGACGGTGTCGAAATCGTCGTCAGACATCTTCCACAGCACGCGGTCGCGCAGCACACCGGCGTTGGTGACCATCACGTCCAACCGGCCGAAGGCGTCGACCGCGGTGCCGACCAGCGCCTCAGCGGTCTCGGTCGGGCCGACCGCCGCCGCCAGCGCCACCGCGCGGCCCCCAGCGTCCGCGATCTCCTTCGCGGCGGTCTCGGCCGCCTGCGCGTCCACATCGTTGACCACGACCGCCGCGCCGGCCGCGGCCAGCGCCTTCGCGTAGGCCAGGCCGAGGCCGCGCCCGCTTCCGGTCACCACGGCGACCTTTCCGGTCAGGTCCGTGTGCTTCTCCGTTTGCGTCGTCACCCTTGCCGCCTTTCGCAGTCCCTCGTCGCTGCCGTCCGTCAAAGCCCGCAGCCGCGCGCTCGCGCGCCGCGCCGGCCTCATTCGAAGTTATGCACTATTTCTATCGCAGTCAATGGTGTGCATAGCTTTTGCCTGCCAGGGTACCTTGTGCAGCGTGGATGCAGATTCCGCGCAGCCGGGCACCGCGCTGCGCCCCCAGTCGCTCATGCTCACCTTCCTCGGCAACTACGTGCTCGGCCGGAACGTGTGCGTGTACTCGGGCAGCGTCATCGACGTGTTCGCCCGCAACGGCGTGGGCGAGCCCGCGACCAGGTCCACCCTCGCGCGGATGGTGAACCGCGGCCTGCTGAGCCGCCAGCGCGAGGGCCGGAAGATGTACTTCGGGCTGACCGCGCGCTCGACCGCGATCCTGCGCGACGGCGAGGAGCGGATCTGGAAGGCCGGTCCGGTCAACCGGGACTGGGACGGCACCTGGACCCTGCTCGGCTTCTCGCTGCCCGAATCCTGGCAGCGGCAGCGGCATGATCTGCGCTCGCAGCTGACCTGGGCCGGTTTCGGCCCGCTGTGGGGCGGGGTGTGGATCGCGCCGGGCCGGGCCGAGGTCGCCGAGATCGTCGCGGGCCTCGGACTCGAGGCCCACGTGAAGGTCTTCCGCTCCACTGCTGAACCGGGCACCGACATCGGCCGGATGATCGAGGAGACCTGGGACCTGCCCGCGCTGGCCGCGCGCTACGCGGACTTCCTCACCCGCTGGCGCCCGTTCGCCGAGGCGAAGCAGCAGCCTGATGTCAGCGATCCGCTCAGCACCAAGCTGCTGCTGTTCACCGAGTGGCTTCAGATCGTGCGCGCCGATCCGCGCCTGCCCGCGGCGCACCTGCCCGAGCAGTGGCCGGCCGCCGCCGCGGAGGACCTGTTCCGCGCCGCCAACGAGCTGGTGGACGAGCCCGCGCGGCGGATGGCCGAGCAAATGCTGGATACGGTTCCGGATGTGACTGCGCCGGAAGTTCAGGCAGCGCTGGATGTTCACAGTTCGTCTTAACTCGTCATGACGCGTTAAGCCAGCGCTAGACATTAAAAAAGCCCAGCACCTCTGCGACCAGCTCCTGCGGCCGCTCGAAAACCACGAGATGGCCGCTGTCGATCTCGGCGAACCGGCTGCCGTCGATGGCCTCGTGTACCTTGTGGGCCTGCTCCACCGGCACGACCTGGTCCCGGGTCAGCCCGATCACCAGGGTCTCGGCGGTGATCTTCGGCAGTAGATCACGCAGATCGGCGCGGCCGTCCAGGTCGATGTGGCGGCGCATGCCCTCGGTGATCGGCGGCGCGTTCGCGATCAGCTGCGCCACGCCCTCCTCGCCGATCGCGCTGAGGAAGGGAGCGCTAAAGCAGGTCAGCTGGAGGAATCGGCCGAACAGGTCGTGATCGGTCCGCTCCAAGCGCTGCCAGACTTCGAAGCCGAGCTGCTGGCGAGCGTCGTGCGGGCCGGGCCAGCCGGCGACCACGACGAGCCGGCGCACCAAGTGCGGATGCAAGGCCGCGACGGCAGCGGCGATGACGGCGCCGAGCGAGTAACCGAGCAGGTCGACCGGCTCGCCGCCGGACTGCCGCACCGCTTCCTCGGCGACCGCCGCGATCTGCCCAGCCAGTAGCTCCACGGTCAGCGGGCCCTGTGGCTCGGTCGTGAGTCCGCTGCCTGCGTAATCCGGCAGGTAGACCGTGTGGCTTGCGGCGAAGGCATCGACGAGGTGACCGAAGTTGAGCTGTGCGTCGAGGCCGGTGCCGGCGACCAGCACCAGTGCGGGGCGCTGGTCGTCGGCGGTCCGCGGCGTGGCGGTGTAGTGCACGGTGGCGCCGTCGGCGGTGACGGTCGGCATGATCAGCATCCTTAGAAGGTCAGCACGGGCTTGATGGCGGTCCCGGCGGCCATGTCGGCGACGGCGGTGTTGATGTCCTCGAACTTGTAGTGCCGCACCAGTCGCTCGACTGGCAGCCGCCCGGCCGCGACCAGGTCGACTAGGGTCGGCAGCAGCGTCTCGGTCTCGCTGTCGCCAAGGGTCAGGCCGGTGATCGTGCGTCCCGGCAGCAGGAAGTTGACATCTACCGGGACCTGCGTGCCGAACGCGGGTGCGCCGACCACGACTGCGCAGCCACGCACCGCGAGCGCGCCGATCGCATCGGCGAGTACCTGCGCGTTCCCGGTCGTCTCGATGACGCCGTCGGCGCCGCGACCGCCAGTGAGGTCCGCAAGCGATGCGGCGAGGCCGGCACCCGAGCCGAGATCCGAGGTGTTGAGCGTGTCCGTGGCCCCGAGTTCGCGGGCCAAGGCGAGGCGGTCCGCGACCCGGTCGACGGCGATGATCCGCGTTGCCGGGGTCAGCCGTGCGGCCATTACCGCCGACAGGCCGACCGCGCCCGCGCCGGTGACGACGATGGTGGCACCGGGCTGTGGGCGCAGCACATTGATAACCGCGCCCACTCCGGTCTGCACGCCGCAGCCGAGCGGTGCGAGCAGGTCCAGCGGCGCGCCCTCGGGCACGCGCACCAGGCTGCGCTCGTCCACCACGGCGAGCCGGGCGAACGAGGACTGGCCGAAGAAATGGCCGCCGAGCGCGGCGCCGTCCCGGCGGATCGTCACCGAACCGTCGGCGCGCGCCCCGCCGAGCAGGTTCAGCGGCAGCCAGGTCAGGCAGTACGCCGGATGCCCGTCGCGGCAGTTGGCGCAGCGCCCGCACGAGGTGAACGACAGCAGCACGTGGTCGCCCGGCTGCACGCGGGTGACCGCGGCGCCCACCGCCTCGACGATCCCCGCGCCCTCGTGGCCGAGCACGCCCGGCAGCGGGAACGGCAGCGCGCCCGCGGCGACGCCCAGGTCGGTGTGGCAGATCCCTGCGGCGGTGACCCGGACGATCACCTCGTCGGGCCGGGGATCGTCGAGTTCGACCTCGGCGAGGCAGAACGATGCTCCGGCGGTCTCGACGAGGGCGGCGGTGGTGGTGAGCGGCATGAACTGGTTTCTCTCTGTTCGGCTATTACGCGGCTCTTGCTGCGGTCGCCTGCTACTCGGCGAGGGATTCGGCGGTGATCTGCGCTTCGTGGCTGTTGCCGCCGAGGCCCACCGCGGCCAGCAGCGCGGCGGCCAGCGCGCAGAGGCCGCAAACCAGGTAGCCGATCGAGTAGGCGTGGTCGAGAGCGTGGAACGCGGTGTCCTTGAGCGGGTTGAACGGCACGATCTGGCCGTTGGGCAGGGTGATGCTGCCCGGCACCGCGTTAGCGCCCAGCGGCCCGGAGTTCACCGCGCCGATCGCGGCCTCTAGTTGCGGCTTCTGCGCGGCGGGCGCCGCGGCCGCGGAGCCGTTGAACGCGGCGAGCGACTTGGCGAGCGCGGCATTGCTGCTGACCTTGCTCGAGATCTCGGCGGCGGCCCGGCTCAGCGCGATCGCGCCGACGACGGCGGGGCCGAGCGTGAAGCCGAAGTCGCGCAGCATGCTGGTCGATCCGCTGGCCATTCCGGCGAGGTGGTTCGGCACGGTGTTCACCGCGACGGCGGTCACCGAGGACAGCGCGAGCGCGAAGCCCACGCCGACGAGCAGCAGCGGAACCACGACCGGCGCGACCGACAGGTTGCTGGCCGACAGCGAGGTGAGCCAGAAGTCGCCGCCGGCGATCAGGACGAAGCCGATGCCCAGGGTCCAGCGCGGGTTGTAGTGCTCCAGCACCCGCGAGGTCAGCGGCACCATGAGCAGGGCCATGCCGTTGAGCAGCAGGAAGGCGATCGAAGTCTTGAGCGGGGTGAAGCCCTGGATCGCGGAGAGCCGGATGCTGGTGGCGTACGCGGTGCCGAGGTAGGCGAACATGCCGACGACCGTGGCGATCGAGGCGATCGCGAAGGCGCGGTTGGCGAACAGGTCCAGGCGCAGCAGCGGCGCGGCCCCGCGCAGTTCGGCCGCGATGAAGAGCGCCAGGAAGACGACCGCGAGTATGAACCCTGCGATCACCCCGCCGCTGCCCCATCCGCTCGTCGGGCCCTGAATGACCGCGTAGAGCAGGGCGAACATGGCGACCGCGATGGTGATCTGGCCGGCCCAGTCCAGCGAGCGCCCGGCCGGAGCCGAGGAATCGCGCGCCCACACCGCGCTGACCGCGGTGCTGATCGCCGCCAGCACGATGACCGCGACGAAGGCCCAGCGCCAGCTGGCGAACTCATCCGAGCCGAAGTGGAAACGGGCCAGCCAGCCGCCGAGCACCGGGGAGACGAAACCGCCGGAGGAGAGGGCCGCGGCCCAGATCGAGATGGCCCGGGACCGGTCGCGGGCGGTGTGCGTGCCCGCGGCCACCATGGCCAGGCTGGTCGGGAAGATCGCCGCGGCGCCGAGTCCGGAAAGGATCTGGCCGGTCCACAGGACCAGCACCCGGGTGCCGGTGGAGCTCGCCGCGCCCGGGGTCAACACGCTGACGAGCTGGCCGATCATCAGGAGCACGGTGCCTGACACCAGCAGCCGCTTGCGCCCGAACAGGTCGCCGAGTACGCCGAAGGTCAGCTCAAGCAGCGTCACCGGGACCAGGAAGGCGTCCGAGATCCAGGTCAGCTGCGCTGAGCTGGTGCCGAGGTCCTGCTGGAACAGGCCGTTGAGCACGGCCGGGATGGCCAGGGCTACCTGGGCGACGCACACCGCGATCGCGGCGGCGGCCAGCGTGCCGGGGTTTAGGCGGTGCGGGTGTTCGGTGGAACCGAGGGTGTCGAGTCGCACAGGGGTGGACAACGGTGGCCTCCTGCGTCCGGGTGGGTTGCGTCCTTGGGGCGAGGGTGCCACAAGCAACCCGAGACGTACAGGTTTCCTGATGATTTATTTTTGACAGGGAACCTGATCATCGCTGGGCCGAAACCGGTGCGGCTCTGGGCTCAGTGCGGGAGATGACCCGACAGCGCCGCGCGGCAAGACAGCAGGCTGGCTCGCAACTGCATGATCTGATGATCGGTGAGACCGGCAAGCATCCGGTCCTCCAGCGCCGCCACCTGATCGCGCAGCCGGCGCAGCAGCCTGCGGCCCTGCGGGGTCAGCGCGAGCACAAGGCGGCGCCGGTCCTGCTCGTCCCGGTGCCGCTCGATCAACTCGCGCTCCTGAAGCGCCGCGACCATGTCCGCCATGGCCTGCGCCGTCACGAAGGAATTGCGCGCCAGCTGCGCGGAGGTCAGGTTCGGATGCCGCTCGAGCACCGTCAGCGCGGTGTACTGCAACGCGGTCAGGCCGGCCGGCCGCGCAAGCTCGTCGAGTTCCGCGCGCACCGCGAGCTCAACCTGTTTCATCACGTACAGCAGTGACGGCTCGCCCTCCGCGGTGGCGCGGGAGAGCATCGGGCGCGCATCGCCGTCCGTGTGTGCGGCGCGTGTCGGCACCGGCGGCCTCCCTCGATCCGGCGGGCCGGGCCCGCGCTGCGATTGTTACGGCTTCCTGATCACCTTCGGCAATCAAGTCTGCCAGGACGCCGAGCTGCTGACGCACCGAGGTACCCGGGCGCCGCACTGAGCCCGGGCGGGTGCGGCCGTTCAGTCCCCGGCGTGTTGGTGCGCCACCACGGCCAGTTCCACCCGGGAGGTCAGATTCAGCTTGGCCAGGATGCTGGAGACATGGGACTGCACCGTGCGCCGCGAGATGAACAGCCGGGAGGCGATGGCAGGGTTCGAATTGCCCTCGGCGACCAAAGCGGCGATCCGGCGCTCGGTCTCGGTCAACGACGCCCAGCCGCTCTTCGGGCGCAGCGGCCGCGTGCCCTGTCCCGACCGGCGCACCCCTTCACGGCGCAGCCGCTGCTCGGCGCGCGCGAGATCCCAGCGTGCCTCCAGACCTTCGTAGACCTCGGTGGCAGTCGCCAACTCGGCGCGCGCCTCCGGCAGCCGACCGTCCCGCGCGAAGAGCGCCGCGGCGTTCTCGGCGGCATAGGCCTGATACAGCGGCCGCGCCGCGGCGAGGTAATCCTGTTCCGCCTGCCGCATCAGCTCCGGATCGTCCTGCGCCAGCGCCCGGCACAGCCGCGCCGTCGCGCGCATGCTGGGCACCGGTTCGGCGCCGGCGAGCAGTTCGACATCGTCAGCCAACTGCCGCCCGCGCTGCGTGTCGCCAAGGGTCGCGGCCAGGCGCGCCATATCAGGGCACACATAGTGCAGCCCGCGGTGCCGGCGCAGCTCGCCCGCCTTCTGCCAGGCTTCGAACAGCAGGTCCAGTGACGCGAGTGGCTGATCCTGCGCCTCATAGACCAGGGCCTCGGCCCACAGCCGCAGGTATCCGTAGAAAGTTTCGCGGCGCACCGGCTCGTCGGCGTGCAGCAGCCCGACGGCGGTCTCGAGGTCGCCGCGATGAGCGGCCAGCAATGCCTGCTGGCTGCGCAGACCCCAGCCGCTGTTCAGCCCGCGCGGACCGAGCGCCTCGGCGGTGTCCAGCCCCGCCTTGATCTCCGCGAGCGCGTCGTCCCAGCGGCCGGCGAGCACGTGCACGCCGGCGGTGCCCATTCGGTACCAGGACCAGTAGAAGCTGCCGTGCGCCTCGGCCCGCCGGGTACCCGACTCGAACGCTTCGGCGGCTTCGGGCAGCCGGTCGAGCTCGGCAAGACAGATCGCCCGGTTCAGCTCGTTGCCCGAGGTCCACTCCGGTAACGCGTCGCGCTCGGCGATGGCCATGCGCGCCTGCTCGACCAGCTCAAGCGCCTCGGCGTAGCGACCGGTCATGAATCGCAGACAGCTGAGATAGTTCAGGCCGTACGCGCGTACTTCGCCGTCGTCGACCGCCATCATCCGGCGCGCGGCGGGCTCCTCGGCCGGATCGAGTCCGCCCACGGTCAGCCGGCACTGCATGGCCAGGAACTCGAACCGGGTGGCCTGCGGGACGGTCAGGCCGGGTAGCCGCATCGCCTCCTGCGCCTCGGCGCCGGCCAGCCTGATCCGGCCCTGCTGGAAGCAGGCGTGGATGAGCAGTTCCCGCAGCGCCACCTCGGCGTCCCGGTCGTCGTCCTTGGCGAGGCCGGCGCGCGCGGCCTGCTCGGCCCGGTAGGGCTCGCCGACCCACAGCAGTGCCCGGACCAGTTGACGGCAGAACACCGAGTTGCGCGGATCGCTGGGCTCTACTCGAGTGCGCGCCCGCTTCAGCAGCTCGACCGCGGCCCGTGGCGCCCGCACCACCAGCGCATCGGCCGAGCCTGCGAGCCAGTCGAGCATGCGCGAATCGAGCGCGGTGTCGTCTGAGAGATAACGCACCACGCGCTCGACAGCCGCGCCCGAGTCCGCGAGCGCGTGCGCGGCCTGCGTGCGCAGACCGTCTTGTACCGTCGCGGGCAGGCTCTCGCTCAGCGCCTGCCGGATGAGATCGTGCCGGAACACCAACTCGCCGGCGCCGTCGATGAGCAGCCCGGCTCGGACCGCCTCCTCGATCATGGCGTAGAGCTCGACCGGCGATTTGCCGAGGATCACCGCCAACTCGGCGACGTTCAGGCCTTCACCGAGCGCCGCCGCCAGCTGGAGGGTCGAGCGGGCGGGGCGGGACAGGAAGTCCAGCCGGCGCAGGATGATCTCGGCCAGGGTCCCGGGCAGTTGCGCACGCTCGCGCGGGCCGGGGTCGGCGCCGGTGGTCGCGGTGATGTCGGCGTCATAGCTGGCCGCGCCCCCCGCGATCCGGATCCGTCCTTCCCGGCTCAGCGCCGCGACCAGCTCGGTGACGTACAGCGGATTGCCCGCGGCGCCGGTCACCAGTTGCAGCAGGCCGCGATCTGGCCGGGCGCCGAGCAGCCGCTCGATCAGCTCGGCGACCTGCGGCGCTGGCAGCGGTCCGGGATGTAACGCCTCGCCGCCTTGGCTCTCCAGGTCGTCGAGGAGTTGGACCAGGTCCTCGTTCTGCGGGACCGCGCGAGTGGTCAGCCCGATCGCGATGGGGTGGTGACCGGCCATGGAGCCGATGCGGCCGAGCGCCAGCAGGCTCGGCCGGTCGGCCCATTGCGCGTCGTCGAGCAGGATCGCGACCGGACCGGCGGCGCACCACTCGTCCACCGCGCCCAGGATCGTCTCGATGATCACGAGCTCCCGGTACGGCGCGAAGGAGGACTCCTCGGGGCTTTGGCCGGCCCGCAGCGCTTCGCCGACCCGCGACGCGGCGGCGGGCGGATCGCGACCGTCGATCCCGAGGCACGATCCGATCGCGGCGAAGGGCAGGCCCGCCTCCAGCTGCCGGGCGGCGCCGCGCAGCACGCGGAAACCACGCCCGCGGCCGTCCTGTTCGAAGGCGTCGAGCAGGGCGCTCTTGCCGATGCCGGGCTCGCCCACGATCCACAGGGCGCCGCCGTTGCCGCGCTCGGCATTTTGAATCAGGCTTCGAATACTCTGGAGCTCGCGTTCCCTCCCGGCCAATGGTGCCGGTGCCTGCGTCATGCACCAAGGGTATGTCGTGACCGTGTCAAGGCGCGCGGAATCGGCGCGAAGTGCGTGGCGGCGCGCCGCAGTGCGGCGAGCGCTCTTCGCGCTGTGCGGTGTGGCCGGTGATCGGCTACCGGGCTGAGCAGCGGGTCAGTGGTCGGTGGTGTTTAAGCGGTGGCTGAGATACGGCTGACTGCCGCGGGTCTCAGACCTCGCCCTTCACGACACACCAGACCACCTTGCCGCCGGTCGGCGGCAGGTAATAGCCCTGCTCCTCGCTCAGGTTCGCGATCAACATCAAGCCACGTCCGCGCTCGGTGTCGTTGAACTCGGTCTCGTCAAACGCCTCGTCGAATGCCGCCTCCCCAAGTGCGCCGTCGTTGAATGCCGCAGCGAGCGCGGCCGTGTTGAGAGTGTCTGTGTCGAATGTGTCGGTATCGAGTGGATCGGTACCCAATGAGCCGGTTTTGAACGACTCTGCGTGGAACACGCCCGCGTTGAACGGCTCTGCGTCGAAGGATGATGCCGTGCCGAACGACGCCGCGCCGAAGCCCTGCGGGCCGAACGTTTCTTCCGCACGCCGGGGCGGGAGGATCGCTGCGTCGAAGACCTCGATCAATACCCCGCCCGGCTCCTCGCGCAGGTTCAGGCAGAGCTGCCCGCCGCAGTGGGCACAGCGCGCCGGCGAACCGGTCGCGGTGGCGGCGGACAGGCCGTGTAGCAGGGCATTGGTAACCAGCTCGGAGATCAGCAGGCTGACGACGTCGGCGGTGTCCGGGTGCAAACCGCGCGCGGCGAGCAGTTCGACGGCGCGCCTGCGCGCCCAGCCCGCGGCTACGGGCACGGCGGGTAGCGGGACGTGGTCGCCCGGGCGGTCCGCCGTCGTGGTGGCCAGGCCGGCGGGCCTCGCGCCTGGTCCTGGACGGCGCGGGCGTAGCCAGGGATCGGCCGGTTCGAGCATTGTCATCGCCGCCCGGAGGCGGTGGGTCTGTACATCGCGATCGGCTCCACTAGTCCGGTATGCCGTCGCCGCCGGGAGTACGGTCCACACGGAGGTGGCCGCCCTTTTCGGACGGCTGGACCGTGATCTGGCGGCGACGACGGCAGGCTCCAGAACTATCGGAGGCGCGGGGGCATAGTCATCCGCCACATGGCGGAGATTGGCTCTTGCGCGTGCTGCCTGGTCGCGGCGGTTCCGGAACAGGCGGCGATATCCGCCAGGTGGCGGATGACTGGCCGGGACCGAGGGGCGAGTGTGGGAACCGCCGTCGCTACCGCGACAGTCCACCGGCCGCGACCACGGTTGGACCGCCGCGGTGGCGGCGGAGCAATTCGCACCACTGCACCACTGCACCACCGCACTACAGCACTACTGAACAAGCTGTGTTACCGCACGAAAATGCACCACTGCACCAAATCGCACAACCGCACAACTGCACCACCGTGCTACCGCACTATGCACGACAGCACTACCGCACAAACTGCACTACCGCACTCTCTGCACGTCGGTGGCGGCGGCCGAACTTCTGGCCGCCGCCACCGGGGCTTTTCGGCTATGGGTGGTAGCACTTGTTGGTGCTGGAGTTGTACAGCGCGGTCGTGTCGACGGGCTCGTTGCTCGGCGGGTTGACGATCACCGACGCCGAGTCCTGCGTCAGGTCGTCCTCGCAGCTGATCACCTTGCTGGAGTTACCGCCCTTGCCGCCGATCCACAGGTCGATGTGGTACTTGTGCGGGCCGCCGTCCGGGCCGTGGCCGGTCCAGTCCTGGTCGCACTCGACGCAGTCATCTTCCATGATGAAGTAGCGGTGCAGGTACGGGTAGTACACCTTGGTCCCGATGGGCAGCTCGGACTTGTCCGTGGCGTACGTGATCGGGTTCGAGTACGTGCCGGTGCCGCCGGCCGAGTTGTGGATGGTGTGGTTGCCGTCGCTCTTCGGGTAGGCGATCGCGTTCCCGGGCGGGGAGTTGTCCGGCCAGCCGTAGAGCGTGACCAGGAAGTTGCGCGTGGTGCTGGCCTGGGCGGCGGACGCGGAGGCGAACAGGCCGAACCCGGCCAGCGCGATCGCGAGCAGGCCGCCGATCAGCGCCGTCAGGCGCGTCTTGGTCAGTCGCATGGTGGGTATGTCTCTCCTCTTATTCGTGGGTCCTTGGGTTCCCTTCCAGCCGTGCGCCGCCGGTGTGGTCGCCTTGTGGGCGATTATTACAGTTAGTCAACTTTCCTAACTAGCGCCGGTAGAGTACGGCGGGGTGCGAGGAGGGTCAAGGGGTTCGGCGGAACTTGTCCGTCAGCGATTCAGCGCCGGGTGAACGGCTCGAAAGCGTGGCTGAACTGCCACGTGCTCTGCGCGATTCCGGAACAACTGTCGCTGCCGCCGGTGCCGACGCAGCCGCCGTTGTCCCGCTCCAGCGCCCAGAAGGAGAGTTCGGCGATGCCGATCGATCGCGCCCAGTGCTCGACCATCGCCGCGTCAGCGGTGGTGAAGATCTCCGGCGGGCCGTAGTCGTCGATGCCGAGCATCTCGGTGATGCCGAGCATGTGCCAGAGTTCTGTCTCGCTCTTGTGTGGGTAGACGGTGCGCAACTGCTCAATGACCGCCGTGGCCGCGGTGACCGTGTCCCGGGCCATTTCGTGCGGCGCGCCGTCATAGTAGTCGAACGTCATGATGTTGACGATGTCGATCCGGGCGTGGTTCGTGACCGCGTTCTGCAGAATGCTGATTCCGTCGGGAACGTCAAGGCCGGTCATGTTGGTGCCGATGGTGTACACGAACTGCACGGTGCGGCCGTGGCAGGCGGCCCACTGCTCGACGAGCCGGATCGCCTTGTTGCGGCGGTCGATTCCGGCCGGGTTGGTCTGCGAGTAGTCCTCGACGTCGAAGTCGAGCCGGGTGACGTTGTAGGTGGTGATGACCTTCTCGTAGTCGGCTGCGATCTTGGCTACGTCGGTGCAGCTGTCAGCGATCTCCTCGCCCGCGTGGTCGGCGCCGTACCCTCCGAAGGATGGGATCACGTCGCCGTGGGCGGCGCGCATCCGGGCGATCGCGTTGCCGTACGTCGACCAGGCGATTGGGGTCGCGACGTTACCGTTCCAGTCGATGTCGCACGAACCGGCGGCCGGGGTCTGGATGAAGGCGAGGGTCAGGTACTTCGCGCCGGACGCGGCCGAGAGCATCGCCGGGTCGTCGCTGGTGTAGCCCTCGAAGTAGGGCGCGAAGATGTGCTGAGGCAGCGGTTTCGCAGCGCCGGTCCGCAGCGCGGAGGACGCCGAGGCGGGGGAGTGCGCCGACGCGGACGCCGGGGTCGTCGCTCCCGTCGCGACGAGGGCGCAGGCCGCGAAGGCCGCACTGGTCCATCGAACTTTCGTCATCGCTCGCTCCTTCGCCGGTTTGGCAGCCGGCGCTTCGCCGTTAAGTTAGGAAAGTTGTCTAACTGACGGCGAAGATAGGGCGGCGCTTATGGCCCGTCAAGCAGGCGCGACTAACCGGTCGGCCTGAGGAGCTGGTCGAAGGCCCTAGAAGGCGCGGGGGTTGCCGCCGGGGCTGGCGCGGCGCAGTTCCGCACGCATCATGCGGCCGAGGCGGCGGGTTTCCCGGCGGTTGGCCAGCGCACCGGCGGCCGCGCCGCTCAGCAGCGGACCGAGCGAGAGCACACTGCGACCGGCCCGCCGCGCGAGCCGACGCGATAGCCGCCTGCGCAGCGCCGGACCCACCGCGAGCACCAGGTTTCCCGGCGCGAGCACCACCCCGCGCCGATCCGCCCAAGCTGCCGTGTACGCGGTCATCCGGTCCACTGCCGAGCCCGGTGCCCGCAGACCGTACACCTCATGTAGTTCGGCGATCAGCTTGATCTCGATCCCCGCGACCGCAAGGGTTTCGGCCGCCACCTCGACCGCGAACAGCGGCGCGATCGGCAGCAGCGCCCACACGCCCACGGCAGCGCCCACCGCGGCGCTGGCCTTTGTCGCGCCGTCGATCAGCGCGTCCGCCACCTGATCCGGGCCACGGCCGGGGAACTGCTTGCGCAGGGTCGCCAGGTCACGTACTGGCAGGCGCGGTGCCACGGCCAAGACCTCGTCGGCCATGCGCTGCCCGAAGGAGCGAATCCCATAGCCGCGACCTTGTCGCTGCCGGCGCAGAACGCCCGCCAACGTGGAGATCAGTCGACCGGAACGTTGCTGGGTCGGATCGCCGCGCACGATCTCGCCGACGATGGCGGCGATGTCACGGCCACTCTTCGGTGAGCCGGCGGCCGACGGCTCCACGTCCTCGGTTTCCTTGTCCGCGCCGTGTCGGTGTAGGTCCATGGGACCGCAGTACCCGCGTGAGCGAGCGGGACACGGTCGAATGACCGGGAGATGTGCGGATGCGTCGTGCGGATGAGCGGGATGCGGGCGCGGAGAAGGGGACGAGGCCCGGCGTACGGACGCGCGTGTCAGCAGTCGTGGTCGTGGGCGCGGGACTCGCGGTGGAGGATGCGTGCGGCTTGGCCGACGAGTCGTCGCGGGGAACGGCGGGCGCGCGAGACGGTGACGCAGTCCCGGCAGGCGGTCAGTGCCGGCGAGGCGAAGGCCAGGCAGCAGGTATCGCGCCACACGGTGTCGTCTTCACCGACCCCGGCCAATCCGGGCACGGGCAGCAGCGCGGTGAACCGGTTGGCGTCGGCGGCCGCGGTGACCGAGATGTCGGCGAAGGCATAGGCGAACGCCGCGGCGGCCTGGCCCCAAAGCGTGCGCTCGCCGATCTTCCTGGTCGCGGTCGTGTTTCGCATCAGCGGGACCAAGTGCTCTTCGATCAGGGTGCTGCGAAGAAAGTCAAGTTGCCGCTCCTCGTCGGGCAGCACCACCGCGCCGTCCGAGCGACGCGAGGCACTGGTGGGCAGCACGGCCGTGGTGGCGCGCCGCAGCCCGATCGAGATATACGGCTGGTTGGGCAGCAACTGGAACATGACGTTGTCCGCCGAAAGCAGCGGGATTTCACGAGCCATGGTCCAGGCCGCCGCCAACGGCTGCGCAAGGCGGTAGGTGTACGTCTTCCACGCCAGCGTGACGGCGGCATGCGGGGGAGCGGCCCAGAGCCGATATGGCAGCTCGAACAGCACATCCAGGCAAGCACCGCTGGTCAGCTCGGTGGCGGGGATCCAATTGCTCGGGTCGGTGACGATCAGTGGATTGACGATGAACTGCGGTCTGGTATCGCAGCTTAATGATTCGTCGGGGTATGGCGACTGGATCGGCATGGCCCGGTACACGCGCGCCGCGTCGGATTGGTTCAGTGCCGGCGTCCGGCCTCCGCGCACCGTAGAGCGTTCAACTTTTACGCCCGCGCGGTTGAACCGCAGCGCCGCGCGCATCGTGCGTGCCCTACACGAGTCACTTAGGCGAAGCCGCCTTCTTCGCCCTCGTACTCCTCCCGGAGGCACGTTGCCATCCACGCGCTACCGCGGCCGCCCCCACCAGGGCGCCGCGATCCTTGCCCTCAGTAACAGTCGCCTTGTCCTCCTAGACGCGATGCACGCGGAATCGGATGCAAGCGTTGCCTCGCAGGTCTGCGGCCAGGCGACGTCGGCACTCGGGCCCGCCGCCAAGCAGGAGCGGCCCGGCCTCAAGGAGGAAAGATGCTGACCGAGACCGCCCGCGCGGTCCGCCCGGCCGCGTCGCGAGCCTGTCTCGCCCGAAACGCTCCGCGCGCCGATCTCGGCGCCGGACCCGAGCCGTCGCTCGCGGCCGACGGCGCGACCATCGGCAATCTGTTGCGTTGCTGGGTGCGCGAGCAGGCGATCCCGGAACCCGCGGACCGGATACTGCGGCTGACGCTGGCGAACTCCGACGTGCGTATCGAGGTGCCGGTGACTTATTGGTCGCCGGTCGGCTGGCACCGCTTCGGTCCTGCCCGCCTGGTCGACACAGGGTACGTAGATACCGGGTTCGTCGACTCGGTGAATGCCGGTGACCGGTACGCCGACGACCAGCATTGGGGCCCGGGGGTGGATCCGGTGCACAAGCCGGTGGACCCGGCGACGCTCGCCGCCGTGCTCGCGCTCGAAGCGACCGGCGGCGACCAGCAGGACTTGGCCGCTCAGCTGGTCGGTCGGGTCGCCTACTCGGCGGCGAACACGGCGCGGTTTCTGGCCGAGCGGTGGAATCGGCCGGTCGATCCGGCCGGCACGACGATCTTCCTGTCCAGCGAGCAGGCGCTGATCACCGGCCACCCGCTGCATCCCGCGCCCAAGAGCCGCGACGATCTGAGCTCGGCGGAACTTGCGGCGTACTCGCCGGAGCTGCGCGGCCGGTTCCCGCTGCACTGGTTCGCCGTCTCGCCGCAGCTGGTGTCGAGCGACAGCGCGCGGTCCGCGTCCGCCGAGACCATCCTGGCCGCGATCGCCGGCGCCGACCTCGACGTTCCCGCCGGAATGGTGCCGATCCCGGCGCATCCGTGGCAGGCGGGCGTACTGCTCGGCAATCCCTCGATTCAGGCGCTGCTCGGCTCTGGACAGTTGCGCGATCTCGGCCCGGCTGGCCAGATGTGGCATCCGACCTCGTCCCTGCGGACCGTGTATCGCGCTGACAGCCCCCTGATGCTCACCCTCCCGCTCGCGCCGCGAACCAGCGGAGAATATCGGGAGGGCACGCGCGCGCAACTGCGCCGCGGCGTGGAGATGCACCGCATTCTCGAGGCCGGGCTCGGCGACGAAATGGCCGCCGCGCACCCCGGCTTCGATATCGTGCGCGACCAGGCCTGGCTCGCCGTCGATCTGCCCGACGCCGCTAACGCGAGCACCGGACTTGAGGTGACGCTGCGGGAAAACCCGTTCGGTCCCGGCGATCTGGTGCACTGCCTGGCCGGGCTGGTGGCCGAGCGTCCGGGCGCCGATCCGTCGATGCTCGCCTGTCTTATCAAGGGCTTGGCGGTCCGCTCGCGCCGGCGGGTGCACGAAGTGTCGCGTGAGTGGTTCGGCCGATACCTGGAGACCGTGGCGGAGCCGATTCTCTGGCTCTACGCCGAGCACGGCATCGCGCTGGACGCTCACCAGCGCAACACGCTCGTGGCCGTCAACGCTGGCGGCTGGCCGGTCGGCGGACGTTACCGCAGTGATCAGGGGGCTTACTTCGCCGCGTCGCGCGCGGAGCGGTTGTCGCGATGGGTGCCGCGCGCAGGGCAGGACAGCGAGGCGATCGTCGAGGACGCCGTCGCGGACGAACGGCTGGGGCATCAGCTCGGCGTCGAGAACCTCATGGGTCTGATCGGGGCATTCGGATCGCAGCGCCTGGCCGACGAAATGGTGCTCCTCGACGAGCTTCGCAGCTTCCTGACCCGCTTCGCGCGCCGCGCCGGGACGGTGCCGCAGCCGGTGACCACGCTGCTTGAGGCGGACACGCTGCGGTGCGCGGCGAACCTGCTGACCGCAATCGGCGGGAGCGGAGCCGAGGCAGGGAACGGGGCCGCCGGGTCGGCTGACCGATCCGTCTACATCGACATCCCGAACCCGCTGGCGCGCATCGGCGGGCGATGACCGAGTTCGAGCCGCTGCGATGACACCACGGGCGCGCGATCTCGCCGCTCAAGCAAAGCTGCTGATTGAAAGCAGGCAGGAGAGTTCGATGTCTTACTTCTTTGGGGGATGAGCCGTGTCCATGCCGACCTTCGCACCTGACGGCTCCTACCCGCCCGGCATGGCGCCGTCCGCGTCAGGGACGTCGTCGCCGCTCTACGACGAACTGTTGCGATCGAGCGGCGGCTGGCCGACGCTACCGCCGCAGAATCTGCAGCCCACCGCGACGCAGGTCATGCCGCCGATGCCGCAAGGCATGATGCCGCCGGGCGTCATGCCTATGGCCGGGATGATGCCGCCGAGTGCGCCGCCCATGCCGGGACCGCCCGGGTATCCCCCGCAGGCCGCACCGTCCTGGCCCGGCGCCCAGACCCAAACGGCGCCGCCGCAGCAGTCGATAAACCACTTGAGCCCGGCCACGCTCGCGCTGCTGCGCCGGCTGCCGCCCCCACCGCCCGAGCCGCGTTACTTCGGCCGCAACCGCTCGCCTTCCGACGAGCACCGGGACGTGACCGGCGGTTGGCTGCGCGCGGCGGTGTTCGGCGCGATGGACGGCGTGGTCACCAACGCCTCGCTGATCGCCGGCGCCACCGGAGCGCACGCCACGAATCACACGATCCTGCTGACCGGGCTGGCGGGTCTGGTCGCCGGCGCGTTCTCGATGGCCACCGGCGAGTACATCTCGGTCACCTCGCAGAACGAGGTCACCAGCGCGGAGATCGAGGCGGAGCGGCGTGAGCTGGAGCGCAATCCCGGCCGGGAACTGGCCGAACTGGCCGAGGTGTTCATGGGCAAGGGTCTGGAGCCCACCCTCGCGCTCGAGGTCGCCCGGCAGCTCTCTGATGATCCGGAGCAGGCGCTGACCGTGCACGCGCGCGAGGAACTGGGCATCGACCCCGATGACCTGCCCTCGCCGTGGACCGCGGCCAGCGCCTCGTTCGCGGCCTTCACCGTCGGCGCGCTGACGCCGCTGATTCCCTATCTGATCGGCGCGGCTTCGTTCAAGGTGTCGCTGATTCTGGCCAGCCTGTTCGCGTTCGGCGGCGGCGCGGTCGTCGCGAGGGCCGCCGAGCGGCCCGCCGGGATGGGTGGTTTCCGGCAGTTCGCGCTCGGTGCGCTGGCTACCGGCATGACCTTCCTGGTCGGGCATCTCGTGGGCGCACAAGTCCAATAGGCGCACACGTCATGCCGTTGTGCGCATTGGGACCACTGTGAGTGGGGTGGGGTAAGAACACCACGCGGCGCGATCCGAGTTTTTCTCGGATCGCGCCGCGTAGGTGTGCGGTCGGGTCGCGGGCTCGTCAGTGCACGAGGTTCAGTGCACGAGGTTTAGTGCACTAAATACCGGCCCACCATGCCGCCGGCCATGTGGTCGGTGACGTGGCAGTGGTAGAGCCAGTCGCCCGGATTGTCCTCGGTGTATTCCACCGTCAGCGTCGTGGACGGCCCGAGGATCTGCGCGTCCACGAACTGGCCGCTGCCGTCGCGCCAGCGGTGTCCGTGCACGTGGAAGACGTGGAACTCCTTGCCGAGGGCGGCGATCCGCCACCGCACCCGCTCGCCGACCCGGGCGGTGAACGTCGGGGTGTTGCCGAGATACGCCGCGCCGTTGAAGCAGTCATAGTCCTGAGAAAGCGAGGACACGTCGTCTTGGTAGAGATCGTGGAAGAAGAGCACGAATTCGCGGTCCACGGTGGGCGTGTGCCGGTCGGTTATGGCGACGATGCCGAGCAGTCCCAGTTCCGCGCCGAGCTCCATGCCCGGTCCCATCGAGCCCATGCCCTGCGCGGCCGAGTGGTCGTGGTAAGGCCAGGTGCCGACCGAGGATTCGACCGCGGTCCACGTGTACGTGTAGCTCTCGCCGACCATCACCGCTCGTCCCGGCAGCTTCGGCTGCGTCGCGATATAGGCGCCGTCGCTGGCCGGGGAGTATCTGAAGCCGTGCGTGTGCATGCTGTGCGGCCAGCCGTAATGCGTGTCGTTGTTCCGGAAGTGGACCACGACCGTGTCCCCGACCTCGGCGCGGATGGTCGGGCCGGGAATGCCGGTGTTCGGGCCGATCTGATCATCGCCGGGCAGCACCTGCTTCCAGCCGGGCGAGTAGGCGCGGTAGCCGATCGCCCAGAACGTCGAGTCGGCGGCCTTGAAGGTGCTTCCCATCATCAAGTCGCGGCCGGTGGGGACCAGGTTGTGCTGGAAGCTGTCGGCGGAGATCCAGTACTCGCGGGTGCGGCCCCGGTGCTGCGGCGCGGTCGCCGCGTCTGCCGCCGGGGTCGTGGCGAGAGCCGTGCCGGCCAGCGTCGTGGCGGCGCCGGCTGAGAACAGCGTGCGCCGGCTGAGCCTGAATCGGTCGGTGGTCATGGAGAACCCTCCAAAGCTGCATGGGTGCGTGGTGCCGCGGGGGGCGCACAGACGGAAGACAAGCGCCGAATCGCCCAGGCTCCTTGGTTTGGTTAGCCTTACCTAAATAAGCGCGGCGCTGCGCCGAGGTTAAGGGTGGCGCGTCGGCGGCGTCAAGGTTCGATCGTCGAGAAATTCAACCGGGCCAAGGATTGAACCGAACCTGTGACGCGGTCGTGTTCAGCCTTCGAAAGTCGGGCTGTACCAACGCGGTCCGGTCGGCTGGGCGTGCAGCTCAGCCGACCGGAGCATCGATTCACGCATCAGGAATCGATGACGCGCGCCCGAATTTCGGTCGCGATTTCGAGGTCTGCGAAAACCGCCGGAGAAATGCTCACCGGGAGGCTTGCGCGAAGTCGGATCGCAAGTAAGGTTAGGCTAACCTAACTGAGGCGACCGAGCCTCAGTCGGGAGTCTTTCCGCCCACCTTTGCCCTGGAGTAGCCGATGCGCCGCACCACCCTTCTGATCGCCGCCCCTCTCTCCGCAATAGCCCTCGCGGCCACGGCCAGTGGGTGCAGCACTCTGGGCGGCACCTCTGCGACGGCGGCTCAGGCCAGCGGTACCACCAATCTGGTGCTGTACAGCGGCCAGCATGAGCAGACCACCGCGCTGCTGGTGTCCGCCTTCGAAAAGCTGAACCCCACGATCAAGGTGACCGTCCGCAGCAATGACGAGGGCTCACTCGCCCAGCAGCTGCTGCAGGAGGGCTCGAAGTCCCCGGCTGACCTGTTCTTCGCGGAGAACTCGCCCGCGCTTGAGCAGGTGCAGGAAAAGGGCCTGCTGGCGAAAGCCCCGGCCGAAGCGCTCGCCGCGGTGCCGGCGCAGTATGACTCCCCGCAGAGCGACTGGGTCGGTATCACCGCCCGAGTGACCTGCCTGGTGGTGTCCAGCAGCGTGCCGGCCTCGCAGGTGCCGACCTCGGCGCTGTCGCTGGCTGATCCGAAGTGGAAGGGCAAGCTCGCCTTCGCGGGCAGCGAGACCGACCTGCAGCCGATGATCACCGCGCTGGCCGGGAAGTACGGCACCAAGGCGGCGACGGACTGGCTCAATGGACTCAAGGCCAACGCGGCGGCGCATCTGCTGCCTGACAACGAGACGGTCACCAAGGACGTCGACTCCGGCCAAGTGCAGATCGGCGTCGTCGACAACTACTACTGGTACCGGCAGGCGGTCGATGACGGCGGCTTCGACAAGGCGCACTCGCGCATCGGCTACTTCGCGGCCGGCGACCCCGGTTACGTGCTGAGCGTCTCCGGCATCGCGACGCTGGCCTCCAGCAAGCACAAGGACGCGGCCGCCTCGTTCATCAAGTTCCTGGCCTCGCCCCCGGCGCAGAAGATCATCGCCGACTCGGACAGCTTCGAGTACCCGCTGCTGCCTGGTAGCGCCGCCAACGCCGCCATGCCGGCGCTCTCCACGCTCAAGCCGGGCACGATCGCGATCGACCAGCTCGGTGATGGTTCGACCGCCGTCTCGCTGCTCCAGCAGGCGCAACTGCTGTGAGCGCCCCGACGATGCAGGAGGGCGCCCTCGCGGCGCCCTCCTCCCCCTCCCTGACTCAGCCTTCTGCCGCTGACGTCGCCGCACTGGTCGCCGCGCGCGGGGCCCGCCGCCCGCCGGTATTGATCGGCCTGTCGCTCGCCGCGACCGCGCTGGTGCTGCTGCCCATGGCCTTCCTGGTCTACGAGGCCGCGCAATCCGGTTGGGCTCCGCTGCAACACCTGCTGTTCCGGTCGCTGACCGCGCATCTACTGGCGAACACGGTCGAACTCGCGATCTGCGTCACCACGCTGTGCGCGATCATCGGCACCGCGGCGGCCTATGCGACCGAGCGCACCGATCTGCCGTTGCGGCGGATGTGGTCGGCGCTGATCGTGATCCCGCTGGCGATCCCGGACTTCATCGTCGGATACACCTGGTCCTCGCTGTGGCCCTCGCTGCACGGGCTGACCGGCGCGGTGCTGGTGATGACGCTCAGTCTCAACCCCCTGGTTTACCTGCCGGTGAAGGCGGCGCTGCGCGGAGCCGATCCGGGTCTGGAAGAGGCCGCGCGTTCGCTGGGCCTGAGCCCGTTGGCGACGTTCCGCCGGGTGACCCTGCATCAGATCCGGCCCGCGCTCATCGGCGGCAGCCTGGTGGTGTGCCTCGCGCTGCTGGGCGAGTTCGGTGCCTTCGAGATCCTGCGCTTCCAGACCTTCACCACCACGATCTTCACCGAGTTCACCGTGGCCTTCTCCACCTCCGCGGCCAGCGCGCTGGCGATGGTGCTGGTGCTGCTCGGCCTCGGCGTGCTGGTCGCCAGGCACTTCGCCGCCGGGCGGCACGGCCGGGTCTCCCGAGCGGGCGGCGGCGCGCGCCGTCCCCCGATCCGTCACCGGCTCGGCCTGCGGGTCATCCCGGTGACCGCAGGTTGCCTGGCGCTGACCGGGCTCTCGCTCGGTGTGCCGATCTCGACGCTGGGCTACTGGATGACCCGCAATCAGCCGACCACGCTGCCCGCGGTCGCCCCGGTGCCGACCGCCGCCGAGACTACGGTGCTGTACGCGGTGCTCGCGGCCGCCGGGGCGATCATGCTGGCGCTGCCCGTCGCCCTGCTGGTCGAGCGACACCCGGGTCCGTTCTCCAAGGTGCTGGAATCGTTCACGCTCAGCGTGCAGGGCCTGCCGGGTCTGGTGATCGCGATGGCGCTGATCTTCTTCGCGGTGCGGTTCGCCTTCCCGCTGTATCAGAGCCCGATCCTGATGGTCGCGGCGTACTCGGTGCTGTTCTGCCCGCTCGCCCTGGTCTCGGTGCGCGCCTCCCTGGCGCACGCCCCGGCCCGGCTCGAGGAGACCGCGCGCTCGCTGGGCAAGCGGCCGCTCGCCGCGCTGGTGCGGGTGACCCTGCCGCTGATCGCGCCGGGACTGGCGGCCGGGTTCTGCCTGGTGTTCCTGTCCGTGGTCACCGAGCTGACCGCGACCCTGCTTCTGCTGCCCTCCGGGGTCAAGACGCTGGCCGCTCAGTTCTGGGCGTTCCAGAACGACCAGTCGTACGCCGCAGCGGCCCCCTACGCGACGGCGATCGTGGCCATCGCGGTCGTGCCCGGCTATCTGCTGGGTGTGTGGTTCGACAAGAAACGAGGAGCCTGAGAGCCATGACGCAGATCGCTGACCTCCCCAAGGGTTCATCACAGCGCGGTCCGAAACAGGGCGGCGCGTCAAAACGCGACATCGTGACGCGCTCACCGCTTCGGGTGTCGTCCGTGACCGAATCCACCAGCGCGATCGGGACCGTGGCGGCGTCCGCCGCAGCCCCCGCGGCGTCCGAAGCCGAGGCCCCGGCTTCGCTCGTGCGTATCAGTGGTCTGCATAAGTCTTACGGCGTGACGCCGGTACTGCGCGGCGTGGACCTGACCATCCACACCGGGGCGCTGACCGCGGTGCTCGGACCGTCCGGCAGTGGCAAGACCACGATGCTGCGCCTGCTGGCCGGATTCGAGCGCGCCGACCGCGGCCGGATCGAACTCGGTGACCGGACCGTGGATAACGCACGCAACGCGGTGCCGCCGGAGAAGCGGCGCATCGGCTATGTACCGCAGGATGGCGCGCTCTTCCCGCATCTGACGGTGCGTGACAACGTCGGATTCGGTCTTCCGCGAGCGCTACGTAAGTCCGGCCGCATCGAGGAACTTCTCGAGCTGACCGACCTAGCCGGCATGGCCGGCCGTTATCCGCACCAGCTCTCCGGCGGCCAGCAGCAGCGCGTCGCCCTGGCTCGTGCCCTCGCGCCGCGCCCTGATCTGGTGCTGCTCGACGAGCCCTTCTCCGCCCTGGACGCTGCGCTGCGTGCGACGGTCCGCGCCGAGGTCCTGTCGATCTTGCGCGCCACCGCGTGTACCGCGGTCCTGGTCACCCACGACCAGGACGAGGCACTGTCCATGGCCGACCGCATCGCGGTCCTGCGCGAGGGCCGGGTCGTGCAGCACGGCACCGCCCGCGAGTTGTACGACACACCCGCGGACCCGCAGCTCGCGTGTTTCCTCGGCGAAGCCAACCTGCTCGACGCGACGCTCACTCCGCGCGGCGCCGACCTTGGACCGCTCGGCCTACTGGCGGTGCTGCCCGAATGCGGCGCCGGATGCGGCGAGAGCGGGAGCGACAAGGGCGGCGCGACCGCGCTGATCCGCCCCGAACAGTTCGCGGTCGACGTGTGCGACGACAAGGCCGCCGCCGACTCGGCCCGCGCCGGCATCCCGGGCCTCGTGGAGCGGTGCGACTACTACGGCCACGACACGATGCTCACCGTGCGGCCGCAGGGCAAGTCGGCCGACAATGTGCGCCCGCTGCCGGAGAAACTGCTCGTCCGGCTGCCCGCCGGCGGACAGCTCTCGGCAGGCACGCTCGTCAAGCTCACCGTGCGCAGCCCGATCGCGGTCTGGCGCGCGCAGGAGGTTCCCGCCGCCGCGTGAGAGCGCTGGCAGCGAGGAGGCAGCGGCGACGGCACAGCGGACGGCGATCCGGCCCGGTCGCGTACCCAGCGAAGCGCGCCCGGGGCACCGGAGAGCACCGAGCTGTGTCCGTCGCCAGTCTGCCTGCCTAGGCGCTAGGTTGATGGGCTGACGGTCTGCGTTGGACAGCCGGCGAGCGAGCTGGAGGCGGCTGATGGCTGATGGTGGCGTGCACTTCGACCCAGAGGTGACGGTGCCCAACCCGGCGCGGGTGTACGACTATTGGCTCGGTGGCTCCTCGAACTTCGCGGTGGACCGGGAGCTGGGCGACCGGATGATCGCCATCGACTCGCGCGTGGTGCCGATGGTGCGGGAGAACCGGCATTTTCTGCGCCGCGTGGTGACCTGGCTGTGCCGCAACGGCGTAACCCAGTTCCTCGATCTTGGCTCCGGAATTCCGACCGTGGGCAATGTGCACGAGGTAGCCGCCCGGGTCACGCCGGAGGCAAAGGTCGCCTATGTCGATAGTGAGCCAGTCGCGGTCGCGTACAGCGCACGCATTCTCGAGGGCAACCAGAACGCGACGATAACGCACGCCGATCTGCGCGACGCCGAGACTGTGCTGTCCGCGCCGACGGTCGCCGGGCTGCTGGATTTCAGCCGGCCGGTCGCGGTGCTGGCGCTCTCGGTGTTGCAGTACTTCGGCGACCTCGAGAATCCGGCCGCGATGCTGGACCGCTATCGCAAAGTGCTGGTTCCTGGCTCGTATTTCGCGATTTCGCATATCAGCGCGGACGACTCAGACGTCGACATGGACGGGCTCGCCGACGCGACGAAGCAGGCCACTGTCAGCGCGCATCCACGCACCCGAGCCGAGGTGACCGCGTTGTTCGGCGACGCCCAGTTGGTACCGCCCGGGCTGGTGTGGGTCGGTGGCTGGCATGCGGAACCCGGTTCGGCCGAACCGGTGCCGGGCATCCTCGGCGGCCTCGGCCGGGTGGGTTGACTGACGTCGATGTAGATCGGCAGAACATTGACAACCAGCAGGGCCGCGCCGCGCGGACGCTTGCATGCGCCCGCGCGGCGTAGCCCAGCGCTTTTAGCCGCCGAGACGGAACTGTTGTGCCGCCGAGCCGTTGCAGTCGTAGATCTGAAGCAGGTCGCCGGAACCCTCGTTGTTGTTCGGATCGTCGAGGCAGCGTCCTGATTGCGGATTGAGCAGCGCGCCGTTGGACTGGCTCACCCAGGTCTGCGATCCGGTGCCGTTGCAGTCGAACAGGTCGACCTGCGTTCCATTCGCCGTGGCGCCATTGCGCACATCGAGGCATTTGCCGAACACGCGGATTGTGCTGTCGCCGGGCGCATACCAGCGTTGCGCATCACTCTGGTTACAGGTGTAGAGCTGCACGGCGGTCGCGTACGACGGATCGGCGCCGGCCACGTCCGCGCACAGCCCGCCGGGGCCGTTGATCGGGCCGGGAGGCAGCTTCCAGGCCTGCGCCGCAGAGCCATTGCAGTCGTAAAGCTGCAACTGGACCGCGCCCGGTGTGGTGTTCCCGTTCGGAACGTCGAGGCAGCGTCCTGATTGTGGATTGAGCAGCGCGCCGTTCGTGCTGGCGATCCAGGTCTGGGAGGCGGTGCCGTTGCAGTCGTAGAGCTGCACGAGCGTCCCATTCGCCGTGCCGCCATTGGCGGCGTCGAGGCATTTGCCGAGTACCTGCACGCTATTCGCAGCCGTATACGTGGTCTGCTGTGAGCCGCTGTGGTTGCAGCCATAGAGCTGGAGCGGTGTGCCGTTCGCCGTTGCCTCGCCGCGCACATCGAGGCAAAGACCGCCATCGCCGATGACCTCTCCGCCGGGCGGATTCGCGGTCGCGCTGCCGGTCAACGCGATCGTGTGCGCCGAACTGACCGGAAGCGCCGCGGTGACGACGGTCGTCACGCGCTGATTCGGGTTGTAGGACCACGCGGTCTCCGGGACTTGCACGCCATCGACGAACACCGCCGTCGGCGCGGTCGCGTTCGACAGCCGCAGGGTGTAGGACCGCTGTGTCGCGGCGCCGCTGAAGCTACCGTTGTCCGCTCCGATGGTGAGCGTCCGGGAGGCGTCGCTCCACGAGATCGACGTGGTCGTCGATTGTCCGCTCTGGTAGCCGCTACCTTCGCCGGCGTCTTGGTAGAGCGGGAGTGAGCCGTCCGCGCCCGCCGCGACCGAGAGCGTGAGTTGAGTCAGCGGTTTCTGCGCGGCGTCCTGGACGTAGTCGGTGCGCGCCGGCATGATTCCGCCGCTCTTGATCAGGACCGGCATCGCGGAAAGCGGATCGGTGATCGTGACCGTGGCCGGCCCGGTGTAGCTGGTGCCGGTGAAGTAGTCGGTCCAAGTACCCGGCGGGATCCACGCGTTGACCGAGCCGTTGCCGTTGGCGTCACTCGGCGAGGTGATCGGAGCGACGAGGACGTTATCGCCGTACAGGTATTCCTGGTTATAGGTGTAGGCCTCGCTGCTGCCCGGATAGTCGAGATACAGGGGCCTGATGATCGGTACGCCGGTCGCATGCGCCTGCTCGGCCAGCGTGTACGTGTACGGAACCAGTGCCTCGCGTAGGCGCAGGAACCGCTCGGCGCTCGCGTCAGCGGCCGCGCCGTAGTTCCAGGGCAGTCGGTCGCCGTGGTCGGAGTGCAGCCGATCGATCGGCTGGAAGGTGCCGAGCTGCACCCAGCGCGCGTACATGTCGTCGGCCAGGTGGTTGCCGTGGAAGCTGCCGATGTCGTTGCTCACGTTGGAGATTCCGGCCGCGGCCTCATCGCCGGCGAAGTGCGCTTCGAGCGACATCATCGCCCAGGTGGCCTCGGTGTCGCCGGTGAACTGCATCGTGTTGCGCCGCTCGGACCACGGTCCCAGCGCGTATGTGCCCAAGTCCCCGGCCTGTTCTGAGGAGCCGATGCGGCCGAAGGAGAATCCGCGCAGCCCGCGGGCCGAGCCGTCCTGCGCGTAGGCCTGGTTGATGAAGTTGTCCGGCGCGACGTGCAGATCGCTCGCGGTCGAGTTGCCGCAGCCGCCGCAGTAGTCAAGCCACCATTCGCGCACGCCCTGTTGCTCAAACGGCTTGTGCAGGTTGAAATAGGCGGCCAGTTGGTTCGGGTTCGACCAGTCGAACTCGTAGTCGCCGGAGCGCGAGGGATCGGGGGACAGGCCGCCGGCGGTGGAGTTCGCGGCGGGGAACTGCGGGTCGTTGCCGGCGATGCCCACGTGGATGTTGAGCGAGGTCTCGAGGCCCTGCTGCCGCGTCCAGGCCATGAAGGCGTTCGGATCCGGGAACAGGGCACTGTTCCAGTTCCAACCGTCCCACTGCGACGGTGACTTCCAGTCGGTGTCGACGACCAGCCAATCGAGCGGAGTGAAGGTGCTGCGGAAGGTGGGCAGCACAGTGTTCTCGTAGTCGGCCGCGGTGTAGGCGTAGTAGCGGGAATACCAGATTCCGTAAGCGGATTCAGGCAGCAGATTCGCGCCGCCGGTCAGCGCATTGAGATTGGAGAGACCTTGTTTGAAGTTCGTGCCGTAACCGAAGAAGTAGCCGTCCTCGTACGGCTGGGTGCCGTGGGAGGGCCGGTCGGTGACGGTGCCGTTCGTGTTCAGCAGCGCCGAGCGCGAGTCGTCGAGCAGGTACCAGCCGTCGCGGTCCAGGATGCCCGGATGCTCAAGAGATGTCGCAGGGCTTTGATTATCTAGGGAGCTGGCCCAGCCGCCGAGTGTGTCCTTCGGTCCCGCACCGTACGCGGTGGTCAGCAGCGAACTGGAGGCTCCCGGCGGCGGATAAGCGGCGCCCGAGATCGTGACGGCGAGGCTGTCGAGGTTGACGTTGCCGCTGTCGGACGGATTCTGCACGATGCCGACCGCGTTCACGCCAGCCTTGAGGCTGACCGGCACGGATACCGTTGACCAGGTGTCCCAGGACGCTGTGATCGGAAGGGTGAGTGTCGGGCCGGGAATTCCGTTGATGGTCGTCGATAGGGTGCGCGTGGTGTCCTGTCCATCGCCTCCGGTCGCGTTGGCATATCGAACGCTGAGTTGGTAGGTGCCGGAGGAGGGAACGGCCGAGACATCCTGCTGAATCCCGCTGTGCGCCTGGTTGAATCCGGCTACGAAGCCGGAGCCGGTGTAGCCGCTGTGGTCGTACGCAGTCGATGCGCCCCAGCTGAGCAGGCTGTTTTCCGCCTCGCAGGCGGTCCCGTAGGCACAGTAGGAGGGGAAGGACGGCGCGGCAGTGGCGTTCGTCCCCGAAACGGCGATCGAGGTGTTCGCCGCGGTGAATGGACCGCTGCCCTCCCGGTAGCGAAGAGTGAGCGAGCCGGTATCGATCTCCCGGTAGCCGCCGCTGACCGAGGTTGTGAACGGCACAGCGACGAACGAGCGGTTCACCGCATTGAACGTCGCAGCGTCCTGAAACTTGCCGTCCCCGGCGTATTCGAGCCGGATCAAGGTCGGAGTGAGCACTTCGAAGCGGGCGTTGCCATCGGTGACGGCGGTCGAAGCGGCGGTTGCGCGAGCGGATTTGGCGATCGCCGCAGGAGAGGAAGTGACGACTGCGGTGCCGAGGAGGGCGACCAGCGCGGCCGCTGCGGTCAGCCTGCGGGACGAGGTAGCAGAGGTGGTGCGTGGCGAGTGTGGGTACATGCCTGCTCCACAATGAGGCGCGAAAGGCGACAACGTTGTCAGTTTGCTGTTTAGCAGACACCAAGCGACCGAACAAGGCTGGTCAGGCCAGGGCCAATAGCAACAAATGCCCGCCCAATTTCCCCCAGCATGAACAAAATCAGGAAGGGGCGTCCGTAGCTCAAACGGCACGCGTGAGCGCAGGTGCCGTGCGGCGAAGGCGACCGCAACGGCGCCGACCGCGACCCAGCTCTCATCAGCGCCGATGGACCGCACGATCGGGAGTTTGTCGCCTGGCCGAAATCAGACCCTTGGCCCCAGCAAAACACCGCGAGAAGCGCCAATTCGCGCCGCCGCCTTCTCGAACCCTGAGCTGCGGCGGAGCGGATTAGTCGCGCGGCGTCTCGCTGCGATAGGAGTGACCGAGCTGCGGCCCGAGGCCGAAGTAGTGGCGGAAGTTGTAGATCAGCGGGCTCCATCGCTGCGGATCGATGTGCTGCGTCCCGGGGACCACGATGCGCGGGTCGGCGTGCACCATCCGCACAACCGCCTCGACGATGACGAATGCTCCGGAGACGTCCGGCCCGATCCGGGCAGCGCTGGCCTCCAACTGCAGCGGGCACTGCGCGACGCGCGGCGGTCGCACCGTACGCGAGGGCTCGGGGCGAAGTGCGGCCGCGCCGAACTTGTCCGGCTCGAAGCGGCAGCCCGCGTGCTTCGACGCGGGGACCGGGTCGCGGCCGGTCAGCGGGGCCAGCCGCTCCACCTCGCGCCATTGCGCCGGAGCTGGAAGGTTGATCACGAGTTCGGGCCGCGCAGCCAGATTGCGCGCGCTCTGCCCGTCGCGGCCGAGGCCGAGCACGATCGTCTGGCCGAGCGCCCAAGCGGAGGACATCGGCGCGAGGTTCGCCGAGCCGTCCTCGTTCTCGGTGGAGAGCAGGACCACCGGCGTACCGAAGTACAGGATGCTCGGCGTGATCGTGACATGCTCGGCCGCCACATCCGACCTGATAGCAGCAGTAGTTGGCGCGGTGATCGGTGCATTCATGATTGTGAGCGTAGGCAGCGGATAGTTCGGCACTGGCCGAAGTGTGCGGGACCACAATGGAAGGTATGAACGCCAAGTTCGTGCACGTGACCACCGGCGCCAGCGCCAACCCGGATCTCGCCCTGGTAGCCAGGCTCATCGGCGACGACACGCGCGCCACGTTCTGCCTGGCGCTGCTCGACGGCCGGGCGTGGACCGCGACGGAACTCGCGCGGCATGCGGGGGTCGCGGCGTCGACGGCGACCGAACATCTCAACGCGCTCGTCGCCGGGAACCTGTTCGCCGAGGAGCGCCAAGGCCGACACCGCTATGTGCGGCTGGCCAACCAGCAGGTCGCCGAGCTGATTGAGAACCTTGCCGCGATCGCGCCGGAACGCGCGGCGCCGGTCAGTTCTCTGTCGGCGGCGAATCGGCGCAACGCGCTCGCGCACGCCCGCACCTGCTACGACCACCTCGCCGGAGTCGTCGGCGTGGCGATCACGGAGGCGATGAGCGAGCGCGGGCTGCTGGACTGGGGGCGTGGGCTCAGACTCACCGGCGCTGGCGCGGCGTGGCTCGCCGACCTGGGCATCGAGGTGCAGGCGAATTCCCGCCGCCCGGCGGTGCGCGCCTGCCTCGACTGGACGGAGCGTCGTCCGCATCTGGCCGGGGTGGTCGGCGCCGCAATGTGTCACCACGCGTTCGAACATGGCTGGATCAGCCGCGTCGGCTCCACGCGCGCGGTGACCATCACCGACGCCGGTCGCAAAGTGTTGTCGAGCGGACTCGGCCTGCCGGAGGAGATCCTGACGCGGCGTCATTCCTGATCCAGGACAGAGCCCGGTCGACCGTTGTCCGTTTGAGCGGGACAGATCTCGACTCGACACGTGTCCGTTTCAGCGGGACAGGTCCCGGCCCAGCACGTGTCCGTTTGAGTGGGACAGGTCCCGGCTCAACACTTGTCCGTTTCAGCGGGACAACCTGCCTCGACACATCGAGTGCTTACATGCCGCCTGACCGTCCTGCGTGCGAGTGCCGTCGCGCGCAGGACGGTCGTTCGTGCGGTGCTGACTCAGCCCAGCTCAGCCGCCGAAGTCCTCGGCGACTTCACGCACATGGGCGTCCGAGCTCTTCGCTGCCGACTGGATCAGCGCAGCCAGCGCGGCGTCGAGGCCAAGGAAGGCGAGCAGTTCCGCCATCCTGCGGTGCGCGTCGTCGTCCGGCGTCTTGCGCAACTGGACCTGGACGGCCGCCGGGACGGACTTCCGGGCG
>NZ_DATNGK010000286.1:0-2980 GCF_035605935.1 Actinocrinis sp. | reverse complement strand
ACACCGTCGCCGGTCATCGCGACCACTTCGCCGAGGTCGCGCAAGGCGTCGGCGATGCGCAGCTTCGCCTCAGGGGCGCTGCGCGCGAAGACCAGTTCCCGGGGCGAGGTAAGCAGTTCGTCGAGCTCTGCTTCGCTCATCGCCTCCAGCGCACCGTCTGAGACCACGCGCGGCCGGTCTCCGCCGATGCCGACCCGCCGGGCGATCTCCGCGGCGGTCAGACCGTTGTCACCGGTGACGACATGGACACGGATACCCGCGTCGTGCGCGCGCTCGATGGCAGAGGTCACGTGAGGCCGTGGCGGATCGAGTAAGGCGACCAGGCCCAGCAAGCACAGGTCTCGTTCGACCGTCTCGCGCTCGTGCGGAACCTGCTCGCCTGAGTCCGCCGGCCGGTGAGCGATCGCCAGCACGCGCAGCCCTTGCCGGGCCCAGCGGTCGACCACGCGGGCGGCTTCGGCTCGGTCGCCTCCAGTCAGGCCCCGGCGCACACCCGCGTCGAGTACCGCGGTGCACCGCTCCAGCACGACTTCCGGTGCGCCCTTGGTATGCGCCACCCACGCGGCCGCGGCGGCCGCGCCGTCCGGACCGCGCTGTTGCAAGGCGGCGAGGTCCGCCTGGCCAGCTGAGGCGCCGCCACTGTTGATCAGTGCGGCGCGACCCATATAGCAGTTCGCGACTTGCCAACGGGTCAGGTCGATCGGGTGATCGGTGGTCAGCCGGCTGTAGAGCAGCGGGTCCGTCTTACCGAAGCCCAGTGCCAGGTAGCCGCCGTTGGTCTGCGGCTGCTTCTGCTTGACGATATCGGCCTCGATGGTCACGCCCAGGTGGTTGGCCTGTCCAGTTAGGTCGGCCGACACCGAGTAATCCACCGCGTCCTTGGTGAACTCCACGTTGCGCAGGTAGCACCACAACACCGTGAACATGCCCAGCGATCTCGCCGTTGACGTTCCCGACCGCTCGCAGCACGCCCAGCCCGCCGTAGCGCTCCTTGTCGCCGTCGCGCAGTTCGACGGCCTCCCGGGTGCCCGTGGACGCGCCCGAAGGCACTCCCGCGATGACCGGCGCCGCCCCCTCAAGCGCGAGGTTCACCGCCAAGGTGGGCCGGGAACGTGAGTCCAGAATCTCGATCGCGCTCAGAGAACTGATCCGGCATGTCATCGCACTGCCTTCCTCACCACGGGCCACGCTGTCGCCGTCCAGCCAGCCGCCGCGCGACGCCCGGCACACCAGCCGAACCTCGTCCTGACACCCGGACCGCTTCACCGCGCGTTTCGGACCGAACGGGCCCTTGTCGCGGGACCTTCGTCCCTAGGGGCTCGCGCGCACTCGGGTGATCGTGGAGCTGACAGCGGCCCGCGCGTCGACCGGGCCGCGCGAGATCGCCACGGAGGCGGCCATGAAGGCGTTGGTGTACCACGGACCCGGCAAGCGCTCCTGGGAGAACGTGCCGGACCCGGACCTGATCGATACGACGGACGCGATCGTGCGCGTGGACGCGGTCACCATCTGCGGCACCGACCTGCACATCCTCGGCGGCGACGTGCCCGAAGTCACCGAGGGTCGGATCCTCGGCCACGAGGCGGTGGGCACCATCGTGGAGGCCGGCGCCGCAGTGACCGGCGTGCACATCGGAGACAGGGTGCTGATTTCCTGCATCTCCTCGTGCGCGCGCTGCGCGTACTGCCGCGCCGGCCGCTACGGCCAGTGCCTCGGCGGCGGCGGATGGATCCTTGGTCACCTGATCGACGGCACCCAGGCCGAGTACGTGCGCGTCCCCTTCGCCGATACCTCCACCTACAAGCTGCCGGAAGCAGTCAGCGACGAAGCCGCGCTGCTGCTGGCCGACATCCTGCCCACCTCCTACGAGGTCGGCGTCCTCAACGGCGCCGTGCGCCCCGGCGACAGCGTCGCCGTGGTCGGCACCGGCCCCATCGGCCTGGCCGCGATCGCCACCGCGAAGCTGCTCAGCCCCAGCCAGATCATCGCCATCGACAAGGCCCCGGCCCGCCTGCAGGCAGCCAAGGACTTCGGCGCCGACCTGACCCTGGAGCCCGGCGACGCCTGCGCCGAGCAGGTCATCGCCGCCACCGATGCGCTGGGCGCCGATGTGGTCATCGAAGCCGTCGGCACGCCCGCGACCTTCGAACTGTGCACCCGGCTGGTGCGCCCCGGCGGCCACGTGGCGAACGTCGGCGTGCACGGCGCTCCCGCCACGCTGCACCTGGAAAGCCTGTGGATCAAGGACGTGACCATCACCACCGGCCTGGTCGACACCTCCTCCACCCCGACCCTGCTGCGCATGCTCGCCGCCGGGCAGTTCGACGCCGGCGCGTTCATCACCCACCGCTTCGGCCTCGATGAGATGCGGGAGGCTTACGACGTCTTCTCACGCCCTGCCGACACCGGCGCGCTGAAGGTCGCCCTGCTGCGCCACTGACCGCACCATTTGCGCCGAATCGCATCCACCGCCACGAACAGCACTGCCGATCTCGACAGCGCTCTTCGTGGCGGTGGATTTCGGACGTGTACGACGACGCGCTCGTTTCAACTGTGCAATCCGGTCGTGCGGACGCCGACGCCTTCGAGTTCGTCGGCGGCGGTGCCGATCAGCCTGCGGCCGAGGTCGACCAGCGCACGGCCGACCGCGATCTCGTCGCCGATCTCCGGAACGTCGCCCTCGCCGGGGTGGCAGCGCGGGTGGGCACGGTTACGCCACGAGGGTCTGCGCTTTGAGCGTGGGCTCTCGGTGGCGCTCGAACGCGTCGATGACGTACGAACACTGCGATAGCGACGCCAAATGGCCTGGCTCCCTGGGGAGCCAGGCCATCCGAGCTGTGCGTGTAGCTAGTGATGTTGCGTGCCGCGACGGCCGCGGGCTACAGCAGCGCGCGGTGCCGTCGAACGAGCGGCAGCTTCTCCCACGTCCACCCGAACCCGAGCCGGCTGCCGGTGCCGAATGCCGCGATCGCGATCAGCG
>NZ_DATNGK010000285.1:0-2004 GCF_035605935.1 Actinocrinis sp. | reverse complement strand
CTGGGAGCACGCCGGGCAGCCGTTCTTCGCTGGTGAGGTCGAGCCGTGTATCAACGGGCGCACCGTCGCGATCGGCGCCTACTTCGGGGTAGCGGTCGGCGACATCGTGAGCCGGCTGCTCAGTGAACAACTCGCCGACGGCGGCTGGAACTGCGAGGCCGACAACGGCTCGCTTCGCTCGTCGTTCCACTCAACGATCTGCGTGCTGGAGGGCCTGCTGGCCTTCGAGCGCGCAACCGGCGGGTCACGCGCCGTCGTCACAGCGCGGCGGCGCGGCGAGGAGTATCTGCTCACCCGGCGATTGTTTGGGCGGCAGAGCACCGGTGCGATCGTGGACGCCGACTGGTTGCAGTTCTCATTTCCGGCCTACTGGCACTATGACGTGCTGCGCGCGCTCGACTACTTCCAAGCCACCGGTGACCTGCCCGACCCGGCACTGGCCGAGACCATCGACCTGGTCCGGTCCAAGCGGAGTCCGGACGGCACCTGGCCGTTGGAGAACACCCACCGTGGTGCGGTGCACTTCCCACTCGAGGACGGTGACGGGACACCCAGCCGCTGGAACACGCTACGGGCGTTGCGCGTGCTGGCCTGGTATGACCGCAACGGAGCACAGTGAAGGTATGTCGATTGAGAAACCTCCGGCGGGCACGCGCGGCGGCAGGACGCCGCCTAGTCTCGTCAACAAGCTGCTGATGCCGGTAATGATGCGGATACATCGCCGCGGCGGAGACCGTTTTCAGGGCATGGATCTGCTCTACATCACTACTGTCGGTGCGCGCTCAGGACGACAGCGGACCAACCCGGTGGCGCGCTTCGAGGACGGCCAGGGCGGTTGGTATGTCGTCGCCTCCGCGGGCGGCGCAGCGCGGCATCCGGCCTGGTATCACAATCTCGCTGCCCATCCCGACCAGGTATGGGTCCAGGTCGGTGGGATGAAGCGGCGGGTGAAGGTCGAGCAGCTGTCCGGTGACGAGCGCAGCGAGGTATGGGAGCAGGTCGTCGTCGCGCGGGTACCGAATTTCGGTGCCTATCCGCAGAAGACCGACCGCGAGATCCCGGTGCTGCGACTCACCCCCGTGTCTTGACTCCGGGCCCGAACCGCGCTGGTAGGTCAGGTAACGCCACGGGGACCGGCTGAATCACCGTCGCTCGCCGCGCGGCGCCGGCAACCATCGATACCTGTGCGAGTGTCCCCATGACGGCACCGCGCAGATCGTTCAGTCACGGCGCGCGGGTTCCGGACGCCAACTTCGCGATCACGGCCTTACGCCGGGACCTAGACCGGCTCGTTCTCCCGCAAGACCCCCGACATTGAACCTGGCCGGCGAGGGACGGTCGACCAGGCTCCGCGGCGCGGTGACTGGGCTGGTGCCTGGCGGTGGGTGATGCTCGGTGGGTGGCTCAGAGATCGGCCGGGGCGCGGCGGGGTTATCCGGGGCATCGGGGTCGTCATGTGGGGGTGGGGGAGGCTCGGTTGCCGCCGACGGTGGCGGTGGTGGTGGCGGTTGTGTTGTACGCGTCGTTGCCGAATCAGTTGCTGGTCGGGCCGCGGTTCGTCATCCCGATCTTGGAGGGGATTTTGCTGATCGCTTTGGTGGCGACCGATCCGCGGCGGATCACGCGTCAGACCCGGCAGTCGCGGATGATCTCGCTGGTGTTGATCGCGGTGATCGTGGTGACCAACCTGGTCGCGTTGGGGCAGCTGGTGCATGATCTGGTCAGCGCCCAGGTCAAGGGCGGCGGCACGTTGCTGTTGGCGGCGTTGCAGGTGTGGGCTACGAACGTGATCGCGTTCGCGTTGATCTATTGGGAGCTGGACCGCGGCGGCCCGGTGTCGCGGGTTCGCCGGTCACGGGCTGAGCTGCCGCTGGCTGATCTGCGTTTCTCCCACGACGAGAACCGAGACACCGTGGTCGAGGTCAGCGCGGGTTCGAGTGAGAAGTCCGATTGGATGCCCACATTCATCGACTACCTGTACGTGTCGACGACCAACTCCAGCGC
>NZ_DATNGK010000284.1:0-3112 GCF_035605935.1 Actinocrinis sp. | reverse complement strand
GCGCCGAAGTCACCGTGACGATCGACAACTCCGACAACGCGCTGCCGATCGAGTACTCCGAGGTGTCGATCACCCGCCGGATGTTCCGCGACGGCGCGAGCGAGTACGAAATCAACGGCACCAGTTGCCGTTTGATGGATGTGCAGGAACTGCTCTCCGACTCGGGCATCGGCCGCGAGATGCACGTCATCGTCGGCCAGGGCAAGCTCGCCGAGATCCTTGAATCACGGCCGGAGGACCGGCGCGCGTTCATCGAGGAGGCCGCCGGCGTGCTCAAGCACCGCAAGCGCAAGGAAAAGGCGGTCCGCAAGCTCGACTCGATGTCGGCCAACCTGGCCCGGCTGACCGACCTGACCACCGAGCTGCGCCGCCAGCTCAAGCCGTTGGGCCGCCAAGCCGAGATGGCCCGTCGCGCCCAGACCATCCAGGCCGACCTGCGTGACGCACGGCTTCGCCTGGCCGCAGACGATCTGGTGACCCGCAAGGCCGAGTTCGACAACACCGACCAGGCCGAGACCACCCTGCGCCGCGAACACGACGAGTTGACGACCCGCCTCGAGGCCAAGATCGTCGAACTGAACGCGCACGAATCGGCGGTCAATACCCTCAGCGAGCGCGCCGAGGCCGCCCAGCACACCTGGTTCCGGCTGTCGGCACTGGCCGAACGGGTCAGCGCGACGGTGCGCATCGCCAGCGAGCGCGCCCAGCATCTCGACGCCGAGCCCGAGGCGTCCAGCGGCCCCGACCCCGAAGCCCTCGAGGCGCAGGCTGAGGAGGTCGCGACCCAGGAGCGGCAACTGCTCGACGAGCTGGCCCAGTCCCGCACGCGATTGGAGGCGGCGCGCACCGAGCTCACCGAACGTGAGCGCGTCGCTGCGGAGGCCGAACGCGCCCACCTGGCCGCCGCTCGCGCCGAAGCCGACCGCCGTGAAGGCCTGGCGCGGCTGGCCGGACAGGTCGACACCATGCGCACCCGCGTCGAGTCGATCGACGAGACCGTGGCCCGCATGTCGGTCGGCATCGAGGAAGCGGCGGCCAAGGCCCAGCAGATGCAGGCCGAGTTCGAGACCATCCAGGGCCGCGTCGGTGAACTCGACGCCGGCGAGGTCGGCCTCGACGAGCACCACGACCGCACCGTGGCCGCGCTGCGGCTGGCCGACGAACGCGTCGCCGAACTGCAGGCGGCCGAGCGCGGGGCCGAGCGTCAAGTGGCCTCGCTACGGGCGCGTATCGAGGCGTTGTCGGTCGGGCTGGATCGCAAGGACGGCGCGGCGTGGTTGCAGAAGAACCGTGGCGGCGCAGGACTTTTCGGCTCGATCGCCAACCTTCTGAAGGTGCGGCCCGGCTATGAAGCCGCAGTGGCGGCCGTCCTTGGCGCGGCTGCAGACGCCGTCGCCGCGGAGAACTTCGGCGCCGCCCGGTCGGCGGTCGCGGCGCTGAAGGAATCCGACGGCGGCCGTGCGGCAATCGTGCTGGGCGACTGGCCGCACCGCGCGACGCCACCGACGGAACAACTGCCCTACGGCGCGACATGGGCGGTGCACCTGGTCGAGGCACCCTCGCGGCTGCAGGGCGCGATCACGGCCATGCTGTCCGGCGTGGCAGTGGTGCCGGACCTGACCGCCGCGCTGGATCTCGTCGCGGCGCGTCCGGCGCTTCGCGCGGTTACCACCGACGGTGATCTCGTCGGTGCGGGTTGGGTCAGCGGCGGCTCGGACCGCAAGCCCAGCACGCTGGAGATCACCTCAGAGGTCGAGAAGGCGCGCGCCGAACTGGCCGATTCTGAGAAGCAGGCAGGCGAGCTGTCCGCCGCATTGTCCGGTGCGCTGGTGGAGCAGGCGTCCCGCCAGGACGCCGCCGAGCAGGCACTTGCCGCGCTCAACGAATCCGATGCCGCGATCTCGGCCATCTACGAGCAACTCGGCAGGCTCGGGCAGGACGCCCGCGCCGCCGACGACGAGTGGCAGCGGCTCATCCAGCAGCGCAACGAGCTGGAGGCGGGCCGCAACCAAACCGTCGAGGAACTCGCCCAACTCGAGCAGCGGCTGCACAACGCCCAGCAGGAGCCGACGTTCGAAGCGCAACCCGTCGACCGCCAGGCGTCGATGGCCGCCGCAGAACAGGCCCGAGCAGCCGAGGTGGAGGCGCGGCTGGCTGTGCGCACGGCCGAAGAACGCGCGAATGCCGTTCGCGGGCGGGCAGATTCGCTGCGACGGGCGGCGGCGGCCGAACGCGAGGCCCGGCTGCGTGCGCAGCGTGCCCGCCAGGCACGCGAACACGCCGCGGCGGTAGCGGCCGCGGTAGCCGAGTCAGGACGCCTTGTCGCGCAGCGGCTGAGCTCGGCGGTGGCCGTCGCATCCCGCGCCCGCGACCAGGTCGCCGCCGAACGCCAGCACCGGGCAGGCGCGCTGACGAAGGCGCGTGAAGCGGTCAGCGAGCTGTCCGCCAAAATCGCTGCGATCACCGACTCGCTGCACCGCGACGAAGTCGCCAAAGCGCAAGCGGCACTTCGCATTGAGCAGCTCGAGGAGCACGTCCTCGAGCAGTTCGGCATGGCGACCGCCGACCTGATCGCTGAGTACGGTCCCGACGTGGCATTGCCACCGCCGGAGCTAGAGATGGCGGAATACGAGCAGGCGCGCGAACGCGGCGAACAGGTCACCGCGCCCGCGCCGATGCCGTTCGACCGGCCCACCCAGGAGCGTCGCGCCAAGAAGGCCGAACGCGAGCTCAACGAGTTGGGCCGCGTCAATCCTCTTGCGCTGGAAGAGTTCGCCGCGTTGGAGGAGCGCTACAACTTCCTGTCGACTCAGCTCGAGGACGTCAAGGCGGCTCGCAAGGGCCTGCTCGACGTCATCGCCGACGTCGATGAGCGCATCCTGCAGGTGTTCACGGAGGCCTACGCCGACGTGGAACGCGAATTCCGCGATGTGTTTTCGGCGTTGTTCCCCGGTGGCGAGGGCAGACTGCTGCTCACCGACCCCGACGACATGCTCACTACCGGTATCGAGGTGGAGGCCCGTCCGCCCGGCAAGAAGATCAAACGGCTGTCACTCTTGTCCGGCGGCGAGAAGTCGCTGACCGCGGTGGCCATGCTTGTGGCGATTTTCCG
>NZ_DATNGK010000283.1:0-11496 GCF_035605935.1 Actinocrinis sp. | reverse complement strand
CGCCGCTTGGCCGAAAACGACCTGTCAGTGCGTCAGGACAGGAAGCTCGCGTACGGACCGGTCAGGATCGCGTTTTTCTGGGTCTGGTTGAAGGTGCAGTTCGGGTAGTCGTAGAGCGAGGCGGACATGCAGGTGCCGTCGGTGGAAGTGGCGTCCGGCAGGCCGAAGGCGTGGCCTAGCTCGTGCACCATGCCGCCGTACCAGCGGTCCATCGGGCCGTTCTTGCCGGCCGCGCCATCGGCGTCATGCCCGCTGAGCAGCACCCAGCCCGGAGAGCCGCCGCCGCCGGACTTGTTGACTTCCTCGGCGCTGACCTCGCCGACGATCAGCCACCGGCTGTCCGGGTCGTTCACGCCGAAGCGCTGTTCCAGTTCGGCCTGCATGTTGAACACGACGCACCAGTAGTGGTCGCCGTTCGGGTCGCAGTTGTTGGTGATGTACCAGTTCGTGTCGTGCTGGCCGTTGACCACCTCGACGGCCGGGTTGTTGAGCGTGAAGGTCTTGCCGAGCTGCTGCTTGTAGAAGCGCTGCGCCTCCTGCATCACGCTGGTGATGCCGTTCGGGTAGGCCGGGTCGTAGGCGACGTCGGTGGGCTTGAGCCAGAACACGCGCACCGTGTGCGTCGGGGGCGGGCCGCCCGGCGAGGTGCTCGGGGACGCGCTGGGTGACGTACTCGGGGAGGCGCTCGCGCTGGCGGAGCGGCTGGGCGTTCCGAGGCCGGTGGGCGAGGCGCTGGTGGAGCCGGTGACGCTGCCGGTGCACAGGGTGCCGTTGAGGGTGAAGCTGCTCGGCACCGGGTTGCTCGCGTTCCAGGATCCGTTGAAGCCGAAGGAGGTGCTGCCTGCGGTGGCCAGGCTGCCGTTGTAGCTGGCGTTGACGGCCGTGACCGCCGCGCCGCTTTGGGTGACAGTGGCGTTCCAGGCCTGGGTCACGGTCTGTCCGGCGCCGAAACTCCAGCGCAGCGTCCAGCCGGTGATCGGGGCGCCGAGGTTGGTGACGGCGACGTTGGCGCCGAAGCCGCCGGTCCACTGCGAGCTGACGCTGTAACTGACCTGGCAGCCGACCGTGGCGGCATGGCCGGTGACCGTGGTCGCGATGGTGACGCCGACGAGGCTCACCGCCATGGCTCCGGCGGCGAGGACCGCGCGTGTTCGTCCTTTGTGCACCTGGTACCTCCGGGTGGGGCGAGGTGGGTTGTGTGGGTGACTGCTCGTCCAGGTGCCCTTGGAGTTGAGCGAGAGTGGGAAAACCTTTGCGCAGGGAGCATGCGCGTGGCCGGTCACGGTGTCAATAAACGGCGATAGCTGGTCGCGTCGATGCCGCGTGAGGGCCGTGACGTGCGGAAAGTTTCAGACTGTCTGCTCGCCGCCCACGACGGCCAAAGCGCCGCCACCGAGGCCCATCAGGGCTCGGCGACGGCGCTGAGACGCAGCGTCGGCCTACTTCTGGATCGCGGAGATGAGCACCAGGATCACGGTGGCCACCGCGAACACGCCGTGCCCCAGCACGACCGGGATCGGGAAGTGCCGCTCCGGTGCCGCTTCGGCGGGGGCAGCCGCTCCGGGAGCGCCGGCCGGTGTGACCGCGTGGCGGGTGCGGACGCCGGGCAGCCAGCGGGCGAACATGGCCAGCCCCAGCAGCGCGACCGGCACGAGCAGAGCGAACGCGGTCCAGGCCAGCGCCTTCTTGTCGGCGGCCAGATAGATGATCCAGACCACCAGCCCGGCCGCGGCCAGCAGGAAGTGGCCGAACAGCACCGGGGCGGGCAGCCGCGAGGAGCCGGGGGCGCGCAGCGCGCCGCGGGCGATCCAGGTGCCCAGCAGGTAGAACCCGCCCAGCGCGGTGATCAGCCAGGTGACCAGGGCGGCGATGTGCATGGTGCCCTACTTTCTCGTCGTCGGAAGGTTGAGGATGCGGCAGTCGGCAGGAGGCGGCCGGTCCTAGCCGCGGGCCGCGGGTGTGCGTTCGAGTCCTTCGCGCTGCACCGTCTCGGCGGCCACGCGCACTCCGTAGCGGTAAGCGAGCTTTCCGCCGAGGAAACCCGAGACCGCGAGCACAGCCAGGCTGACCGCCGACAGCGCGAGCTGGCCCGCGCCAACCGACGCGCTGTGGCCGTAGCCGCCGCGCCGCCAGGCGAAGCCGCCCGCGTATGCGGCCGTCACCGCCAAGTTCAGCGACATGTGCACCAAGCCGGTGCGGAAGGCCCGCGTACCGGTCGGGATGGCGAACAGATCCAGGAACCCGACGCTGGCGGCGGCGAGCGCGCCCAGCACGCCGACGGCGATCAGCCACAGCGAGCCGTCCGCGAGCATGCCGCCGCGTCCTGCCACATGTGAGCCGATGTCGAACACGAGGCTGGCCACCCACGCGCCGATCGGCACGGTCACCAGCAGCGGGTGCAGCGGATGACCGTACGGACCCGCCAGCAGCGAAGAAACCGGGTGCTTGCCGTCTTGCGGTTGGGTGCTCACGACTGCCTCCTCCAAACCTGTTTCGCCAACGAAGTTTGGTCTTATTCCGACGTTCGGTCAAGGACTAGGCATCTTCGAGTGACCGATCCAGGCTCGGATACACCCATAGGCGTTACTCTGGAGCAGTGGATCAGCAGCAGCGCGACCCGGTGACCGCGGTCGGCGCGCTCGGCGACGAGCTGCGCCGCGGCATGTACGCCTTCATCCGCCGTGCCCGTCGCCCGGTCACCCGCGACGAGGCTGCGGCCAGCGTCGGCATTTCGCGCAAGCTCGCCGCGTTCCATCTGGACAAGTTGGTGGACGTCGGCCTACTACGTACGCGCACTGACGCTCCGGGGCGGGCGCGGACCGTCGGGCGCGCGCCCAAGCTCTACGAGCCGGTCCCCGACTTGATACAGGTGAGCATTCCGGAGCGACGGCATGAGCTGCTCGCCGAGATCCTCGCCGACGCGGTCCTGACCGAGGACGGCGAGCACACAGCCCGCAGCATCGCATTCGAAGTCGCCGATCGACGCGGTACCGCGCTGGGCGGCGCCGACCGGGACCGGCATCGCCCCGGCCGCTTAGGCACTGAACGCACCCTGACGCTCGCGGCCGAAACGCTCGAAGCCCTCGGATTCGAGCCCGAGCGCGCCGCCCCGGCGTTGCTGCTGCTGCGCAACTGCCCGTTCCATCCGCTCGCGGCGAAGGCTCCGGACCTGGTGTGCGGCATCAACCACCGCTTCCTGGGTGGTTACTTGCAGGGCCTCGGCGCTGCCGACGCGGCGACCGCAGTGCTGCAACCCGAGTCAGGCTCCTGCTGCGTGCGACTGTGCGCCCCCGAGGAAGCGAGCCAGGCGTAGGGCGCGCTTTAGAACTAGCGTGGGCTGATTCCCGGCACCACAAGCCCTGATTCGTATGCCGCGACGACCGCCTGGGTTCGGTCCCGAAGTCCGAGCTTGCCCAAGACCCGGCTTACGTGAGTCTTTACGGTCTCCTCGGTCACGACGAGCCGGGCCGCGATCTCCGGGTTCGACAATCCTTCCGCGACCAACCGCAGCACCTGGGTCTCGCGCGGCGTCAGCGCCGACAACGCGGCCTTCGACGCGCCGTCCTGCTTCGGCCGCAGCTGCGCGAACTCGCTGATGAGGCGGCGGGTGACCGAGGGCGCAAGCAACGCTTCACCGGAAGCGACCACGCGCACGGCCTCGAAAAGCCGCTCGGCGGTGACGTCTTTGAGCAGGAAGCCACTCGCGCCCGCGCGAAGCGCGTCGTACACGTACTCGTCGAGGTCGAACGTCGTCAGCACGAGCACGCGCGGCGTGCCGCCGGCACTGGCAACATCGCCGTGGTCGCTCCCGAGCAGCCGCTTCGTCGCCTCGATGCCGTCCATTTCCGGCATCCGCACGTCCATCAGAACCACGTCCGGGTGCGACTCGCGGCAGATCCGCACCGCCTCGGCTCCATCGCGCGCCGTGCCGACGACGTCGAAGTCCGGCTGCGTGTCCAGCAGCGCGGCGTACCCGCTGCGGACCACCTGATGATCGTCGGCCACCACCACACGGATCGCGGCGGACGCGGCGGTCATACGATCACCTCCACCTTGGCGGGAAGCGTGGCCTCGACGAGGAAGCCGCCGACCGACGCCGGACCGGCAGTCAGCAGCCCGCCGACCGCCGCGGCTCGCTCCCGCATCCCGAGCAGTCCGTGCCCGGCCCCCGGTTTCTCCTCCGCTGGCCCGTTGTCGCGTACGCGCAGCCGCAGCGTCTCGTCGGTGTAGTGCAACTCGACATCGACGGCGGCGCCCGGCGCATGGCGGCGAGCGTTGGTGAGGGCTTCCTGGATGATGCGGTAAGCAGCCAACTCCACGCCTGGGTCGAGAGTCGCGGGCGATCCGGACACAATGAGCCGCACACCGGTCATGGACGCGTTCCTCGCTTCGTCCAGCAATTCGACGAGTTGCTGGAGCGTCGGCTGCGGCCGTCGTTCGGCTCGCGGCAGTTGTCCCGCTGTATTGGACAGGTCGGCGGCGCGCGCGTCGTCGCGCAAGACGCCGAGCAGCCGGCGCATCTCGGTCAGCGCGGCCCGCGCGGTGTCGCCGATCTCCAGCAGCCTGCGGGCTCCGGCGGTGGGCATTCCCGGAGTCGCGAGGCGGGCCGTTTCCGCCTGCACGGCGATCATCGAGATGTGGTGGGCGACCACGTCGTGCAGTTCGCGGGCGATGCGGGCGCGCTCGCCGCGGGCGGTGTGCTCCATCAGTGTGCTGGCGATTGCCTCCTCCGCCGCGCTGCGCGCTCGCGCCTCGCCGCGTTCACGCTGCGCCAGTCCGGCCAGCGCCGCCGCCGGAGCGAGCGAGGCCAGTAGCGTCGTGAGCACGACCGCCTCGGATGCCGCCGAGCGGAACCCGGCCAGCGCGAGAGCGAGGAACGGCACCGCGAGCGCCGGAGCCAGGACTCGTGACCCGCTTCGCCCCAGCCGATAGAGCACGAGCACCTGCATGACCGCGCCCGCGAGGGTCAGCGTCTGGAAGAGGCCGAACATCAGCACGTTCGCCGCGCAAACCGACACCGCCGCGACGGTCTGCCTCGAGAGCGCCGGCGAGAGCGTGGCGGCCAGGCCGAAAACGTAGACCAACGTCAGTGCCTGCCAGCTCAGCCCGGTGTCGCCGAGGTGCAGCACCCGCGTCGAGGTGTCAGGGCTCGCGCCGACACGGGTCGTTTCGGTGGCTGTGGTCCGAACGGCCAGTTCGAGCACCGCGGCCAGGCTCAGCAGCGTCGCCGCGACGGCCGGAATCCGTGGAGCAGCCGCGAACCGCCGCCAGCTGTGCGCCCACCGCTCTCGCCGCTCGTCTGCCCCGGCCACCTGTCTCACCTCCACGCCGCTATTGTCGCCGCTGGCCGGGCACGGTGACGTCCCCGAGCGCGGGGACACGCCTGTCCCTCGTACGAGGGATATTCGGCGGTTTACCTCCCTCGGGTCAGCTACGGCGAGGATTGCTCTGCAGCGTGACGATCTGGAGGCCGCGCCACCCCTAGCCTGCCTGGCATGGAAGCAGCCATCGAAGTAGCCGGCCTGCGCAAGCGGTTCGGGTCAGCTCAAGCGCTGGACGGACTGTCGTTCGCGGTCCGGTCAGGGCAAGTCACGGGGTTCGTCGGACCGAACGGCGCGGGCAAGTCGACCACGATGCGGGTGGTCCTGGGTCTGGACGCGCCGGATTCGGGCACCGCGCTGGTCAGCGGGAAGCCTTATCGCACGCTGCGACATCCACTTAGCCATCTGGGATCGCTGCTGGACGCCGCCGCGCTCCAACCGAGCCGTTCGGCGCGTAACCACCTGCTGTGGCTGGCGCATTCGCAGGGGCTGCCGGCGCGGCGGGTCGACGAGGTGGTCGAGCAGGCGGGTCTCGGTTCGGCGATCCGCCGGAAGGCCGGCGGCTACTCGCTCGGCATGCGGCAGCGGCTCGGCATCGCGGCGGCGCTGCTCGGCGATCCGCCAGCGCTGATGCTGGACGAGCCGTTCAACGGCATGGACCCCGAGGGCATCGTGTGGATGCGCGGCTTCCTTCGTTCGCTGGCCGCGCAGGGTCGCGCCGTTTTGGTCTCCAGTCACTTGATGAGCGAGCTGCAGGACGCGGCGGACCATCTGGTGGTGGTCGGCCGCGGCAAGGTCATCGCCGATACCAGCGTCGCCGAATTGATCGCGGCGGCATCCGGTGACCGGGTCGCATTGCGCACCGCCGCGCGAACCCAGGCGATGACGGTGCTGGCGAACGCGGGCGCGACCGTGGCGACCACCGGCCTGGACACGCTGACCATCAACGGGCTTACAGCCGACCGGGTCGTCGCGCTGCTCAACGCGAGCGCGGTCCCATTCTCCGAAGTCTCGGCGCACCGGGCGACGCTGGAAGAGGCGTACATGGAATTGACACGCGAAGCGGTCGAGTTCCGCGCCGCTCCTGCGGATGACGAGGGAGCCGCGCGATGACTTCTACGACCACGGCCACGCCGTACCGCACCGGGATGCAGTCGGTACGCGACGGTTTCACCCAGCTGTTGCACTCCGAGTGGACGAAGTTCCGCACCGTGCGCGGTTGGATCATCGGCATGGTAGTCGCAGTGCTGCTGACGATCGGGTTCGCCGTGCTGACGGCCAGCGGGGGCACCATCGGCTGCGGCGGTCCCAACCCGTCGGACCAGCACACCGGGGCGGCCTGCCGCATCACACCGCCGCTGGGGCCGGACGGCGAGGTGGTGTCAGACTCCTTCTACTTCGTCCACCAGTCGCTTAGCGGGAACGGGAGCCTGATCGCGCGAGTCACCTCACTCACCGGGCTACATGCTCCAGCAGGCATCATGCAGGCTGGGACGGGCACCTCCGGGATGACGCCGGGCACGCAGCCTTGGTCCAAAGCAGGGATCATTATCAAGCAGAGCGACACCGCGGGCTCGGCATACGCGGCGATGATGGTGACCGGCAGCAACGGCGTGCGGATGCAGTACAACTACACGCACGACGTGGCCGGCGCTCCCGGTGCGGTAAGCGCTTCGTCTCCGCGCTGGCTGAGGCTTGTCCGCTCCGGCGACACGATCACCGGGGACTACTCGACAGACGGCACACGCTGGACCGCCGTCGATACCGTGAAGCTTCCCGGGTTGCCGCAAACCGTGCAGGTCGGCCTGTTCGCGGCCTCCCCCGACTACGTGGTGGTCAATCAGTCCTTCGGCGGCTCGTCGGCTGCGGGTGGTCCGACGCTGGCGACCGGCACCTTCGATAACGTCGCGGTTCAGGGCGCGTCCTCGGGCGACGGCTGGACGGGCGACTACATGGGGACGCCGCGGGCGCGGGCCGGGGAGCCGGAGTTCGTCACGCCGTTCAAGCAGTCCGGAGGTGAGTTCACGGTGACGGGTACCGGGGACATCGCGCCGATCCGTGACGCGGGGCAGCCTATCGAGCAAGGCCTGGTCGGCGTCTTCGCCGGGCTGATCGCGATCGCGGTCGTGGCGGCGATGTTCATCACCGTCGAATATCGAAGGGGGCTGATTCGACTCACGCTGGCTGCGAGCCCACGGCGCGGACGGGTGCTGGCGGCCAAGGCGCTCGTCATCGGCGTGGTGACGTTCGTGGCCGGGCTGATCGCCGCTGCTGTGTCGCTACCGCTCGCCAACCACATTTCGTACAACCATGGCGAGTACATCCTCCCGGTATCAGCACTGACCGAACTGCGCGTCATCGCGGGCACCGCAGCGCTGTTCGCCGCAGTCGCGGTCTTCGCGCTCGCCGTCGGCACCCTGCTGCGTCGCAGCGCCGCGACGGTGACGATCGTGATCGTCGCGATCGTGTTGCCCTACATCCTGGCGGTCGCATCGGTGCTTCCCGCGGGGGCGTCCGAGTGGCTGACGCGGCTCACGCCCGCCGCCGCGTTCGCGGTCCAGCAGACCTTGGTGGCATATCCGCAGGTGACGGCCTCTTATACGCCCGCAGAGGGATATTTCCCGCTCTCGCCTTGGGCTGGTTTCGCCGTGCTGTGCGGATATGCCCTGCTCGCGCTCGGCCTCGCCCACCTGCGACTGAGCCGGAGAGACGCGTGAGCCGGGTCGTGGATCACGCATCGGGGACCGAGCAGGCACCGCAGCTGACGTCCGCGCCGCAGCAGGGGGCGGCGCGGGAGCCGGGCTCGATTAGGCCGCGGACCAGTTGGGCGAACCTGCGCGAAGCGTTGCACGCGGAGTGGACGAAGCTTCGTACTCTGCCGGGCACGTTCTGGCTGCTGTCCGCGGTCGCCGTGCTGACGATCGCCATCAGCGTGGCGTCCGAGGCCGCGGTCACCTGCCCGGCCGCCGACTGCGGTCAGGACCCGGCGAAGGTCAGCCTCATCGGGGTCGAGTTCGGGCAGTCGGTGGCCGCCATCCTTGCGGTGCTGGCGGTCTGCGGCGAGTACAGCACCGGGATGGTCCGCGTCACGTTTGCCGCCATGCCGCGCCGATCGACCGTGCTGGCCGCCAAGTCGCTGCTTATCGCTGGCCTTACCCTGCTCGCCGGGACGATAGCCGTACTCGGCTCGCTACTGATCGGCCGATTGGTCATGCCCGGCAAGGGTTTCACCGCCGCGCACGGCTATCCTTCGCTGCTGTCCCTCACGGACGGCTCGGTATTGCGCGCGGCCGGCGGCTCAGTGCTCTACCTGACTCTCATCGCGCTGCTGAGCCTAGGCATCGCAACCCTGATACGCGAGTCCGCCACGTCGATCGGCGTCGTGCTCGCACTTCTCTACCTCTCGCCGGTCATCGGCGCGGTGGTCACTAACCCCCATTGGCACAACCGCATCGAACGCTATGCGCCGATGAATGCCGGCTTGTCCATTCAGGCGACCAGGGATCTCGCCGGTATGCCGATCGGCCCGTGGGAGGGGCTGGGTGTGCTCGCCGCCTGGGCCGCCGGATCGTTGCTCGTCGGCGGCCTGGCCCTGCGGCTACGCGACGCGTAACTCCGCCCTCGGGCACCGGCCTTAGCTCAGCGCTTGAGCGAGGCGCTCGGCCGCGAACGCAACAGCTTCGCGGCCGAGCGTGAACGCGCCGAACATGCCGAAGAAGCCGTGGGCCATGCCCTCGTAGCGCCGCAGTTCGACCTTGGCGCCTTCCTCACGCAGTCGCTGTGCGTACTGCTCGCCCTGGTCACGCAAGGGGTCGTATTCGGCGGTGATCACAGTGGCGTCGGGCAGCCCGGCCAGGCTCGGCGCGCGCAGCGGCGAGGCGAGCGGATCGAGTCCGTCCTGTGCGTTCGTCAGGTAGTGCTTCCAGTACCACTCGACCGACCACCGGTTGAACAGCAGCGGGTCCTCGTATGCGCTCAACGCCTCCGGATCCCAGCCGTAGTCAGTGTTCGGATACACCAGAAGTTGGTGACGCAGCTTCGGCCCGCCGCGTTCGCGGGCCAGCAGGGTAACCGCCGCCGCCAGGTTGCCTCCGGCGCTGTCGCCGCCCACGGCGAGCCGGTCGGCGTCCACGCCCAGCCGGGCCGCGTTGCGGGCCAGCCAGTCGAGGCCGGCGTAGCTGTCCTCCACCGCGGCTGGGAAGGGGTGCTCCGGGGCGAGCCGGTATTGGACAGAGACCGTGACGCATCCCGCCGCATTAGTCAGAGTCCGGCAGATGGCGTCGCAGGTCTCGAGGTTGCCGAGCGTCCATCCGCCGCCGAAGTAGTACACCAGGGCCGGCCGGTCGCGGCCGTCATCGGGCTCGTATACCCGGATGCGCAGTTCGCCGCCGGGGCCGGTGGCGACATGTTCCGTAACCGCGTGCACCGGCTCGCCGCTGCCCACGGCCGCTTGGATATCGGCCAGGTCCGCAGTTCTGGCCTGGGCCAGGGACAAGGTGTACAGCGGTGCGGCCCCGGCATTTGCCCGGCGCGCGCGCATCGCCTCGACTTCCGGATGTAGCGGCATCGGGTCCCCTCCATACAGTCGGCGTCGGCATCGTAGAGCCGCCGATCGCCTTTCAGATAGAGCCGCTACGCCAGCTCCCGGCGAGCGGGAGCCGGCGCCCTCCTAGAGGTCCATCGCGCGGACGATGATCTTGCCGGCGACTTCGGTGGTGACGTGCCTGCCGATGGTGCCGAGGACGGCAGCCGCGCCGCGCAGCCGCGACTTGATCTCCGGATCCGACTCCCCGTCCGCGGCGCGCTCGAGCCCCAGGATCAGCTCGGCGACGAAATCGTCCGCCTGCACGGTGCCATCGGTGTCCAACGCCTCGTTCTCATTCATGAACCGACGTTATCCTGTGCCTTCGCGAACGTCGCGACCAGTCCGGCAAACTGGTGTCGAAGTACACTCGCCCGATAGCCGGGGTACAACGCTCCCAGCCTGTTCGCCCTGCCGAGCCGAGCTGGACCGTCGTATCACTTGACCGCCTCGCCGTTGCCGCCGCAATCCCAGTTCGCGATCAAGCCAGACACGACCTCGTTGAGGCTGCCCCGTAGACATACTGCGCGGTCGCGAGCTGTACCGAATTACCGGCCAACGCGATCGTCGCGGAGGACCGGCGATGAGGCGCTGTTGCCGCCCGTCAACGGCGCGTTGAACGCGGACAGCGACTTGGCCGTGTGATGGGCGTGACCCCTTCAACCTCCCGACTGGCGCGGCGCCCGGTGGCCACGGCGCTCGTCGCGGCCGCGACCGTGCTTGTGCTGCTCACCGCAGCCTGTGGATCCTCGACGCCACCCGCGCCGACAGCCGTGGCTGCGGGCGCGCCCGTGTCCAGCGGAGGCTCGATCCCGGTGTGCACACGCGACACGGTGGTCGCCACGTATCAGACGGCTTATGACGGTGCGCAGCCGTTGTGTCGCGGCTTCGCTGGCGATGCGAGCCACGCTGGAGAAGGCCTGACCGGGGCTCAGACCACCGCCCGGGTCGACACAGTGGTGCAGTGGATGCTGTTGCACGCCCGCGCGATCTACAGCTTCCAGCCGAGTGCCGCGTGGCTCGGTGCCAGTCCGCACCCGCGCGACGTCAACGGCTTCTTCCACCGGCAGGCGAACCCTGCGCCCGGCGACACCGCGATGCGTGCCTACAAGGACTTCCTCACCCCCGCGCCCGGACAGTCGGGCAACGAGCAGGACTACGCCCTAGTGTCCGTGATCGTATCGGCGACCGCGCATGCCGAGGCCGCGTACGGGACCGCTGACGGCGGTGTCTGGCTGGTCGGTTGCCTCGTCTATCACTCCGACAACCACGAGTACCTTGAGCCGTGCCCATCGTGGGTGTGGACCGTCTCAGTTGTTCCAGCCGTCAAACGCCGCCTATAACCGGATGCTGTCCCGCTCAACTGGACAGCCTGCCTTTTCCCACCCTCGAGCCGCCGGCCGCCGTCCTGCTTTTCCCCAATAAACCCCCGCGATGACATCTCCGCTACGCGGCTGGAGTGCAGCGGCGAGTCTCGTTTACAACGGCTCTTGACCACAGACGCTCTTGCGCGCTGGGGGTCTCGCGATAGCTTCGCCGACGGCGGACGAGGGTAACGCGGGACACGCGTGCACGGATTTTTCAGAAAGGCGG
>NZ_DATNGK010000282.1:0-2111 GCF_035605935.1 Actinocrinis sp. | reverse complement strand
ATGCACGGACCGGACGGGACGGACTACACCGAGTGGATCTGCTGGACCGAGATCGCCCCGCCGGAGCGGATCGCGCTACTGCACGGTGAGTCCCGCGGCGACCCGAACGCCTTCGAGTCGGTCCTCACCTTCGAGCGCGACCGTGCGGCGACCCGGATCGAGATGCGCACGGTGTTCCCCACCAAGGAGCTGCGCGACGAGGCGGTCGAGAAGTACCACGCGATCGAAGGCGGCCAGCAGACCTTGAACAACCTGGCCGCCTACCTCACCGAGATCGTTGCGAAGGGAGCGGAGCGCTGATGGCCGGGAAGGTGTTCTTCAGCGTGTCGATGTCGCTCGACGGCTTCATCGCGCCCGAGTCCGTCGAGGACTTGATGGGGCAGGCGTGGATGGAACTTCAGCAGTGGATATTCCCGCAGCGGTTCTTCCGAGAGAACTTGAAGCTCGGGGAGGGCGGCGAGGAAGGGCGCGACAACGACATCGTGCGGGAGACGTTCGCGCGCACCGGCGCGAGCGTGATGGGCAAGCGCATGTTCGACGCCGGCGAGCAGGCGTGGCCGGAGGAGGCGCCGTTCCACACGCCGGTCTTCGTCCTGACGCACGAGAAGCGTGACCCTTGGGAGCGGCCGGGCGGGACCATCTTCCACTTCGTCGATGACGGCATCGGGCCCGCGCTCGACCAGGCCCGCGAGGCCGCCGGCGACCGAGACGTCCGCATCGCGGGCGGCGCCGCAACGATCCTGCAGTACATGAACACCGGCCTGATCGACGAGTTCTCGATCGCCCTCTCACCCGTGCTGTTCGGCTCCGGAATCCGGCTGTTCGACGGCGTGGACGCCGGCCGGGTGGCTCTGAAGCCGGTACGTGCGGAGCCGACGTAGCGGGTGACCCACCTGACCTACGCAGTCCGGGAGCGGTAACTGTCTCGACCTCAGCGCGTCCCCGCCGAGGTCAGCAGCGCGGTGAGAACCTCGACGTTCTCGCGTCAGGAACCGCAAGCATTGGGGCTACGATCTTGGCCGCTCTCCCGGGAGGGACCTCAGGGCCTTGTCGTGGAGGTCCTCACCAACTCAGGCTTGGCCGGCGAGTCACCAACGGCCTCAGTCGATGAGGGTTGATTTCGGGCGCACGACGCAGAATTCGTTTCCCTCCGGATCGGCGAGAACGGTCCAGGATTCCTCGCCGGTCTGCCCGATGTTGACCCGGCGGGCGCCGAGCCGCAGTAGCCGCTCGATCTCGGCGTCCCGATCGTCGGCGCCGGTGGTCAGGTCGAGGTGCACCCGGTTCTTGATCGTCTTGGTTTCCGGTACGGGCATGAAGCACATGCCGATCGGCGCGCTTACATCCGGTCCGATGACGACCTCGCGCACGCGCTCGGACAGGACTCGCCAGCCCAGCACCTGTGCCCAAAAGCGTGCGAGGCCAGGCAGATCGTGGGCATCGACAACGACGTGATGCAGCCTTACAGCCATGCGGTCAGTGTGCTCGCCGCGGTTGCTTAATGGCTGCGGCCTTCACGCTGCGGCCCGCACCGGTGGGACGGTGTGCGCGGTGTGGCGCCATGTCATGCGGCGAGCGCGAGTGCGAACGGGTAAACCTGGCCGGCGCCGGCCAAGCGCAGCAGCCGGGCTACTACGGTGAACGTCCAGCCGGTGTCGATGAAGTCGTCGACGAGGAGCACTGGCTGCCCGGTCAGCTCCGCGGCCAGCGCACTTGGCATTTCGTACGCATTCCACACCTCGCGCAGGCGTAGCGCACTGTTGGTACGACCGGTCGACGAAGGTCTGACGTGGGTGACCTGGCCAAGGTCGGTCAGGCGGCCAAGTTCGGCCAGCCGGGACGCCAGATCCGCAATCAACCGCGAGCGCCGTACGGAGCCCACGCGCACGACAGCGGCGGGACGCTGCGCCCAATCCCACGATGCGAGCACCTGGACGGATGCCTTGACCAGGTCGTCCGGTACCGGAGCGTCTGCGGCCTCGGCGGCGAGCAGCGGCCGCAGCCGGGAACCGAAACCGAGGTCGGTGAGCCGCGCGATCACCCTGCCGGCCTCGGCCTGGTCGGTCGCCGGCACCTTCCCGTGCACCTCGATGCCCAGACCGGACATGGCA
>NZ_DATNGK010000281.1:0-7192 GCF_035605935.1 Actinocrinis sp. | reverse complement strand
GATCGCCGACCGCACCAAGTTCGTCGGCTGGTGCGTCTACGTGCTCGGCTGGGTGACCCTCATCTACTTCCCGGTCGCGCACTGGGTCTTCTCACCCAACGGCTTCATCAACGCCAAGCTGCACGTGATGGACTTCGCCGGAGGCACGGCAGTGGAGATCAACTCTGGCGCGGGAGCGCTTGCCTGCGCGTTGGTCGTGGGCAAGCGGATCGGTTTCAAGAAGGACCCGATGCGGCCGCACAACGTGCCGTTCGTGATGCTCGGCGCCGCGCTGCTGTGGTTCGGCTGGTTCGGCTTCAACGCCGCGTCCACGCTTACCGCGAGTGGTCAAGGTTCGGTGGTCTTCATGAACACGCAGATCGCTGGCTGTACCGCGGTGATCGGCTGGCTGGCCGCGGAGAAGATCCAGCACGGCACCTACACCACCGTCGGCGCCGCCTCCGGCGCGGTGGCCGGCCTGGTCGCGATCACCCCGTCCTGCGCCTCGGTCTCCCCGATCGGCGCGATCTTCGTCGGCCTCATCGCCGGATCAGTGTGCTGTTATGCAGTGAACCTGAAGAACCGCTTCGACTACGACGACTCGCTCGACGTCGTGGGCGTTCACCTGGTCGGCGGCCTCGTCGGCACGTTGCTCATCGGACTTTTCGCCGCGCCCGACGAAGTCTCCGGGTTCACCAACGGCGCGCGGGCCGGACTGTTCTACGGCGGCGGGTTTCACCAGTTGCTAGACCAGGCGGCCGGAGCCGGCATCGTGCTCGCGTACTCCTTCACGGTTTCCCTTCTGCTGGCCAAGGTGGTGCACGCGACGATCGGCCTGCGGGTGAGCGCCGAGGCCGAGATCATCGGTGTGGACCAGACCGAGCACGCCGAGACCGCGTACGACGGGGGCGCCCTATCCGGTACTCCTTACCGCATCGCCACCGCGCCGCCGCCTTATATCCGAAGGTAGATTCGGCCATGAGCCTTCTAAATGCAGGCAACACTGCGCAAGGGTCATGGCGAATCCGGCCGGCGAACTTCTTTCATTGGCAACAGAAACGAGGTCATCGCCGTCGACCAGAACAGCTCGCCGGTCGCCCGGCCGGTCAGCACGATGGGCGACCAGCAGGTGTGGGCGACTAAGAACCCTGACGGCAGCTTTACGGTCGCGCTGTTCAACCTGGCCGCCGCGCCCGAACCCGTCACCGCGCACTGGGCCGCGCTCGGATTCCGGGGCGACGCCGCCGTGCGCGACCTGTGGAACCACCAGAACCTCGGCGGCCACGAGGACCAGATCACCGAGGCGCTCCCCGCGCACGGCTCGCGGCTGTTCAGCGTCCGGCCCGGCGGCGGCAAGCTGACCACCACGAGCTACGAGGCCGAGGCCACCGGCAACACCTTGATCGCGAACGCCGCGATCGCCTCCTGCCCGGTCTGCTCCGGCGGCAAGAAGGTCGGCAACCTCTACCTCGGCGGCAAGCTCCAATTCAACGGCGTCACGGTCAAGAAGGACGGGCTCTACACGATCACCGTCGCCTACATCAGCGGCGACTCGGACCGGACCGCGACCGTCTACGCCAACTCCGGCAGCGGCACCGACATCCGCTTCCCCAACACCGGTGACTGGAACACGGTGCACACCATCAGCTTCCAGCTGGGGCTGAAGGCGGGTTCGAACTCGATCACCTTCGACAGCGGCAACTGGTACTCGCCGGACATCGACAAGATCGACGTCCCGACCTCCTCCTAACCGCAGCGCGGGCCCGGTGATCCGGTCCGGGCCCGCGTGCCGCCATCCCACAAGCGGAGTGCTGCCCAGGCCGCGAAGAACCAGCTGTGGTGGGCGGCTCCCGCCGCACCGTCCTCGAGCAGGGCCCGCCCGCGGCCCGCGGACCAGCTCACTCCACGTGGAACTCGACTCGGTACAACAGGGTGTCGTCGTGGACGGCTCCGGCGTGCGCGGCGCGCTGACGAAGCGACTCGAGATCGGGCTCGCCGCAGCGCCGCAGGTCGGCCTCATCGATGGCCGAGAAGGGAATCAGTTCGACCGAGTCGACCACGATCTGGCCGGTGCCGACGCGGTAGCGGCCACCCGGCTTTACTTTGGGCCGCCGCCAGAGCCTGAACGAGACGGTGATCTCGCCAGAAAGCACGTCCTCGCGCAGCTCCCGGCTGAACTCCATGGGATCACGCTATGGCAGCTTGCGCCGAGCGGCTAACTCTGCACGATGAGCAGCGCTTCCGCGCCTTGTGCGTAGTAGTTTTCAGTCACGGTGCTGGTTATATTCGTGCCCATCGACCACAGGCGATTGCGATGATGCCCAGCATGCCGCGCTGCCCGTGACCGCGTTCTGGAGGCGCCACCGATGAACCCCGGCGATACGGGTCACGGATATCCGATCCTGATGCCCGGTGAAGGCGAAGGCCTCCCGGTGCCCGGGCCGCCCGAGCGCGAGACCGTCGCCTTCGAGGCCGACGACTCGGGAGTCGAGGAGCTTACCTGGGGACAGTGGTCGATCTGGGAGGCCATGGCCCGTCACGGTTCCTGGCTGCCGCTGGGTGGCTCGAAGCGGTTGCCGGCCGGCGTATCCGTCGAGGACATCGCGGACGAACTGCGGTATCTGATGACCCGCTACCCGTCGATGCGCACTCGGCTGCGATTCGACGCGGCCGGCCACCCGACGCAGGAGCTCTTCGGCTCCGGCAAGATCGACCTCGAGATCTACGACGTGAACGGCGACGGCACCGAGCCGGAGCAGCTGGCCGACTGCGTTGAAGCGCACTATCGGCACGCCGCCTTCGATTTCGCGGACGACTGGCCGGTCCGCATGGCCGTGATTCGACGGCATGGCGAGCTGACGCACATGGTGGTCATCATGTGCCATCTCGTGACGGATGGCGCCGGCGCGCGCGTGATGCTTAGCGAGGTCGAATCCAGGACAAGCGCGCCGCCGACCGGAATGCAGCAGTTGGAGCAGGCCCGCTGGCAGCAATCCGCGGCCGGCCGGCGGCAGAACGACATGGCGCTGCGGTACTTCGAGCGGGTTCTGCGAACGATCACGCCGCGCCGGCTGCCCGGCCCACCCGATCCACGCAGCCCGCGGCACTGGATCGGAGAGTTTCGTTCGCATGCGCTGCGCTCCGCGGCGCACGCCATCGCGCAACGTACCGGCGCCGCGTCGTCTCCCGTGCTGCTGGCCCTGTTCGCGATCGCCTTGGCGCGCATTACCGAAATCAACCCGGTGGTGGCCCGGCCGTTGGTCGGCAATCGCTTCCGCCCTGATCTGGCGGACGTGGTGTGCATGCTCGCGCTGCCTGGTATCTGCGTGCTCGACGTTGCGGATGTCACCGTCGACGAGGCGGTGGCTCGCGCGCAACGCGCCACGATGAGCGCCTACAAGTACGGGTACTACGATCCGCGGCTGCTGGCGGAGCTGATCGGACGGATCTCGCGGGAACGAGGCCCTGACTTCGACATCTCCTGCCTGTTCAACGACCGTCGCGACGAGCGCGGCGCTCTGTCGCCGACTGCACCGATCTCGGCAGCGGAACTGCACGACGCGCGCGGCGAGAGCACGTTCCGATGGGTGGCCAAGACGGACCGGCCGTCTGAGCGCTTGTTCCTGAACATCGAGGACGAGCCGGACGGTCTCCTGCTCGTCGTCTCCGCGGACACGCACTACTTTCCTCCGGCGCACTTCGAGGCGCTGGCGCGGGGTATCGAGGAAGTCGCGATCGAGGCTGCTCTCGATCCGGCCGCACCAACCAAGGTCAGCTAAGCCTGCGAGGAGGACGCGCTGCAACGCTGCCGTGCCGCGGTCGGCTCTCGTGAACTGCTGTCGGCTGCTAGCCGTTCTGCCGTCACCCGCCCTGTGCCGTCAACAACCTCCGTGAAAGGCCGCACTCCATCATGGCCAAGATCCGGCGCAGTTTCACCGTGGACAAGCCGCTACCGCAGGTCGTCGACTATCTGAAGGACTTCTCCCACGCAGCGCACTGGGATCCGGGAACCCTCGCGTGCACCCCGCTCGACCCTGGTCCGGCGCACGAGGGCTCGCGCTGGCACAACGTCTCGCACTTCCTCGGGCGACGCTCCGAGCTGATCTACCGGCTCGAGCGGGCGTTGCCCGACCGGCTCACGTTCGTCGGAGAGAACGACGCGGCGAGATCGGTGGACGATCTCACGTTCGAAGCGGCGGGCGCGGGTACACGCGTCACGTACCAAGCAGACATCCGGCTGCGTGGGACGGCCCGGCTCGCGGACCCGCTCGTGCGCGTGGCGCTGGGCCGCATGGCTGGAGGTGTCGTCGCGCAGATGCGCGAGGTCATCGACGCCCTGTAAGCACCCCGTGGAGGGGAGATGAGTAAGCGATGACGCGTGCGATGGCGGCAACTCGGCTCGCCGACACGGTGCTGGACCGCACTCTGATCGGGTACGGCAACGTCGGCTACCTGCTGCGCCGCCACTGGTGGTCGCCCGATCCCACGCCCGGCGCCCTAGCGGGCAAGACGGCTCTGGTGACCGGTGCCAAGCGGGGAATCGGCCTGGCGACCGCGATCGGCCTTGCCCAGCTCGGGGCGCATGTGCGCCTGGTGATCCGCGGGCGCGACGGCGGCGAAGCGGCCGCGGCCGAGATAGATCGCGCGGCGCCCGGCGCGAAGCTGAGCGTGGACGAGTGCGATGTGAGCGTGTTGGCGGATGTGCGGCGGTACGCCGCGGCGGTGAGCGGACCGATCCACGTGCTCGTGCACAACGCTGGCGTCATGCCGCAGCAGCGCGGCGAGACCGCGGAAGGCAACGAGCTGATGTTCGCGACGCACGTGCTTGGGCCGCACCTGCTCACGACGCTGTTGCTGCCCGCGCTCACCGAGGGCGCTGCCTCCGCTGTGATCTGGGTCAGCTCAGGTGGCCAGTACGGGCAGAAACTGGTGCTTGACGACGTGCAGTACCGGCACGGCACCTATCGCCCTGCGGTCGGCTACGCGCGCACCAAACACATGCAGGTCGCCCTGGCCAGGCAGTGGGCCGAGCGGCTGCGCACGCGCGGGGTCGCCGTGCACGCAGTACACCCCGGGTGGGTCGACACGCCGGGCGTCGTCACATGGCTGCCGCGGTTCCGGGCCCTGACCAGGCCGCTGCTGCGCACGCCAGCGCAGGGCGCTGACACATCCGTGTGGCTGGCCGCCGCGCAGCACGCGCAAGCCGAAACCGGGAAGTTCTGGCACGACCGCATCCCACGCCCCTACTCCTACCTGCGCAGCGTCAGCGACACCGCCGCCGAACGCGACGAACTGTGGCAGATCTGCCAGCGGCTCACCGGTCAGGACCAGGGCCAGGATCAGGACTAGCAGGGGGACCCGGCTCGTCGGCGGCTGAGTGTCAGTTCCCTGTTCTCACGGTGGCGGGCCGAGCGTCAGCGCGCCTGATGCCGGGCGCCGGGTCTCGGCAGTTGTGCGATCCCCAAGGCTAGGGACGGTAGTGCCGCCAGGATATGAACCGGGTTCGCGTCGAGACCCTCAAGCCCGTGCGGGCGCCACTCGAAGGTTGACAAGGATTCAAGCGTAGTATCAACGGCTTGTCCACGGCTCTCGTCGATACTATGACGGCAGACCGAGCCGCAGCGTGTGCCAACCGTTGTGTGTTGGCCGGTTTTGGTCGGCTCTGTAAAACCTGTGTAATCTCCAGGGAACTGCGCAGGTGGGGCAGTGGGTCGCGAACATCTGTAATGTCAGCCACTATTGACCGCCACCGCGCGGCAGCGCTAGGTTCCCCCTCAGTGTTCGCAGACTGCGACGAGATCGTCGCGGCTTTTCCCACCTACGAGTACTGATAAACCCACGACCGCCCCGCAGGGAACCTTTCCCAAACGGGGCGGCGGCGCGCATGCCAAGCGGTCGGATCGGGCCCGGCTGCACCGCTCGCTCTCGCATCCCCTCCCCGAAACGCTGCACCGACGTTGGCACGCGCCGAACACACCGGGCTGTCTCCCGGGGCCAAGCGGTGATCCCGCCGTCCCAAGAACACGGCCCGAACTCCCGTGCGGCCAGGCGCACCCACATGCGCCCCCGCCACCCGAGATAAGGGGATACACAGGTGACCCACTCACCAAAGGCCGCGGCACGCCGCCGCAGCCTGAAAGTCCCGCTGGCAGCTGCCGCCGGCCTCGCTCTCGCCACCGGGATGACGCTGACCGCGCTCGCCCCGGCCGACGCCGCCACCCCGGCGTCCTCGGCCAATCCGTACTCCCCCGCCTATCAGCACCCCTACCGCCACGGCGTGATCCCGACGATCGCGCAGCAGGCGAAGATGAACTCGTACAGCGCCACCCACCGCAACGCCGCCACGGCGGCGACCGGCCCGGAGACGCTGTCCTATGGCGGCGGCATCGACGGCATCGGTGTGCAGAGCGGCCACTCCAAGGTGTACATCGTCTTCTACGGCACCCAGTGGGGCACCTCCAGCACCGACGGCAACGGCAACCTGAAGTTCAGCGGCGACTCCTCCGGTGTCGCTTCCGTCGCCCAGCAGATGTTCAAGGGCATCGGCACCAACAACGAACTGTGGTCCGCTGACCTGACCCAGTGGTGTGACGGACCGAACGTCTCGGCCGGCGCCACCAGCTGCCCGAGCAACGCGAACTTCATCCCCTACCAGAGCGGCGGCGTGCTGGCCGGCGTCTGGTACGACAACTCCGCGGCCTCACCGAGCACTGCGTCCGGGCACCAGCTGGGCCAGGAAGCAGTCAACGCCGCCGCGCACTTCGGCAACACCACCGCGGCGGCCAACCGCGACTCCTACTACATCATCGCCTCTCCGCACGGCACCAACCCGGACAGCTACCAGGGCCAGTACTGCGCGTGGCACGACTACAACGGTGACAGCACCCTGACGGGTGGCGCGGTCTCCTCACCGTACGGCGACGTCGCGTTCAGCAACCAGCCGTACAACATCGACTCCGGCGCCGGCTGCGGCGTGGGCTTCGTCAACTCCCCCGGGACCACCGACGGATACACCATCACCCTCGGCCACGAGTGGCACGAGATGATGTCCGACCAGAACCCGGCGGGCGGCTGGACCAACCACCAGTCCGGCAGCTCGTACAACGGCCAGGAGAACTCGGACGAGTGCGCCTGGCTCAGCCCCGGCACCTCCGGCGGCGCGGCGAACATCAGCTTCGGCTCCTTCGGCACCTACGCCGAGCAGGCCAGCTGG
>NZ_DATNGK010000280.1:0-2451 GCF_035605935.1 Actinocrinis sp. | reverse complement strand
CAAAATAACCATTCATTGTTCCAGCGGGCGGATAATTCGCTTCGATACCGGACGACCTGCAGGAAATCAGCGATTACTGAGGAGGCCGGATGGCTGGTCGGCGGCGATTTGCGCGGGTAAGCCTCGGGGCGGCGGTCGCCGGGACGGTCGTCGCGGTCCTGACCGCCTGCACCGGCGGCGGCGGCGGTTCGCAGAGCACGCAATCGGCCACCGGGTCGGCCGCGCCCACACAAGCTGGAACCGCGCCGGCGGCGCCGCCAACGCCCTCGGTCATCAAGGCGGCGCCGACAACGCCGCCCGCCAAGGTGTGCGGCAGCGACTCCGTGCTCACTGGCCCCTCGACGGCGCCCAACGGGGCGATCAGCGTTCCGGCGGGCGACAACTCGGACTTCACCTTCAACCAGGCGAACGCGACCTACTGGTTCGCGCCGGGCGTCCACACGCTCGGCACGGGACAGTTCGCCAACATCGAGCCGGCCGACCACGACACTTACATCGGCGCACCCGGCGCGATCCTCGACGGGCAGCACAATAACGACTCCGCCTTCGACGGCACCGCGCAGCACGTCACGATCGAGTACCTGACGATCAGGAACTTCGGCACCCTGGGCGGCAATTCGCAGCAGGGCGTCGTCAACCACGACTCGGGCTCTTACTGGACGATCTCCCACTCGACGATCGCCGACAACGCCGGCGCCGGGGTCATGCTCGGCAGCCACAACGAACTCAGCTGGGACTGCCTGCAGGACAACCAGCAGTACGGCTTCAACGCCTACTCCAACAGCGGCGAGATAAATGGCCTCGTGCTCGATCACAATGAGATCGCGGGCAACGACACCTATGACTACGAGGCGAAGCAGCCCGGCTGCGGCTGCAGCGGCGGCGGCAAGTTCTGGAACGTCATCAACGCGACGGTGACGAGCAACTGGGTCCACGACAACACCAGCGTCGGGCTCTGGGCGGACACGAACAACGCCGGCTTCGAGTTCGCGGGCAACTACATCGAGGACAACCACAACGTCGGCCTGATGTACGAGATCAGCTACAACGCGGTGATCGAGTACAACACCTTCATTCGCAACGGTCTGATAGACGGTCCGAAGACCACCGGCTTCCCCACGAGCGCGATCTACATCTCGGAGTCGGGCACCGACAGCCGGGTGGACTCGAACTACCAGAACTCGCCGTTCCTGATCGCGCACAACGTCTTCCTGAACAACTGGGGAGGAGTCATCCTCTGGGAGAACTCCAACCGGTACTGCGCGTCCCCTGACAACACGAGCTCCGGCTACTGCACGCTGGTGGACCCGCAGGCGACGCTGAAGACCTGCGGCAACGCGTCCCTGATCAAGACGCACCCGTACTTCGCCGCCTGCCGCTGGAAGACGCAGAACGCGCTTGTCGAGTTCAACCAGTTCACGTTCACACCGTCGGCCGTCGGCAAGACGTGCACGGCCGCGCACCTTTGCGGCTACAACGGCGTGTTCTCCGAGTACGGCAGCGACCCGGCATGGAGCCCGTACAAGGCGGACATCGTCCCCACCGCGATCGCGTTCCACCAGAACAACAAGTTCTACGACAACAAGTACAGCGGCCCGTGGTGCTTCATGGGCTGGGAACTTGGCACCTCGGTGAGCTTCACGCAGTGGCGGGCGCCCGCCAGCCAGGCCAGCAGCCAGTTCGGGCAGGACGCGAAGAGCGTCCACACCGGGGCTCGCGGTGCATGTTCCTAGGCGCCGCCGAGATGGCGCGGGACTGGCGCCGCCCGGCGAGCCCTCTTCGCGAGCGGAAGTGGACTCCACTACGCTCTATGCCAGATGCCAGATAACTGCGGTTTGGACAGGCAAGGAGTTGACGGTGGCGTCCATTGAAGCGGTGCATGCCAGGCAGATCCTGGATTCCAGGGGCAACCCGACCGTGGAGGTCGAGGTCGTACTCGACGACGGTTCTGTGGGCCGGGCCGGCGTGCCGAGCGGGGCGTCCACCGGCGCCTTCGAGGCCGTGGAACTCCGTGACGGTGGTGCCGAGTACGGCGGCAAGGCGGTCACCAAGGCCGTCGATGCCGTCACCGAGGAGATCCAGGATGAGTTGCTCGGACACGAGGCCGACGACCAGCGGCTCATTGACCAGGCGCTTATCGACCTTGACCGGACGCCTGGCAAGTCGCGGCTCGGCGCGAACGCGCTCATCGGCGTGTCGATGGCCGTGGCCCGCGCGGCCGCGGACTCCTCCGGCTTGCAGCTGTTCCGCTACCTGGGCGGGCCGAACGCGCACATGCTGCCGGTGCCGATGATGAACATTCTCAACGGCGGCGCGCACGCGGACTCCAACGTGGACGTGCAGGAGTTCATGATCGCCCCGATCGGCGCGCCGACCTTCGCCGAGGCGCTGCGCTGGGGCGCCGAGACGTACCACGCGCTCAAGTCGGTGCTCAAGCAGCGCGGACTGTCC
>NZ_DATNGK010000279.1:0-30670 GCF_035605935.1 Actinocrinis sp. | reverse complement strand
GCTGGCGGGCGCGGCAGTGACCGTCGCACCGAACACCGGGCCCGCGCACCTTTCCGCCGCGGTCGGGACCCCGGTGGTCAGCCTGTTCGCGCCGGTCGTGCCGGCTGCGCGGTGGGCGCCCTACGGCGTCGAAACCGTGCTGCTCGGTGACCAGGACGCTCCTTGCGCGGACACCCGCGCCCGCGAATGCCCGGTCCCCGGCCATCCGTGCCTATCCAGCGTCACCCCCCGCGACGTGGTCAGCGCCGTGGAGAAGTTGCTGGCCTCGGCCGGCGGCCGCCGAGAAGGAGGCGTCGAATGAGGATCCTGCTATGGCACGTGCACGGCTCGTGGACGACCTCATTCGTGCAGGGCTCGCACACGTACCTGCTTCCGGTCACCGAGCCGCGCGGCCCGGACGGGCTCGGCCGCGCCCGCACTTGGGACTGGCCGGAAAGCGCGGTCGAGGTGCCGGTGCACGAACTGCGTTCGACGCCCTTCGACCTGGTGATTCTGCAACGGCCGCAGGACGCGCAGCTCGTGGTCGACTGGACCGGGCTAGTGCCGGGAATCGACGTGCCGGCGATCTATGTGGAGCACAACACGCCGCAGCAGTACGTGCCGAACACCCGGCATCCCGCGGCCGACCATCCGGGCCTGCTCGTCGTGCACGTAACGGATTTCAATGACCTGTTCTGGGATTGTGGCAGCACCCCGACGACTGTGATCGAACACGGCATCGTCGACCCCGGCGAGCGGTACACCGGCGAGCTTGCGCACGCCGCGGTCGTGGTTAACGATCCAGTGCGGCGCGGCCGGGTCACCGGGACCGACCTGCTGCCGGGCTTCGCTGAACACGCGCCGCTTGACGTGTTCGGGATGCGGGTCAATGCGCTGCGTCACCATCCGCACTACCTGCCGGACCGCATGCACCTGCATGAGGACCTGCCGCAGGAACAGATGCATACCGAAATCGCGCGGCGCCGGGTGTACGTGCACCCGATCCGCTGGACCTCGCTCGGGCTCTCGCTGCTTGAGGCGATGCAGCTCGGGATGCCGGTGGTCGCGCTGGCCACCACCGAGGCGGCGCGCGCGGTGACCCCTGGCGCCGGGGTGGTTTCCCCGAGCGTCACGGAACTGCACGAGGCGATGCGCGCCTTCATCGACGACAAGGAACTAGCGCGTGAAACGGGGGCCGCAGCGCGCGAGGCGGCGCTGGAGCGCTATGGGCTCAAGCGTTTCCTCAAGCACTGGGACCAGGTGCTGACCGAGGTGACCTCATGAGAATCGCATTGGTATCAGAACACGCAAATCCGATGGCGGCGCTCGGCGGGGCCGACGCGGGCGGGCAGAACGTGCACGTGGCCTGTCTTGCGACGGGGATGGCCGATTTGGGCCACGAGGTGACCGTGTACACCCGCCGGGATGCTGCCGACACGGCGGGACGCACCCAAATGGGGCGGCGCGTCATGGTCGAGCAGATCGACGCGGGACCACCGAAGCCGGTTCCGAAAGACGACCTGCTGCCGCACATGCCCGTCTTCGCGCGGGAGCTGGCGGCCCGCTGGAAGGAACAGCGGCCGGACGTGGTGCACGCGCACTTCTGGATGTCCGGGCTCGCGTCGCTGGAGGCCGCCGCACCGTTCGGCATCCCCGTGGTGCAGACGTACCACGCGCTCGGCGTCGTCAAGCAGCGGTATCAGGGATCTGCCGACACAAGCCCGCGGTCGCGGATCGACACCGAGCGCGAGATCGGCCGAAGCTGCGCCCGGATCGTGGCCACGTGCAGCGACGAGCTGTTCGAGCTGGTGCGGCTCGGCGTGGACCGGCGGCACATCACGGTGATCCCGTGCGGTGTCGACCTGGCACGGTTCACGCCAGAGGGCCCGGTCGCGCCGCGCGGCCGGCGGCATCGGCTGCTCGCGATCGGCCGGCTCGTGCCGCGTAAGGGTTTTGACATGGCGATCGCGGCCCTGGCGAAGCTGCCGAACACCGAGCTGGTCATCGCGGGCGGGCCTGCGGCCGAGCGGCTGTGCGACGAACCCGAGGCGCATCGGCTGCGCCAGGTCGCGGCCGAGTGCGGCGTCGCGGACCGGGTCAAGCTGCTCGGCGCGGTGCCGCGCGGTGACATGCCGGCGCTGCTGCGCTCGGCCGAGCTGGTGCTGTGCACGCCCTGGTACGAGCCGTTCGGCATCGTGCCACTTGAGGCGATGGCCTGCGGCGTGCCGGTGGTCGCGAGCGCGGTCGGCGGGCTGACTGACACGGTGCTCGACGGCGTCACCGGCGTGCTCGTCCCGCCGCGCGACCCGGACGCGCTCGCCGATGAACTCAGACCTTTGATCAAGGATGGCGAGCTGCGCAGGCAGCTGGGGCTCAATGGGCTGCTTCGAGCCAGATCTCGCTATGGATGGCCGCGTATCGCGCACCGCACCGCAGAGGTGTACGGCCGGCTGGTGGCCGGGCGGACCGAGCGGATCGAGGAGGCGGTGAACTGATGATGTCGATCGAACAAGTGCTGCGCGACCGACTGAGTCAGGTCACGTATGCGCTGCGGACCTCCGACGCGCTCGCCGAGACCTGCGCGGATTGGGGTCGCCAACTGGCCGGCGTGCTCGCCGCGGGGAACCGGTTGCTGGCGGCCGGAAATGGCGGCAGCGCGGCGCAGGCCCAGCATCTGACCGCCGAACTGGTCGGGCGGTTCCGGGACGAGCGCAGGCCGTTCTCAGCGATTCCGCTGCACGGCGACACCTCGGCGACCACCGCGATCGGCAACGACTACGGCGCGGAGGAGGTCTTCGCCCGGCAGGTCGACGCGCACGGCAGGCCCGGCGACGTGCTGCTGCTGCTATCCACCAGCGGTCGCAGCGGCAATGTGCTGGCCGCCGCAGAGCGGGCCCGCGCCGCGGGCTTACATGTCTGGGCACTGACAGGCCCGGCGCCGAACCCGCTGGCCGCGCTGGCGCACCGGTCGATCTGCGCACTCGGCCCGGATAGCGCGACGATCCAGGAAGTGCACCTCGTGGCGCTGCATCTGGTGTGCGAGGCGATGGATCTCGCTCTCGCGCGCCGAGAGCCGCAGCATCTGGCGGTCACGCCGGCCATGGCGCCCAGTTCGATCGGAGCCGCGCGATGACGGCGCGTCGTGGGCTTGTCGTCCTCGGAGACGCCTTGCTCGACCGCGACCTCGACGGCGCGGTGCGGCGGCTGTGCCCTGATACTCCAGCACCGGTCGTCGACGAGCCGAGGGTTCGCGCGCGGCCAGGCGGCGCGGCCTTGGCGGCGCACCTGGCCGCGCTCGCCGGACACCAGGTGACGCTGGTGTGCCCGCTGGGTGACGATCCAGAAGGTGAGCAGATCAGGGAACTCATCCATCCGGATGTTCGCCTGGCCGGCTTGCCTTGGCAGGAGGCGATCGCACAGAAAACGAGGGTCCGCGCCGATGGCAGGACCCTGCTTCGCATCGATCATCCGGCGCGGCCCTACACTGGCGAACCGGGCGCGCTACTCGCGGAAGCTCTCGACGGGGCCGGCGCGATTCTGGTGTCCGACTATGCCGGGGGCGTCACCTCGAACCCTGCCGTGCGCGAGGCGCTGACCACGGCCGCGCGGCACCTGCCGGTGGTGTGGGATCCGCACCCGCGTGGCGCCGCGCCCGTCCCCGGCACACTGCTGGCCACGCCCAATCAGGCCGAGGCTGCCGCCGCGGCGAGGTTGCCGGCCGCCGCGTCCGCGCGAGGTTCCGCAGCGGTCAAAGCGGCCGCGGACGCGGCCGACAGATTGCTCGGCACCTGGCCGGTATCACAGGTTGCTGTCACACTCGGCGCTCAGGGCGTCCTGCTGTGCGGAGCCGCCAACACGCAGCTCTTCCCGGCGCGCAACATTGCGCCGACAGATGCGTGCGGCGCTGGCGACGCGTTCGCTTCCGCGGTCGCCGCGGCATTCGCGTCGGGAGCACTGCCATCGGAGGCCGTGGCTGCGGCAGTCGACAGCGCGGCCTCCTTCCTCGCGGCAGGTGGCGTGTCAGCACTCGATCCGGAAGCCGCTGGTTTCAGCTCCACCGATGCCTTCGAGCTGGCCGCGAAGGTCCAAGCGCGCGGCGGCACGGTCGTCGCGACCGGAGGCTGCTTCGATCTGCTACACGCCGGTCACGTGCACTGCCTGCGTGCCGCGCGCGCGGCCGGCGACTGCCTCATCGTGTGCCTGAACTCTGACGCTTCGGTGCGTCGGCTCAAGGGCCCGGGGCGACCGCTGAATAGCCAAGCGGACCGGGCGGCCATCCTCGAGTCACTGAGCTGCGTTGACGCGGTTGTGGTGTTCGACGAGCCCACGCCGGAGAACACACTGCGGCGGTTGCGCCCCGACGTGTGGGCGAAGGGCGGCGACTACGCGGCCGACGACCTGCCGGAGGCGCCGCTCGTGCGTGGCTGGGGAGGCCGAGTCCTCACGGTGCCGTACCTCTCCGGCCGCTCGACCACCGGCCTGGTCCGTTCGGCGCGCAATGAAGCAGCCTGATACCACTGACGAAGCAAGTTGAGATGTCTGCGATCACAGAAGCCACCGGCGTTACCGCCGACACCGCCACCGTCCCTACCGTCGCCACCGCTCCTGCGAACGTGGCCCGCCGACCCCGGGTGTTGCTGCTACGCGCGCTCGGCCTCGGCGACTTCCTCACCGGCGTTCCGGCGTACCGCGCCGTGCGCCGCGCGTTCCCCCAGCACGAGATCGTCCTCGCCGCACCCGCGCAGCTCGCCCCGCTCGCCGAGTTGACCGGCGCGATCGACCGGCTGCTGCCGACAGGCGAGTTGGCACCGGTGCGCTGGCCGTGGCCGAATGAGCCCCCGGAAACCGCCATTGACCTGCACGGAAACGGACCGGCCAGCCGCCGTCTGCTGGAAGAGCTGCGCCCGGCGCGGATCATCGGCTTCAGTATCCGCCGGGCGCCGAGCCGCGGCGTATGCCATTTCGGCCCACGCTGGCTTCCGGGTGAGCACGAGATCCACCGCTGGTGCAGACTGCTGACGCGTAGCGGCATTCCGGCCGACCCGAACGATCTGGACCTTGAGCCGCCGGATCCGGTCACCAGTCCGGCAGCGAGCCCGCAACTGCTCGCGGACCGCGCGAATACGAGCACGAGCACGAGCGCCACCGGGCGCCCGTGGCCCGCTGATTTCGCTCGGCCGGTCATCGTCCACCCTGGAGCGGCTTACCCGAGCCGCCGCTGGCCGCCAGCGCGCTTCGCGGCGGTCGCCGGGTACCTGAACAAGTCCGGTTGGCGCGTGCTCGTCACCGGCTCGTCAGGCGAGCGCGACCTTGCCGAGTACGTCGCGCGCGCCGCAGGCCTTCCCCCGCACGCGGCCGTCGCGGGGCAGACCACGCCGCTCAACCTGGCCTGTCTGGTGGCCGAGGCGGCGCTGGTGGTCTCCGGCGATACCGGCATCGCACACCTCGCGACAGCGTTCCGGCGCCCGTCAGTGGTCCTGTTCGGCCCGATCCCGCCCGAGGAGTGGGGGCCGCCGCCCGACCGCCCCTGGCACGTGGCCCTGCACGCGGCAGAGCCGGGCTACCACGGCGATCCGCACGGCGGCGAAATCGACCCGGCGCTCGACGCGATCCGGGCCACCGACGTCATCGCCGCGGTCGACAAGCTCCTCGACGCGAACCGGGAGATGCACCACTTCGTCAGAGTTTGATCCGCCGCGTTCGGGTACCCGGCGGGACGCAGAACACGAGAGACGAGACCAAACGCCGCAATGACGACGGCGACGTGCGGAAATTCAGAAAGGGAGCACTATGAAGCACGCAGAGAGGGAGCGGACGGAAGCCGCGAGGCTGCCCCAGGGCAACATCATCCGCATCCTGCTGGAGCAGCACGCCCAGATCCGTGAGCTGTTCGTCGCGGTCAAGGCGTCCACGGGCGCGCCGAAGCAGGAGCGCTTCGACGAGCTGCGCGAGCTGCTGGCGATCCACGAGGTCGGCGAGGAGATGATCCTGCGCCCGGTGTCCAAGAACACCGCCGGCCACGAGATCACCGACGCGCGCAACCACGAGGAGGACGAGGCGACGCACGTCCTGGCCGAGCTCGAGAAGATGGACGTGAACAGCCCCGAGTTCGACACCAAGCTCAGCCAATTCGAGCAGGCGGTCTCGGACCACGCCGAGAACGAGGAGCACCAGGAATTCCCCACCGTGCTGGCTCAGCGCACCGAGGAAGAGCTCAAGCGGCTGGGCGAGCGGTTGCTGAAGGCCGAGAAGACGGCCCCGACGCACCCGCACCCGACCGCCGCCGGGTCCCCGGGCATGGTGAAGGTCGCGGGCCCGTTCGCCTCGATGCTCGACCGCGCTCGTGACGCGTTCAAGAAGAACTCTGACGAGAGCTGAAGCTGACGCGGCGGCTGATCAGCAGGTAGCAGATTGCTGATGAGCGGCGAGAACCGAACGGCCGGTGGCGGGAACGTGATTCGCTCACGTTCCCGCCACCGGCCGTAGTAGGTAGTAGCGCGAGCCGGCTCGGCCCGCGCCTGGTTATCCGACGTGTTCGATGTACGTCTCGCAGAACGCCTTGAGGTCATCCGGCTTGCGGCTAGTCACCAGGCTGCTGGGCTGGCTGGTGTCCACGACCACCTCCTGGTCCACCCAGTTCGCGCCGGCGTTACGCAGGTCGGTCTGCAAACTCGGCCACGAGGTGAGGGTGCGGCCCTCCAGCGTCCCGGTTTCGATCAGCGTCCAGGGACCGTGGCAGATCGCGGCGACCGGTTTGCCGTCCTCGACGAACTTGCGCACGAACGCCACCGCCTCGGGGATCGTGCGCAACCGGTCCGGGTTGGCGACGCCGCCGGGCAACACGAGCGCGTCGAAGCCGTCCGGATCGGCGGCGGACAGCGGCTCGTCCACGTCCCACTGCGCGGCGCGGTCGAGGTGGTCGAACAACCAGACCTGGCCCGGCTTCGGGGAGACCAGCACAGGCGTCGCACCCGCGTCGAGCGCGGCCTGCCACGGGTCGCGCAGCTCGACTTGCTCGGTGCCCTCGTCCGCGACGAGGAATGCAATACGGCGGCCACTGAGATCCTTGGCCATGAGAATCGCTCCGTCCAAAGATGTAGCGGGAGACAGGGAAGAGCGCGGGCTCTGCGTACCCGCGTACTGCGCACGCGATACGACCCGCGACCTCAGCCCGGCTACCCGACACCCGCGGACGGAAACGGAAGCCAGCGTGTTCGCTGTCAGCGAACAGGCAGCTCACGGCCCTCCGCAGCGAGCCGGAAGGTGAACTCGACGCTGCGCCACGCCCCCTGCACGCTGCGGCCGTCCGGTGTCGGGCCGTTGCCCTCGGCGAAATCTACGATCAACGCATCCTTGACGCCGAACACCGTGTCCGAGTCCAGATATTCGCCGCCGGCGACGAAAAGCTGAGTCACCAGCCGGCGGTACCCCGGCGCGCTGATCATGAAATGCAGGTGCGGTGCGCGGTACGGATGCCGGCCGAGGGCGGCGAGCATCGCGCCGACCGGACCGTCATCAGGGATCGGGTACGGGGAGGGCAGGATCGACCAGAAGCGCAGCCGACCGGCTTCATCGCTCCGGAAGCGGGCGCGCAATACCGGGCCGTCGAGGTCCGGGAGTTGCACGTCGTAGAAGCCGTCGTCGTTGGACTGCCACACGTCGACGACGGCGCCGCCGATCGGGCGTTCCTGCGCATCGGCGATGTGTACATCGACCCACAGCGGGGTTCCCGGCAAACCACCTGCGACGTCCGCACCCTGTTCCGTGTCGGGTGGGCCTTCGACGTAGAAGGGGCCGAGAACGGCGGACGGTGTCGTCCCGGGCGTGCGCGAGTTGGCGAGCATATCGACGACGCTGGACACGCCGAGCGTGTCGGAGAGCAGCACGAACTCCTGGCGCGTGTCCGAGCAGATCTGCCCGGTGCGCGTCAGGAAGTCGATGGCTTGCTGCCATTCCTTCTGCGTCAGGTCGTTCTCGGCGGCGAAGGTGTGCAGGTGCCGGACCAGGCTCGTGATCAGTTCTCTGGTTCGCGGGTCGGGAGCGTGGTCGAAGCTACCGACGACTTGTTCGGTCAGCCGCGCCGTATCGGGGAGCGCGGATGAGGAGGCCGCGGGGCGCCGTCCGTGCCAGGCGTCGCGTAGCAGGGATTCAATGCCGTCTTCGGTCAGCTCGCGCGGATTTGGATAAGACTGCGCCGCGGCCAGCTGCGCCACGCGCGGGATGTCCGCTTCCGCGAGGCCGAGTGCCCGCAACGACGTCGGGCCTCCAGCTGTGGCGATCAGGTCGAACAGTCCACTCGGCGCGTCCTCGACGCCGAGGGCTTCGGCTACCCGGCGCATCGCCTGCGGAGCGGCCGATGCGTTGTACGCCATCGCGTGCGGAAGGATCACTGTGTGCGTCTCGGCGTGTGGAAGACCAAAGGAACCGCCGAGGACGTGGCAGAGCTTGTGATGCAGGCCCATGCCGGCCGCGCCGAGACAGGTCCCGGCGAGCCACGCGGCGCGCAGCAGGTCGGCGCGCGGGTCGGATGTGCCGGCAGCAACGTCGGTGGCGGAAGCGGCCTCGCCCCCGACCAGCAGTGGGAGGGCGCGGGCCGTTCGCGCGATCGCCTCGAGTGCGAAACCGTCGATGATCGGGTTGGCCTGCGGCGAGTACAGCGCCTCGACCGCGTGTGCGAGCGCGTTGACGGCGCTGGTGACCGTCATGGCAAGGGGAAGGCTGCGAGAGAACTCGACATCGTAGATCACTGTCTCCGGCAGAACGGCGGCGGATGACGTCGTCACTTTTTGTCCGTCGCTCGTCTCGCCGAGGACCGGGGTGACCTCGGAGCCGGCGTATGTCGTGGGCAGGATGATCTGCGGCAAGTCAGTGCGCAGCGCGAGCGCCTTGGAAAGCCCGGTGGTCGAACCGCCGCCAATGGCCACCAGGCAGTCAGCCTGCGCCTCACGCAACACCGCGAGCGCCTTCTCGGTCACTTCGACCGGAGTGTGCATCGCCGCGCCGTCAAAGCGCGCGGCAAGGAGCGGCCCGAGGGTCGCGCACACCTGTTCGGCCGCGTCGGAGACGGACGTGCCCGCGAGGAGCAGCACGCGCGCACCGCCGAGCCGCCGCACCTCGTCACCGACGCGGGACGCGGTACCGCTGCCGAAAAGTACGCGCGCAGGATGCGCAACGTAATCGAAGCCCTCAGTCGCCATGGCTCCCGCTTTCGATCCTGCTCAAAGTGCCGCCTGACCTTGCACGGGCCATGATTGCGCGGTGCCCGCTCGGGTACTAGGGCTTGTTTCTATCGCACGTCGCGGCGAATCGTCGCAGCCGCACTCGGGAGGTCGAGCGGGATGGACGGTGTCCGGCCGACCGGCGAAGACGCGCCGCCCGCGCATCGCGAGGACTGCGTGCTGCGAGGCACCGGGCGTCCCGAGACCGATTTGCAACGCTGGGACCGCAATTTCACCGAACTGCTCCAGGAACTGCGAGTCGCGCAGACCGGCGTCCAGATCCTGTTCGGCTTCCTGCTCACCGTGCCGTTCAGCAACCGGTTCAGTCACGCGACGGCGCTCCAGATCGCGGTCTACACGATTACCGTGTTGTCCGCCGCTGTCGCCGCCGCGTTGCTCATAGCGCCGGTCAGCCACCATCGCCGGGTGTTCCGCAAGGGCCACAAGCCCGAGCTTGTGCACTGGGCCGACCTCATCGCGCAGGCCGGCCTGCTCGCGCTGCTGGTAGCCATGAGCGGCGCGGTGTTCTTGGTGCTGGACGTGCTGAAGGGGGTCGCCCTGGCGCTGCCGCTTACGGTCGCGGTCGTCATCGTGTATTGCGTGCTGTGGTACTTGATGCCGAACGTGGTCTATTCCGATAAGGCGCGTTCCACCGAGGGCAGTGATTAACCGATCACTCTTCAAGAATCTTCAGGGCCACCGAAGATCTGCGGAGCTAACCGTTTTTGGTCATTGCCCCGCCGGGACAGCCGAGGCGGTCGGCCCGGATAACCGGACCGACCGCCTCGTGCCTATTGATTCGGACTACCAGCGCCCGTACCACCGGCGGCGGCCGCCACCTGACACGCCTCCGGAGAAGCCGAAGCCGACCAGCCAGGCGACGAACACGATCAAGGCGATCCACCACAGCACGTGGACCGCGAAGCCGAGGCCGCCGAGAATCAGCGCCAGCAGCAGAACGAGCAGAATAATACCCATTGACCACTCACTCCTTTGATCACTCTCGTGATCCGGATCTCGTGTTTACGCCGTGCCTTGCCGCCGACCTGATAACCGCTTCGCGCGGAACCAAACAGGAGTTCGTGGGAGCGTTTTCCCGGCGCCCTAAGAAAGGCATGAGCCGATTCGCGCGGCCGCGCCGCCAAGGTCTGGCCGCCCGGTCAAGCCGGCCATGTGCCGGTGATCCGGCGCACACCCGCTGCCCCGCCGCGATCCACGGCCGCCCGCACCAGCGCGAAGATCATGCCCTGCAACGCGGAGGCGATCAGCACCTCGCGCCAGCCGCGATCCTCATCGGTCGGGCTCGGCGCGTCGTGTTTGTCGTCGACCAGCCGCCAGACCCGCTTGAACACCGCGCCGGCCAGCACTCCGCCGGCCGCGCCGAAAACCATGCCGAGTGGCTTATAGGCCACCTTGCTCACGTTCACTTCCTCCTCCTCGTCCTCGTCGTCGCGTCCCGCGCGTCATGCGCACCGCCTCCGCGTCACCAGCCGGGCTCCGGTCAAACCTGCGGGTCAGCCCTCCGGACCCATTACCGGCGTCGGACCGCCGCCGGAAGCAGCGTCCACCGGTTCGGGATCGTCGCGGACCAGAACGCTGGTGCACTCCGGACAGCGCCGCGCCTGAATCGGGATGCTGCGATCGCACTCCGGGCAGTTGCGCTCGGTCGCCGCCCGGTCGCGCTCGAAAAGATGCAGGAGTCTGGCCACCGGCAGCACGATGACGAAGTACACGACCGCCGCCGCGATGAGGAACGACAGCGCGTCGGTGAGGAACGTGCCGTAGGTGAAGGTGGACTTGCCCACAGTGAAGGTGAACCTGTTGAGGTTCGGTTTGCCGCCGAGCAAGGCGAGCAGCGGGTCGACGAACGATGCGACGAATGAGTGCACCAGGCCGGAGAACTGGGTCCCGATCACCACGGCCACGGCGAGGTCCACCAGATTGCCGCGCAGGATGAACTTGCGAAATCCCTTCATGGCGCACCGGATTGCCCGCACAGCGCCGACTAATGCACGCTCCTGACGCGCCGTCAGCCGGCAAGCGGCGTCACCCGGCGCGACGCTCCAGGATGCCGCGGATGAAAGCGGCCTGACCCGCGTGCTGAAGCGTGTCGGAGACCACGCTGATCAGCCGGACGCCCAGCGTCACCGGCGGATCCCAGGACTCGTCGACGATTCGGTCGAAGTCGGCGTCCCCCAAGCCGCGCACACGCTCAATGGTCTGCTCATAGACCGCGTCGTAGTAACCGATCAGCAGCTGCGCGGATTCGACCCGCACTGAGCCGACCTCCGCGGCACTCTGGCCGTATCCACTCGCCTCGGTCTTGAACGGCAAGTTGAAGCGTTGCTCCCAACCCTGCGCCGTCCACACCTGCTCGACGCCCGAAGCGTCCGCGACGTGATCGTCCTGCACCCGCGTCAGATGCCACAGCAGCCAGGCGATCGAGTTCGCGTCGGGGTCGAGTCGCTCCGCGAGTTGCCGCGCCGTCAATCCGTCGGCGGCGTGATGAACGACCTCGCGTACCCGGCCGAAGGCATCGACGATCAACTCCGCACCGTTCATCGCCCGCTCCTCAGCGCACTCAACGGGAACTCGGCTGCTTCTCCCGCGTCTTGCTGCGGTTCGCCTTCCGGATGGCCGCGAGCAGTTCGCTCCGGCTCATGGTGGAGCGGCCGGGAATGTCCAGCTTCTTCGCGAGCTCGTACAGGTGCTGCTTACTGGCCTGCTCGTCAACGCCCTCACCGCTGCGGCCGCCGACCTGGCGGGGACGGGCGGACTGCGGGTCGGACGGGCCCTTGCGGCCGCCTTCCTTCAGCTCCCAGTGGTCGCCGACCTTTTCGAAGCTGTGCTTGAGCGCGCCGAAGGCCACCCGGTGCGCCCGCTCGCCCTCGCCATACTGCTCGACGGCACTGTCATGGGCCTCGATCCACGTGCGCTGCGCCTTGACCGGCGAGCGGCGCAGTGTCGAAGGTAGTTCCTGGCGTCCCGGCATGTGAGCCGACCTCCGATCCGTCGTCATTGCTTTGCTTGGTCTGCTTTGCTTGCTCTACTCAGGCCGTGCTGCGGCCTGATCACAGCCGAGTGCCCCTTCCGATGGAGCGGAAACGGCAGCCCGTTTCGGGACGGGGCAGCGGGTAGCACGAGTGATCCGAGTCGTCGATTACCGCGCGAAAGGAGCGTGAGCATGGAGCCAAGTCACCTCAAGGCGCTGTACGACAATCCGGGGCCGTTCGCCTCCGTGTATTTGGTCACCGAACGCGCCGATCCCGAGGCCGGGCATCCGATCGAGCAGCGCTGGCGGGAGTTGCGTGGCCGATTGGCGGCAGATGGCGCCGACGAGCCGACCTTGGAAGCGATCGACGCGGCGGTCGGATCCGATCGTGGGCAGCCCTCGCCGTACGGCCAGGCCATCTTCGCGGCCGGCGCAGCGGTATTGCTCCAGGAGCAGTTGCGGGCACCGACAATGCTGGACCGCACCGCCTTCGGGCCGCTCCCGGACATCCTGCCGCTCCTCGCGCAGACCCTTGACTTCTCCTCCTACCAGCTGGTTCTCGCCGATCGCACCGGCGCCGACGTGCAGGGGCACGCGGGCGGCGGCGTGGACGAGCGCGCCCGCCGCGCGGCTCAGGTCGTCGCGGCGCAGGAAGAGGAGTCGCTGCGGGCCGAGGCGCTGGACCGCTACGCTGGCAGACTCGCCACCGGCGGCGCGGTCGAGGGCTTGATACCGACCGTCGTGGCACTGCGGCGCGGCGATGCCGACACATTACTCATCAGCCTTGGATCCAAAGTTCTTGATGCCTGGCTGTGGTGGGGTCCGGAGCCTGGGCAGCTGGCCGCGCACCCAGAGGAGCTCACCGACATGTGCTCGCCGCAAACCCGGCGGGACAAAGCCGGAAACGTGCTGGTTCGCGCCGCGGTGCAGAACGGAAGCCGGATACTCGTGCTGGCCGGCGGCGAGCCGGGACCGGCGAACGGCGTCGGCGCGGTGCTGCGGCACACCTGACGGCAGGCTCGGGCAGTGATGTGAGAGCGCTGCCACGGACGGCCAGCAGTCGAATTGGTAAACGGCTTATAAAGCATTCGCTACGGTCCAGGTCGGCGCCGCGCCGCGAGAGCGCGGCGCCGATTCGTGCCGACCGGCCCGTGACAGGGCGAAATCCCCGCGCAACGGCAGCTACAGTTCGCATACTCAAGAAACATCTGTTTCGTCAGTAGTCGTTGACCGCCCAACTGAGCGGCGCTAATTTCCCCCTCAGTGCCCGGCAGTGCAACCGCGGCGGTCGTCGCGGCCTTTCCCGCCTACGAGTACTGATAAACCCACGGCCGTCCCGCAGGGAACCTTCCAAAACGGAACGGTGGCGCGCACGCCAAGCGGTCGGATCGGGCCCGGCTGCACCACTCGCTCTCGCATCCCCTTCCCGAAACGCTGCACCGACGTTGGCACGCGCCTAAAACACCGGGCCGTCTCCCCGGGCCAAGCGGTGATCCCGCCGCCCCAAGGAAACGGTCCGCACTCCCGTGCGGCCGGACGCACCCACATGCGCCGCCGCCACCCGAGATAAAGGGGATATGCAGGTGACCCACCCACCCACGGCCGCGGCACGACGCCGCAGCCTGAGAGTCCCGCTGGCCGCTGCCGCCGGCCTCGCCCTCGCCACCGGGATGACGCTGACCGCGTTCACTCCCGCCAACGCCGCCGCCAACTCGGCCAATCCGTACTCCCCCGCCTATCAGCACCCCTACCGCCACGGCGTGATCCCGACGATCGCGCAGCAGGCGAAGATGAACTCGTACTCGGCCGCGCACCCCAGCGCGGTTACCGCCACCGGCCCGGAGACGCTGTCCTATGGCGGCGGCATCGACGGCATCGGTGTCCAGAGCGGCCACTCCAAGGTGTACATCGTCTTCTACGGCACCCAGTGGGGAACGTCGAGCACGGACGCCAACGGCAACCTGAAGTTCAGCGGTGACTCCGCCGGCGCGGCCGGTGTGGCTCAGCAGATGTTCAAGGGCATCGGCACCAACGGCGAGCTGTGGTCCGCTGACCTGACCCAGTGGTGTGACGGCCCGAACGTCTCGGCCGGCGCCACCAGCTGCCCGAGCAACGCGAACTTCATCCCGTACCAGAGCGGCGGCGTGCTGGCCGGCGTCTGGTACGACAACTCCGCGGCCTCACCGAGCACTGCGTCCGGGCACCAGCTGGGCCAGGAAGCCGTCAACGCCGTAGCGCACTTCGGCAACACCACCGCGGCGGCCAACCGCGACTCCTACTACATCATCGCCTCGCCGCACTGCACCAACCCGGACAGCTACCAGGGCCAGTACTGCGCGTGGCACGACTACAACGGCGACAGCACCCTGACCGGCGGCGCGGTCTCCTCGCCCTACGGCGACATCGCGTTCAGCAACCAGCCGTACAACATCGACTCCGGTGCGGGCTGCGGCGTCGGATTCGTCAACTCCCCCGGAACCACGGACGGTTACTCGATCACCCTCGGCCACGAGTGGCACGAGATGATGTCGGACCAGAACCCGGCCGGCGGCTGGACCAACCAGCAGAGCGGCAGTTCGTTCAACGGCCAGGAGAACTCGGACGAGTGCGCCTGGATCAGCCCTGGCAGCGCCGGCGGCGCCGCGAACATCAGCTTCGGCTCCTTCGGCACGTACTCGGAGCAGGCCAGCTGGTCGAACGACACCAACTCCTGCGCCATCTCGCACCAGATCCTCAACCACGGCAACACGGTGACCGTCACCAACCCGGGCTCGCAGAGCACGAAGGTCGGTACCGCGGTTTCGCTGCAGATCAGCGCCAGCGACTCGGCATCCGGCCAGACGCTGACCTACAGCGCCACCGGCCTGCCCGCCGGTCTGTCGATCTCCAGCAGCGGCCTGATCTCCGGCACCCCGACCACCGCCGCAACCTCCAGCGTCACCGTCACCGCCAAGGACAGCACCGGCGCGACCGGCTCGGCGTCGTTCACCTGGACCGTCAGCCCGGCCGGCGGCAACACGGTGACCGTCAGCAACCCGGGCTCGCAGACCTCCACCGTGGGTAGCGCGGTTTCGCTGCAGATCAGCGCCAGCGACTCGGCATCCGGCCAGACGCTGACCTACAGCGCCACCGGCCTGCCCGCCGGCCTGTCGATCTCCAGCAGCGGCCTGATCTCCGGCACCCCGACCACCGCCGCAACCTCCAGCGTCACCGTCACCGCCAAGGACAGCACCGGCGCCAGCGGCTCCGCGTCCTTCAGCTGGACCGTCAACCCCTCCGGCGGCGGTTGCACCGCGGCGCAGCTGCTCGGCAACCCGGGCTTCGAGACTGGTTCGGCCAGCCCGTGGTCGTCGACGGCCGGTGTGATCAACCCGAACGGCGCCGGCGAGACCTCGCACAGTGGCACGTACTACGCGTGGCTTGACGGCTATGGCACCACCCACACCGACACTCTCTCGCAGAAGGTTTCCATCCCGTCGACGTGTAAGAACGCGAACTTCTCGTTCTACCTGCACATCGACACCTCGGAGACCACGACCACGACCGCTTACGACAAGCTGAGCGTGCAGGTGCTCAACTCGTCCGGCACCGTCGTGGGCACGCTGGCGACGTACTCGAACCTGAACCACATCAGCGGGTACGCGCAGCACAGCTTCAGCCTGGCCTCGTACATCGGCCAGAGCATCACGCTGAAGTTCACCGGGACGGAAGACAGCTCGCTGCAGACCTCCTTCGTGGTGGATGACAACGCGCTGAACGTGTCCTGACAAACACCGGCTCGAGTACGGGCGGGGGCGAGACTTCGGTCTCGCCCCCGCTCGGCGTTTTCTGGCCGGTTTTTTGGCTCTGATCTGCGCTGACACCGAGGTCGACGGGTTTGCGCGCATCCCTTGACTCAGTTCTGGTTTACGAGTTTAATCAAATCGCGAAATAAGAGTTCGCCGGAAGTACGCCCGCGAGTGCGGCGCGGCGCGTCCATCCGGTCGTGTTCGCACGCTCCCCCAACCGTTCGGCGCGACGGTCTCAGTATGCTTATACCCATACTCACCGCAGAAGAGACCACCTATGCGATTGACCCGCACCAAAGCGACCTTGACCGCGCTGCCGCTGCTGGCGGCCGGCGGTCTGCTGCTCGCCCTCGACGGATCGGCCCAGGCGGCCGGCCCCGCGCTTCCGGCCCACTTCGCCGCTCCCTACCTTCAGATCAGCAGCAGCGACGCCGGCGACATGACCGCCGACATGAACGCCACCGGGCTGAAGTACTACACGCTGGCCTTCCTGATCCCGCAGTCCGGCTGCACCCCACAGTGGGAGGACGGCGGCTACGGGCTGACCACGTTCAACTCGCAGATCAGCTCGCTGCAGGCGGCGGGCGGCCAGGTCATCATCTCCTCCGGCGGCGCCCAGGGCGGCGAGCTGGCCCAGACCTGCACCAGCGTCTCGTCGCTCACCACCGCTTACGCGAACATCGTCAACAGCACCGCGGTGACCCGGCTCGACTTCGACATCGAAGGCGGCACGCTGGGCGACACCACCGCGAACACCCGCCGCGACCAGGCGCTGGCCGCGCTACAGCGACAGAACCCGGCCGTGCAGGTCGACTTCACGCTCGGCGTCGGCCCCGGCGGCCTGCCGACCGGCAACGGCTCGGAGTACGCGCTGCTGCAGGACGCGAAGGCTCAGGGCGTCAACGTCAGCATCGTCAACATCATGACGATGGACTTCTCCGACGGTCAGCCGGTGCTCAGCGACGCCGAGTCGGCGGCCCGCAACACGGCGAACCAGCTGTCCGGGCTGTACGGCATCTCCACCTCCGCGGCCTACGCGAAGATGGGCCTGACCCCGATTGCCGGCACCAACGACGACGGCGCCTATTTCTCGCAGAGTGACGCGCAGAGCCTAGAGGGCTTCGCGGCGAGCAACGGCGTGGCCGAGCTGGCCTTCTGGGAGGTCGACGGCTACGACAAGGGCACCGGTTACGCCTATTCGCGCATCTTCAACCAGCTCACCGGCGGAACCAACCCGCCGCCTCCGCCGCCGCCCGGCTCGGGACCGGTCACCGGATATCAGGGGCTTTGCCTTGATGTGCGCGGAGCCAACAGTGCGGACAGCACTCCGGTGCAGGTCTACACGTGCAATGGCACCAACGCGCAGTCCTGGTCACTGACCTCCGGCAATCAGCTACAGGCGCTCGGCAAGTGCCTTGACGTCTCGGCGGCGGGAACCGCGAACGGAACCAAGGTGCAGCTGTACACCTGCAATGGGACTGGTGCGCAGGTGTGGCAGCACCAGTCCAACGGCGAGTATGTGAACCCGAACTCCGGCAAGTGCCTGGATGACACCGGCTTCGGCGGCTCTGGCACCCAGGTGCAGATCTGGGCGTGCGCCGACAGCGCGAACCAGCAGTGGAGCGTGCCGTAATCGATGGCCGGTAACCGGTAGCCGGTAGGCCGTGTTGCACACAGCCTAGGCAACGCAAAGTTCTGTGAGTCCAGGGGGCGACCGCCCTCCCGGCGTTTCGGTGCCGGGAGGGCGGTCTCTCTTCTGATTCAGAGTTCTGATCCGGCTCGGGAATCTGGCTCGACGCCGCGGCCACGACGGGGAGTGGGGGAACGCCGACGTGGCCGGGAGTCCGGTGCCATAGCCACCGAGTGCTCGTTGCCGCCCGGCTCAGCAGAGGCAGGCCGCTTATTCGTGCGCGAGTGTGTACGCCGAACGGATCCGGCCCGGGATCGCGCCGCGCTCGCCGATCTCGTATCCGTTGGCCCTGGCCCATTCCCGGATCTCGGAGGTGCCCGGCGTGACCGGCTTGGCCCCGCGCCGCGGCGTCGCCTTCTTCCGGCCGCCCTTGACGTTCTGCGGCGCGGTCTTGGCTGCCGCCGACCGCCGGCCGCGGCGAGCCGGACGCTGCGCGGGCGCGGACTCGGATTCGACCTCTGTCTCGGCTTCGGTGGCAGGCACCTCAGTGGCCTGCGCTTCCTCGGCCTGCCCGGCTGCTTCCGGCTCGGCTGCTTCCGGGGCGGACTCGGCTGCCGCGGCGGCGCGCGAGGCGAGCGGGTGCTGTACGGTGACCACCGCGCCGAAGAACTCGCGCAATTTGTCCACGCCGGCCGGGGCGAGATCCAGCTTGATCGTCTGGCCGGCTATGGTCACGTCGCAGATCTCCACGTCGCGGTCCGTGCCGGTGATGTCGCACACTCGTTTAAGAGCCACAGTGACTTTCCCTTCAAGCGACCAATTCGCATACCTAAACGCCGGCGTCACCCGGTCAGTTCAATTTGCATACCGTATCGGTTGTAGCGCGGTTCACGTGCATCGGCCCAGCGCATAAGCGTTAGTACCGGCGCATCCGCCGCACACCGGAAGCCGTGCGCGCGCCCCGAAATCCCGCCCGGAAAAGCAGACTTCTGATTCTCGTTTGATGAATTCCCAGGTGCGTGCGGTTCTTGCGCTAGGCAATGCCGGGAGATGGACCGGCCGTTAGGCGAAGGGCAAGGCGAAGAACTGCCGTTCGAGCCGCGACGTGGGCGCCCGGTTACGGACACAGTGCCGGATAATCGCCGCCGAGCAAGGCCGGGGTGAGAATCCGCGCGGCCGTGGCCGGGTTCGAGGCGCAGATGCGCGCGGCTACCGCGGCGGCGTCGGTGTCCCAGAACAGCGCGGTCCCGTCGGCCGCCGCGCCGACCACGGTGCTGGTGCCCGGTTCGAAGGCCACCGCGGTCGGATCGCTCGGGCCATTCAGCGTCACCAGTGCGGATGGCGTCTTGGGGTCGGCGACATTCCACAGCCGGATGGTGTGATCGGCGGCCGAGGAAGCCAGGGTACTGCCATCGCTGCTGAACGCGACCCCGACCACCGCCTGGCTCTGCCCGAACAGCGTGGTGAAACTGGTCGGGTTGTTCGGGTCGCGGGTGTCCCACAGCCGCACGGTGCCGTCCGCGGAGCCGCCGGCCAGCGTGCGGTCGTCCGGGCTGAACGCCACCGACTCCACCGCGCCGGAGGAACCGGAAAGTTGTTCGATGACGTTCGCGCTGAGCCGGCCGCCGGTGAGCGACAACCGGATCAGCAGTATCGTGCCGTCCTGGCTTCCGGCGGCCAGCAATGTGCCGTCCGGACTGAACGCGACCGTGGTGATGGGGCCGCCGAGCAGCCCGTTGGACCAGGACGGTTCAGTGGCGCCTGGACCCCAGAGGTAAATCGAGTCGTTGACACCTCCGGCGGCGATGACGTCACCGGCGCCATCAGAACTCGCCACGCCGTCTTCGCCGCTACCGTGGCTCGCCGGGCCGATCGCGATCGCGTCGATGGGGGAGGGCGCGGCGAGCGCGCGGATTTTTCGTCGCGTCGCCGCGTCCCATACCACCGCGCCCGTTCCGGCGATGGAGGTGGCGAGCCTGCGGCCGTCCGGGCTAAAGGCGATTCCCGCACTCGCACCCGAACCGCCGCTCGATCCGAGGGCGGCATAGAGCCTTTGCCCGGAGGAGCGCCACAGATACGTTTGCTGATTCGCGCCGGAGGTGGCCAGCAGCCCGGCGGAGCCAGGAGCTGCCGCCACGGCCGCCGTGGCGATCGCACCGGTCTGCTGTGGCGCCGCCACATTCCACAGGCCGATCGTGGCGTCCGTATCCGCGCCGACGAGTACATGCCCGTCGGGACTGAACGCGATTCCCGCCACCGTGTTTGTCGAACCCGTCAGGGCGCCGATCTGCCCGCGGGCGGCGACGTCCCAAAGCCGCACGACATCGTCCTCGCCGGCGCTGGCCAGTTTGGTCCCGTCGGGGCTGAACGCGACCGCGCGCACCGGGCCGGCCGACCCGCCGAGCACTCCGAGCGCACCACCGGTTTTCGCGTCCCAGAGGCGTACGGTCGTGTCATCACCGCCGGAGGCGAGCAGGGTTCCGGCGCGATTGAACGCGACCGAACGCACCAGACCGGTGTGCCCGGCCAATTCCTGCGGGCGAGCGCGCAAATCAGCGGTCTGCCATATACGGATCTCGCCGTCGGTGCACGCGGCGGCCAGTGCCTTGCCGTCCGGGCTGAACGCGATACTGCTGATCGTGCCGTTCCGCACTCGGGCCTCGGCGACCTTTTTCAGCGAGTTGACATTCCACAGCGAGACCGTGCCGGCATAGCCCGCGGTAGCCAGTTCGCTGCCGTCCGGGCTGAAGGCGACGGTGTCGATCGCATCCGGTCCGGCGCTGACCGTGCCCAGCCGCGTCTTCGTGGCGAGGTCCCAAAGCACGGTGGTTCCATTCTGTTGCCCCGCGGCCAGCAGCCGACCGGCAGGATCGAAGGCCACCGCGTAGAAGGAGGAGTCGCCGGCCAGCGTGGCGACCGGCGACCGCTTGCCCGCGTCTGGCGAGCCGGTGCCCGCGTCCGTCGCGTCGCTGTCCCACAGGGTCACGGCGTTCTCTTGGCCGGCCGCGGCGATTAGCGGCGCGGCTGGATCGTACGCGACGGCGTTCACCGCTCCGGCAATATTCGGCAGGCGCGCGGTGAAGTAGCCGGATTGGCTGGAGAGCAGACTGTTGACGGCCTCGGCGTCGGTCGGCGCGATCCGGTACGCCGCCAGGGAAAGCAGCAGCGCGACCTCCGGATCGGTGTAGCGGTGCGCGTCCGCCTCGGCCGCGAGTTGCCGGGCCTGCGCGATGGTCTGCTGCCGGTGCGCCGCGCCGCTGTTGCTCTTCGCGACGAAGCCGAGGCCCGCGGCGGCGACCAGCGCCGCGGTGAGGGTCATCGCGACACCCAAGCGCAGCCGGTCGTTGCGCTTCTGCCGGCGCTCCGAGGCACGCAGGAACTCGTTCTCCCGCCGGCCGAGTTCGCCGCGCCGCGCCTCGGTGAGTTCCGCCCGCACCGCGGAGAGCTGCGTGCCGTGCAGCAGCAGGTCAGGGTGCTGATCCCCGGCCCGCCACTCGTGCGCGCCCGCGGTGAGCCGTTGCAGGGTGCGCAGCCAGTCGCGGTGTTCCTCCAGCCATTCGCCGAGCGCGGGCCAGTGCCGCAGCAGCGCCTCGTGGGCGAGTTGCACGGTGTCCTGATCGCTGGTGACCAGCCGCTCCCGCTCCAGGCGGTCCAGTACGCGCCGCGCGGTCGGCAGGTCGCTGCCCGCGACTTCGGTGAGCAGGGCCGATCGGGTCATCCGGCGCCGGGTGTCCTCGGCGTCGGCGCGGACCGCGACCATGTGCTCAAGCAGGATCCGGGCGACCCGCTTGCTGTCGGCGTCGAAGCTCTCGTATACCTCGTCGGCCTTCTTGGCCACCGCGCCCTTGATGCCGCCCGCCGCCGTATAGGCCGTGATGGTGAGCTTCCCCTCTTCCCTGCCTTCCCAGGTCTCCCGTAATGCGTGCGCGAGCAGCGGCAGCTTGCCGGGATCGTACGTGGTGGCGCCGCTGTCTGGAGAAGTGACCGCCTCCAGGTCGGTCAGCATGGTTTCGACCAGGCCGGTCTGGACGCTCAGACCGGCGTCGCGGGCTGGTGCCTCGATCGCCTCGCGCAGCTCCCTGATATTCATCGGGCCGACGATGAACTGGTCGCTGAGCGCCGGTCCCAGCGCGGGGTGCGCGGTGCAGTGTTCGACGAAACCTGCGCGTAGCACGAGCACGACGAGCGCGGGGGCAGGATCGTCCGGCTTCCCCTCGGCCGCGGCGCACAACGCGTCGACGAACCGCTGACGCTCAAGGCCGTCGTGGCACTGGGTGAAGATCTCCTCGAACTGGTCGATCACCAGCACCAGGCGGCTGGTTCGCGTGGCGGGCTCCGGGTGGTCGGCCGCCGCGCCGTCGCGCCTGCGCCGCTCGAAATCGAGTACCTGCCGCATGATCAGGACCGCGTTGTTCGGGTTCTGCCGCAGCGCCGCGGCCATCTCGACGCTGTCTCCGCCGAGCCTGTTGGCCAGGCGCACCGCGAGTTCCTGTAGCGGGGTCTGGCCGGGCTTCATCACCTCGCGCGGCCAGCGCTCCGAGCCCGTCACCGCCAGCGCGCCGGTGTCCAGCCCGGGAATCAGACCGGCGCGCAGTACCGAGGACTTGCCCGCGCCGGACGCGCCGACCACGAGCACCATCGACAAGCCTTGCAAGCGCTGGCGCAGCCGGGTGACCAGGCGCGCAATCAGCTGTTCGCGGCCGTGGAACCAGTACGCGGTCTGCTCGTTGAACGCCTCCAGTCCGGGATAGGGCTTGACGTCCGGGGTTGCCTCAGTGATCGCAGTAGCCTGCGATCCGGCCGCGGTGAGTTCCAGCGGAACTCGGACCGCGCCTCGGCCTACCGCCAACTGCCGGTGCAGTTCGGCGATCTGAATGCCTACCCGCTCCACTTGCTCGGCGTGACCGCGCTGCATGGCTTCGATCCGGGCCAGATCGTGCTGGATGACGGTGAGTCCCGACATGACGTCGTCGCGCAGTGCGTGGAACTCGACTGAGGTCTGGCTAAGCAGGTTCACCGTCTCGCCGATATAGACAGAGAGCCCTTCGATGCCGCTGTGGACGGCCGCGTCGAGCGCAGTACCCACGCCGTCCACCCGATGTAGGAGTTGCGCCATCTCGACGCGGAGCGCGGCCGCTTGCGGCCCGTCGAGTTCCTTCTGTAGCCGACTGCTGAGGGCGGCCTGCAGCCGTTCGTCGGCCAGCGCTTCATCAAGAGGCCGGCCGCTACGCGCCTCGCCGCGCAGCTGTGCGACCACGTCCTCGATGACGTGCGCGATGTGCTCCGCGCCGATATTGCCGAGTTGGCCGAGCAGTCCGGAGAGCGCGAGAGCCGCGTTGCCGAGCAGCAGCGGGATCGCGACGGGCGAGAGCGCGGCCGCGGTCAGCGCGGCGACGAGCGCGAAGGGAGCGGCGCCGAGGACGCCGCGCCCGCGCAGCCGAATCCAGACCCGGATGCTCTCGCGGGCTCGCTCGGCCAGGCCGGGTACCGCGTCTCGCGGTTCGGGTGTGCGTGCTTCGTCTTCGGGCACGATGGCCACGGCTAGCCACCTCCCGCCGCGTCGCATGGCAGGGTGCTGCGTACCGTCGAGTCGATTTGGGTCGCCGCGCTCAACAACGTCGTGCAGGGATCGGCGGCGTGAGCGTTCGGCTTGGCGGGCAGCGCCTTGTGGAGGGTCAGGTAAATGGTGGGGCTTAGCCTGCCGTAGCCGGGGGCCGAGGACGGCCGGCTGATCAGCCTGGTGCGCGTCGCCGCGGCCAGGACCGGGTTGTTTAAGGTCACGCTCGGGTCAGTGCGCACCGCGTAGTTGCTCGGTATCTCCGAGAACTGAGTGGCCAGGATGCGTTGCGCCTGCGGGCCCGCCATCCAGCGCAGGAAGGTCAGATCCGCGGTGAGGTTGCGGCTGTGCGGGTTGACGAAGAGGTTCCAGCCGCCGATGACCGAGAATCCGACGCCTTGCTGTCCTGCGAAGGTGGGCAGCGGCATCACGCCGACCTGCGCCGGGTCGTGGATCACGCTGGTGGCGCTGATCGCGTTGGCGTAGGAGGAGTCCCAGCTGCGCAGAAACGCGGCAGTTCCGTTGTCGAAGGCCGAATCGGCCTGCGGCTCCTCGTAACCGGACACGTCCGCCGGCGAGAGCCCGTCATTGATCAGCGCTCGAAGGAAGTCGAGCGCCTTGAGCGCCTGCGGGGATGCCAGCCGCGTGGCCGTTGACTGGTCGACGATGGCGGCGGAGGAGTCCGGCGTGCTCTGCCCTCCGTAGGCATCGGCGAGCAGTTCGGTCCACGTGCACATCAGTCCTTCGTACGCGTCGCCCTGCCAGGCGAACAGGTACGGCAGATGGCGCTGCTTGAGCGCATTGGCGTCCGCCACGAGCTGTTCCCAGGTGGCCGGCGCGGGCAGCCCGGCCTGCGCCAGCAGATCCTTGCGATAGAACAGGAAGCCCTCGTCGATGAAGTAGGGCACCGCGTAGATCTTGCCCCGGTAGCTCATTGCCTGGATCAGCGTGTTGTCCGCGAGCGGGGTGCCGGGCTTGGCGAACTGCGACCAGAACGAGTCGGGCAGGTATCCGTTCAGCGGCAGCGCCAGACCGTCCTGCGCGAAATCGGCCGGCCAGACGACGTCACCGGAGTAGACATCCGGGGTCACCGAGCCCGCGGAGATCTCGCCGCTGAGCTTTTCGCGCAGCCGATCCGAGTTGTCCGGTCCCGGCTGCAAATCCACCTTGATCGACGGATACGCCTGCTCGAAGGCGTCAACGAGCACCTGCCGCGCGTCGTCGCTGGCGTTGCGCAGGGTCGGGCTGGAAACCCAGACGATCGTCCCGGAGCCTTCCGCGCGGTTGGCCGGGTCGGTCAAATCCGGCGGCGGCGAGGCGCAGCCGGCCAAGGCGACTGCGGTGAGCGCAAGCGCGCTCGTGCCCGCCGACCACTGCCGACGTGCACTGACGCGCCTGCGAGGAGGCATTCCGGCCGTTCACCCCGTTCCGCGGTGGCTCATCCTGTCGTTGCGCCGCACCGCTCCCCGCCGGAAACCCTACCCATTCGGGCCGCTACTGACGATCCGTCAATCGAATACTGACTCCTAAAAGTTGCCGGCTCTTAAAATGCCGCGCCGCCTAGAATCTCGGGCGCTGGCCGGTCCAGTCGGGGTGGACCAGGCGCATGTGCGTGATGTCATCGCGGCGCCGGACGCCACAGCTGCGGTACTGCTCATGCAGCCGCGCTAGCGCGTCGCGGTCGATTTCAACGCCGAGCCCGGGTCCGTCGGGCAGACGCAATGCTCCGGCCTCGAAGGTCAGGACGCCGGGCCGGATCACGTCCTGGAAATCCGGAGTGTCTCGCGCGTAGCCGAAGCCGCGCTGCCAGGGAGTATGCGTATCGAGGGCATAGGTGAGGTTCGGCGTCGCGGCGGCGAGATGGGCCATGGCGACCAGGCTGATGCCGAGATGCGTGTTCGAGTGCATCGACAGGCCGAGCCCGAAGGTCGCACAGATTCCGGCCAGGCGCTGCGAAGCGCGAAGTCCGCCCCAGAAGTGGTGGTCGGAAAGAATGACCTGCACCGCGCCGCGGCGCACCGCCTCCGGAATGTCCGCGAAGGAAGTCACGCACATGTTGGTGGCCAGCGGCAGCGGTGTGCCGGCCGCGACCTCGGCCATGCCGGCAATGCCCGGCGCCGGGTCCTCCAGGTATTCGAGCTCTCCTTCGAGTTCCTTGGCCACGCGCAGGCTGGTGGGCACGCTCCAGTTCGCGTTGGGGTCGATCCGCAGCGGATGGTCGGGGAACGCCCGGCGCAGCGCGCGTATCGCCTCGATCTCCTCCTGCGGCGGGAAGACCCCGCCCTTGTGCTTGAGCGAGCCGAAGCCGTAAGTGTCCACCATCCTGCGTGCCTGCGCCACGATGCCGTCCGGGTCGAGCGCCGCGCCCCAGTCATCGGGTTCGAAGTCGCAGCCGCCGCCCGCCGGATGCTCGGCCCACTTGTAGAACAGGTAGGCGCTGAAGTCCACGCTCTCGCGCACCGCGCCGCCGAGCAGATCGACCAACGGCCGGCCGGTCGCCTTGCCCTGGGCGTCGTAGCAAGCCACTTCGAAGGCCGCGACGATCTGCGCGACCGTCTTGTCCACGCCGGTCGGGCCGATCAGCTCGGTCGGGTTGTACGCGGTGAAGGCGCCGAGCGACTCGGACGCCCGCTGCGCCAGGCCATTGATGTCGAACACGTCGAGGCCGGGCAGCGCGGCGGCGGCCCGGTTCAGCAGCTCTAGGGTCGGATCGTCGCCGTACGCCTCAGAGATGCCGGTGATACCGGCATCCGTGTGCAGCTCGATGATCGAGCGCAACGCATAGGGCTGATGGCAGCCGGAGGCGTTGAGCAGCGGCGGATCCTTGACCGCGATCGGTGTGGTGGTGACCGAGGTGACGGTCAGCCGCTGGCCGCCAGCCGGGTTGTCGTCATCGTGCACTGAGTCGTCCTTCTATCCCTTGAGCGAGCCGCTGAGCAGGCCGCGTTCGAAGAGCCGTTGCAGGCCCAGGTAAACCAAGACGCCCGGCACCATCAGCACCAGCACGGCCGCGAGCTTGACCCCTTCGCCCTGCTCCTGGCTGGCTTGCAGGCTGGTGACCACGACAGTCAGAGTATTCATATCCGGCGTCTGCGCCACCAGCAACGGCAGCAGGTACTGGTCCCAGATCATCAGGAAGCCGAACACGGCGCAGGTACCGAGCGCGGGCAGGCACAGCGGCACGATGATCCGGGTCAGGATCCGCAGCTCGGAGGCTCCGTCCACCCGCGCGGCCTCCTCCAGCTCCATCGGGATGCGCCGCATGAACCCGGTGAGCACGAACACCGGCAGCGCCCAGCCGACCAGCGGCAGGATGAGGCCCGCGTACGAGTTGACCAGCGTGCCGCCGGTGAACGGCTGGGGGATCTTGCCGAGCACCTGGAACAGCGGGACGGCGATGACCTCCTCGGGCATCATCATCGTGGCCAGGATCAGCAGCAGCACGACCGTGGATCCGCGAAATCGCTTTCTGGCCAGTGCGTGCGCCGCCAGGGTGCTGACGGTCAGCTGCAGGGCGAGTCCGACCACCGCGACGATGACGGAGTTGAGCAATCCGCGGGCGACGCCGAGGTTCCACGCCTGGCTGAGGTTGCCGAATGTCGCGTGCTTCGGCAGCAACATCACTTGGCCGAGACGGGCCAGGCCGCCCGAGAAGGCGGTCGCGGCCAGCGTCCAGAGCGGGAGTACGAACACGAAGACGGCGGCTGCGTAAAGCAGTAAACGCAGCGTCAATCGCCCGGCACGGCCACGGGTGAGCCGCCGGGGCGGCCGCAGACCCAGAGTGCTCGCGGTGGCCGCTACTCCCCCACCGCTAGGCCGTGTGTAGGCGCCGCTGCTCACCATGCCTCCCTTCGGTTGCGCCACCACAGATTCAGACACGTCAGCACGATCGTGACGGCGAGCAGCAGGGTGCCGATCGCGGCGGCGTAGCCCGCGTCGTTGTTCTCGCTGAACTGCTGGTAGATGTACGTGACCACGGACTGAGTCGACCCGGCCGGGCCGCCGCTGGTGGCGACCCAGATCTCGGTGAACACCCGCAGGCCTCTGATGATGCCGAGAGTCAGCACGATCGTGGTGATCGGCCGCAGCGAGGGCAGCGTGACATAGCGCAGCCGCTGCCACGCCCCGGCGCCGTCAATGTGCGCGGCTTCGTAGAGCTGCCGGTCGATCCCGGCCAGCCCGGCGACGAAGATGACCATGTCGTACGGCGCGTTCTTCCAGACCTGGATCAGGATCACCGAGGCCAGGGAGGAGTGCGTGCTCGACAGGAACGGCGCCGGCCCCAGGCCGAACGCACCTAGCAGCGAGTTCACCGCGCCGTAGCTGCTCGGATAGAGCAGCGTCTGCCACAGCGAGGCGGCGGCGACCATAGCCACCACGGTCGGCAGGAACACGGCCGTTCGCAGAATCCGCAGATGCCGGGCCGGCCCTTCGAAGAGCAGCGCGAGAGCGAAGCCGACCAGGATCGAGCCGGCCACGGCGCCGATCGTGTCGAGCACTGTGTGCAGCGCGGCCGCGCGCAGGTCGGGGTCACTGAACGCGCGCTGGTAGTTGGCTCCGGCGACGTACTGGTTGCCGAGATACGGCCGCACGTGGAAGAAGCTGAGGTAGATACCCCAAATCGTGGGCCAGAGCTTGAAGACCCCGATGAAGATCAACACAGGGGACAGATACAGCCACGGCACGAGCCGGTGCCGGGCGCGGCGCATTCGGCGGCGCGGCGCGAGCTGCCGGGCCGTCGTCGGCTCGAAGAGCTGTGCCGGATGACCGTCTGGGGCAGTGACCGGCGCGGACAAACCGGTATCCCGGCCGCGCGCGCGTGCGGCCGGGACCGGGACCTCGGGACTGGACGCCGGGGATGCTTGCGCGGTCACCGCGGCGCTCCCGTGGTCGTGCCGCACAGTCTGGCAGCAGCGCGGCGCCGTCGGGGAATCGACGCCGCAGCCGATACCTGCGCACGCATCATCCGACCCCCTGCTGCCGCAGCACCGAGTTCAGGTCGCTGTTGAGCGTCGTGAGCGCGGACTGGGTGTCACCGCAGGAGGAAAGCAATTTGTTGAGTTCCTCGGACGCCTTCTGGCGCAACGCCGTCCAGTTCGGCAGGTTGTCCCACTCGTAGTGGCCCGCGTCGGCGTACACCTGCTGCGCCACCTGCCAGCGCTGGTCGCCGCTGTGCACGGTCGCCGCGTCCACGTTCTTGTTCACCGGCAGGCGCACCACGGTGGCCGTCTTGACGCCGGTCATCCCGAGCTGCTGCGCCTGCGGGGTGATCATGAACTCTTCCAGCTTGGTCGCCTCGTCGCTCTTGGCGTCGGCCATGGTGAAGATGTCGGTGCCCTCGGCGAGGGTCGCGGCGGTGCCGGTCGGTCCGGCGGGCGGCGCGATCACGATGTACTTGCCCTTGACCGTGGTCGCGTCCATGGTCGCGTAGGCATAGGGGCCGGTGAGGTAGATGCCTGCGACGCCGGTCTGGAACGCCTTGTTGGTCGCGGTGGTGTCGTCGCCGAGCACGGAGGGCTGCACGTCCTTGGCGGTGCACACCTGGTTCTCCAGGAACTGCGCGGATTGCACGGCCTGTGGGGTATCGACGGTCGCGGTGTACTTGCCGTTCCCGGCGGACTTCACGAAGTCGCCGCCGGCCTGGTACAGGAAGCTGGACCAGTACCACGAGGTGTATCCGCGCGCGGTCGAGCCGGGCACGTCGAGGCCGTAGGTGTCCGCCTTGCCGTCTCCGTCAGGGTCCTGCGTCGTGAAGGCCTTGGCCACCCTTGCCAGCTCGTCCCAGGTCTTCGGCGGCTGAAGGCCGACCTTGTCCAGCCAGTCCTTGCGGATCAGCAATACGTTGGCCTGGGCCGAGAACGGGACCGCGTAGGGCTGGCCGTGCAGGTCGGTGGCGGACTTCCAGGCCAGGTCGGTCAGCTGGTCGGCGCCGGCGAACTTGGCCTTGTCGATGGGCAGGATGATGCCCTGGCTTTCGAAGTTGCCCAGTTGCGCCGCGTCGTCGAACACGACGTCGGGCAGCCGATGTGCCGAGGCCGCGGCGGTCAGCTTGGTCTCGAAGTCGGTGAGCGTGGCGGTGGCGATGTTCACCTTGATGCCGGACTGCGCGGTGAACGCGTCGAAGATCTTCCGATAGGCCTTCGGCGAGTCCCCCGCGCCGCGGATCCACACCGTCAGATCGCCGGTCGCGTGAGCGTTTTTCGACTGCGGCAACGATCCCCCGCCACCGCTGCCGCCGCCCGCGGTGGACGACGCGCTGCACCCGGACAGCGCCGCCGTGCCGGCCAGCGCGCAGCCGGCCAGCGCGACCAGCATCGCGCGGCCCGTTCCTGCGGGCCGCAGCTTCCTGGAGTGCATGGACACCTCGACTCTGAGACGCCGTTCATGTATGTGAATAGTTGACACGAGCATGAAGCATGTGCAGCGTGTGAAACATATTCGGGGAAGCGGACTTGGTCAAGGTTCGTTACAAGACGGCCGGAAGGAAGGAAACGTCATGGCGGTCGTCGGAGAGGCTGGGACCGACGCGGAAGCCGTGGCCGGGGTGAAGTCCGCCCGGCGCGCCATCGAGTTGCTGGAGGCGTTCGGCAGAAACCATGCCTGGACATCAATGACGCAATTACATGCCCAGACCGGCTTTCCCCGCTCCAGCCTGCACGGTTTACTGCGCACGCTACGTGACCTGGGCTGGATTGAGGCAGACGACGTCGGGACCAGGTTCCGGCTCGGCGTTCGTGCATTGATCTGCGGTACTGCTTATCTTGACCGTGATCCAGTGATGCCTTACGCGACCGACGCCTTGGAACGCGTGCGCGAGCAGACCGGTCTGACGGCGCATTACGCGCGGCTGTGCGGCGCGGACATCGTGTACCTGGAGACCCGCGAGTCACGCCGCTCAGCGCATCTGGTCTCCCGGGTCGGCCGCACGCTACCGGCCTATGCGACCTCGCTCGGCAAGGCGCTGCTCGCCGAGCTCTCGGACGCGGAACTCACGAAGCTGCTGCCGACGACGGTGCCCGCGCTCACCGAGCGGACGATCACCGATCGCGAGGCGCTGCGTGCCGAACTCGCAACGACCCGGGCGCGGGGCTACGCGACCGAACGTGAGCAGGGCACCGCCGGCGTGGCATGCGCGGCCGCGGTAGTGCCGTACCGCATCCCGGCCACCGACGCGATGAGCTGCTCAATGCCCTGCGACGAAGTGACCGATGCACAGCTGCATCACGTCGGCAAGCTGCTACACGAGGTGGCCGATGACCTCAGTCAGCAGCTGCGACGCGTTGGGATCCGCTGACACGTCCACATCCACCCACACCCACACCCACGACAGAAGGTGGTTTCGCCATGACGCAAACCGCGACGGCGCCTGTGGGCCGGCGCATCAACCGGTCCACGCTCTACTTCTTCGGCGCGCTCGGCGGCATTCTGTTCGGCTACGACCTCGGCATCATCGCCGCGATCCTGGTCATCATCGCCAAGGACTGGCACCTGTCCGGATTTCAGAAG
>NZ_DATNGK010000278.1:0-24377 GCF_035605935.1 Actinocrinis sp. | reverse complement strand
CTGGTCGGCCTGGCTCCAGCGCGACGCGCGGCTGCACTACCGACCGGCCGCCGGGTTGGTCGGCGCGCCGCTGCTCGGCATGGTGTTCGGCATCGGCTGGACCCCGTGTCTCGGCCCGACGCTAGCCGCGGTCCAGACCCTCGCCTGGACGCAGGCATCGGCCGGACGCGGCGCGTTCCTCGCAGCGGTCTACTGCATCGGGCTCGGACTACCGTTCATCGTGACCGCGGTCGCGTTCCGCCGAGCGATGACCGCGTTCGGCTGGATTAAGCGGCACTATGCGGCGGTGACCCGCGTGGGCGGCGGGATGCTCGTCGTGGTCGGCGCGGCCATGGTCAGCGGGGTGTGGGACGACCTGATCCACCACATGCAAGGGTGGGTCCAAGGCTTCAACCTGCCGCTGTGACGGCCGGCATACCGAGATTCACCGAGGCGGAGAGTGTGACTGAGCAGCAGACGGACACGGACCAGCAGGCCGAGGCGCCCGGTCCGGAGTCGGCGGCCGACTTTGAGGGCGGCGACCGGCTGTCCACCGCCCCACGCCCGGAATCCTCGCTCGCCGTCCCCAGGCTCGGCACCTGGGAGCTGCTGCGCTGGATGTGGCGGCAGCTCACCTCGATGCGGATCGCGCTGACCCTGCTGTTCCTGCTCTCGGTCGCCGCTATTCCCGGCTCGCTGCTGCCGCAGCGCGAGATCGACCCGAGCAAGGTGCTGCAGTTCTACCTCGCGCACAAGACCTGGGCGCCGATCCTGGACAAGCTCCAGCTGTTCGACGTGTTCGAGTCGGTGTGGTTCGGCGCGATCTACTGCCTGCTGTTCATCTCGCTGGTCGGCTGCATCCTGCCCCGCTCGCTCGCGCACTTCCGGGCGATGCGCGGCCGCCCGCCTGCCGCGCCCCGCAATCTCAAGCGGCTGCCGGTGCACGCCTCGTTCCGCACTGCGGCCCCGGCCGAGCAGGCGCTCGCGGCAGCCCAAAAGCGGCTGAAGGGCAGGCGGTTCCGTACCGTCACCGGTGCGGACGCCGGCGGCACCTGGGTCTCCGCGGAGAAGGGTTATCTGCGCGAGACCGGCAACCTGATCTTCCATCTCGCGCTGCTCGGCATCCTGGTCGCCGTCGCGATCGGCCATTTCTTCGGCTTCAAGGGCGCTCGCCTGGTGACCGAAGGCAACCAGTTCTGCGACACCGTGGCCGGCTATGACAACCTGACGATGGGTCAGCTGGTCGGCCCGGAAGATCTGCCGCCGTTCTGCATCCACCTGGACAAGTTCACCGCCAGCTACCAGGACAGCGGCGACCAGATGGGCCAGCCGCGCACCTTCGACGCCTACACCACTTACTACGCGACGCCGACGAGCAAGCCCAAGAAGGTGGACGTGCGGGTCAACGACCCGATCACGGTCAACGGCACCAATGTCTTCCTAGAAGGCCACGGCTACGCCCCGGTCGTCACGGTCAAGGACGGCACGGGTCAGGTCGTGTATGACGGACCGGTCACCTTCCTCGGCATCGACGCGAACTTCACTTCCAGCGGCTCGATCAAGGTCCCGGACGCCAAGCCGAAGGGCCTTGGTTTCCAGGGCTATCTGCTGCCCACGGCCGTGACCGTCCCCGGTTCGATGCCCGCCTCGGTGTTCCCCGCAGCGCAGAACCCGGTACTGATCCTGGCCGCGTACGCCGGAGACCTGAGCATGGACGCGGGAGAGTCGCAGAGTGTGTACACGCTCGACACCAGCCATATGACCCGCTTGCAGGTAAAGGACAAGACGAACCCGGCCGGCGGCAACGCGCTGATGCTGTCGGTCGGGCAGAGCGCGACCCTGCCGAGCGGCCTCGGCTCGATCACCTTCGACGGGGTCAAGCAGTGGGCGCAGTTCAACATCGCCTACGACCCCGGCCAGCCCATCGCGCTCGGCTCCGCGGCCTTCGCGGTGCTCGGCCTGGTCGGATCGCTCGGCATCCGCCGCCGCCGCATCTGGGTGCGGGTGAGCGAGCAGGGTGACGGAACCCGGCTGATCGAGGTCGCCGGCCTGGCCCGCACCGAGGGCGCGACGCCGACCACGGAGGTCACCGAGGCGGCGGAGACGCTGGCCGCGCAGCTGACCGTGGCGCCGTCGGGCAGTGCTCCCGAAGAGCGTGTTCCCGAAGAGCGTGATCCGGCGGAGCCTGGTCCAGCCGAGAACGACAAGCAGCAGCGCAAGTCAACCCCGCGCACTGGAGCGTCCGCGTGATCAACGAAAACCTCGCGCACTACAGCAATCTGTTCATCGCGTTGGCGCTGGTCGCCTATGCGTTCGCGTTCTTCGCGTACTGCGCCGAGTGGGCGTTCGGCTCCCGCTCCCGGATCGGCGCGAAAGCCGGCGCGGTCGGCCGTTCGGACGCGGCGGTCGCCGGGGCCTCGGCAGCGGCGGGCGAGCACACGACCGTTTCGGTCGGCTCGTCCGGCGTCTCGGTGCTCACCCGGACGGCGCAGGAGGAAGCGGAGCCGACTATCGCCGGCGACTCGGTGCGCGCCGAGATCGGCGGGCGCTTCGCCGTGCTGGCCACATTCATCGGCTTCGGTTTGCACGCCGCCGGGGTGGTCAGCCGGGGCTTGGCGGTGCACCGGGTGCCGTGGGCGAACATGTACGAGTTCTCGTGCGCCGCCGCGCTCGCCATGGCCTTCGCCTACGTGGTGCTGCTGACCACCGGGCGCAAGGTGCGCTGGCTCGGCCTGCCGGTCACCTTCATCGTGCTGCTGACCCTCGGCCTGGCCTACACGGTGCTCTACACCGACGCCGAGGAACTGGTCCCGGCGCTGCACTCCTACTGGCTGTACATCCACGTCACCGCCGCGGTCCTGTCCACCGGAGCGTTCGGCGTCGCGACTGTGGCGACGATGCTGTACATGCTCAAGGCCGCCGCCGAGGAGGGAAAGCTACCGCGGCTGCACGGCGTGCTCGAGCGGGTGCCCTCTTCCGGAATGCTCGACCGCACGGCGTACCGGGTGATCGCGTTCATCTTCCCGCTGTGGACCTTCGCGGTCATCGCCGGCGCGATCTGGGCCGAGAAGGCCTGGGGCCGCTACTGGGGCTGGGACCCCAAGGAAACGTGGTCCTTCATCGTGTGGGTGATCTACGCCGCGTATCTGCACGCGCGGGCCACGCACGGCTGGAAGGGCCGGGCCGCGGCGTGGATCGCGTTGCTCGCTTTCCTTTGCGTCATGTTCAATTACTTCGGGGTTAATACGCTGCTCACCGGTCACCACAGTTACGCCGGACTCTAGGTAGACCGGCCATAGGCCGCCTTATCAAGATCCGCAATGCCTTGGCTGGCAACCGGCCGAGGTACGGGCAGCGTCCTGAAAAGCGGCAACAGGGTTAGCGTGCCGGGTGGACCGGCCGTGCCGAGCCCTACACGCGGAAGGACCTGACCTGATGAGCGACGATCGCGGCTGGTACCCGGCTTACGGGTCCGACGACCGCGGCGGAGAGGGGAGGCGCCGGGACGAAGCCGGCAACGACCCCTACGCACAGGGTCAGTCATCCGGTCGTCCCGCACGCGGCGATGGTTCGCGTCACCGCACGGACCGTGGCGGTCAGCAGCCCCGGGACCCGTATCGCGTACCGCAGCCGACGCAGCGCCAGCCCCAACAGCCGTGGTCCGCGGATCCGTATTCGCAGGACCGCGACGGGTACAGCGGCTACGGCAACGGTGCGCCGCAGCAGGGGCGAGGAGAGTGGACTCCGGGCTCCGACGGCCGCGGCGCAGAGCGGGCGACGCCCGTGGACGCCTACCCGCGACGCGATCAGTACGCGGCGAATGGCGCCGGTAGGGCGAATCGCCCCAGCAGCAACGGCGCGTGGTCACCGGCCGACGCGGTGCCTCCAGGCCAAGGGCAGGGCCGCCGCGGGCCGCAAGACGACGACGCTTGGACCCCTCGCTCGCGCGGAGCCCGTACGGCTACGGCTTCCGCGTCTGCCGGGATCGTCGACGGCAACGTCAACAAGGATGTCGACCTCGACGAGCTCGACCCCTCCGGCCGGGCCAGGCGCGCCGCAGCGGCTGCGGGCCGAGGCGGCGGCAAGCGCCCGCCGTCCCGCAAGCGCACAGCCATCAAGTGGACCGCGATCGGTGTCTCCACGCTGTTGGTGCTGATACTGGCCACCGGCGCCTACGTGATCTTTCACCTGACCGGCAACATCAAGCACACCGCGCTGCTGCAGAACGGCACGACGCAGTCGCCGGAACCGGTCGACAAGTACGGCCGCTCGCCACTGAACCTGCTGGTCATCGGCTCGGACTCGCGAAACAACCCGGCCGACTGCGCGATCGGCCACGACTGCGGGCCCGGCGCGAACGCGGACGTGGAGATGGTCGTGCACCTCTCCGCGGACCGCTCGAACGCGACGGTCATGTCCATCCCGCGCGACACGATGGTCAACATCCCGCACTGCACCGACACCGCCAACCACACCAGCGGCGGCGGCTTCGTCTCGACGATCAACAGTTCGCTGCAGTGGGGGCCGTCCTGCACGGTGCTCGCGGTGCACAACCTCACCGGTCTGACCATCGACCACTTCGTGATGGTCGACTTCGTCGGCGTCGAGACGCTGTCCAACGCGCTCGGCGGCGTGCAGGTGTGCGTGTCGTCGAAGATGTACGACTCGAACTCCGGGCTGCGGCTGAACAAGGGCGTCAACATGGTGCAAGGCGCCAGTGCCCTTGCTTTCGTGCGTACCCGCCATGGCTTCTACGACGGCTCGGACCTCGGCCGGGAAAAGGCGCAGCACTACTTCCTCTCGCAGATGATCAAGGAAGTGCGCGCCACCATGAACCTCTCCGACTTCGGCACGCTGTACAAGGTGGCCGACGCGGCGACCAAGGCGCTCACCGTCGACGACGGCTTGAGCGGCGTCAGCGGCCTCGAGGGCCTGGCGACCACCATGAACCGGGTCCCGACCAACCGGATCTCGTTCGTCACCATGCCGTGGAACATCGACCCGCTGAATCAGGCGCACGTCGTGGTCGCGCAGCCCTACGCCACGGAGATGTTCCACAACATCCTGAACGACGTGCCGTACTCGGGCGCCAGCTCCAGCGCGTCGGCCGGAGCGAGTGCCGCGCCGAGCACCCAGACCCCGGCGACCTCGTCGGGCGTGCAGGTCAACGACGCGGCGGTCCGGGTCCAGGTGCTCAACGGCAGCGGGGTCTCCGGGCGGGCGACCACGATCAAGGACGCGCTGGTCAACGGCGGTTTCTCGCAGGCGACCGTCGGCGGTAACGCGACCGCGGCCACGGCCACGAAGATCTACTACCCGTCGACCAAGAGCGACTCCGCGGCGGCCGTGCAGAAGGCGCTCGGCCTGCCGAGCTCCGCGCTGAAGGAGTCGAACGCGTACTCGGAGGTGACCGTGGTCCTGGGCAGCGACTGGACTTCCGGCACCACCTTCGGCGGGGCGGCGGCGACCGGCGGCGCCGCACCGACCACGGCGGCCAGCGCCCCGGCGGTCTCCTCGCTCTCCAACGCCAGCGACAGCGGCAACACCTGCATCCCGGTGAACCCGTTCAACGTCGTCAAGTAGCCCGCCACAATGGAGGCGTGACGGAGTCGAGATCGACGGCGCGGGAAGCGGCCATCGCCCGGCCCTGGGTGATCCTTAGCTGCACGACCTCGCTCGACGGCTACCTTGACGACACGACGGCGCAACGGCTGCTGCTCTCGAACGACGCGGACTTCGACCGGGTGGACGCGCTGCGGGCCTCGGTGGACGCGATCCTGGTCGGCGCCGGGACCGTGCGCGCGGACAATCCGCGGTTGCTGGTGCGGTCGCCGGAGCGGCGCGCGGCCCGCGTCGCGGACGGAGAACCGGCCAGTCCGCTGCGCGTCGTCGTTTCCGGGTCGGGCAAGCTCGATCGCGACGCGGCCGTGTTCACTGCGCCGGGCGCCGAGACCGCCGTGTACAGCGGTCACAGCGGCACGAACTCCAGCGACGAGAGAGGCACCGCAGGCGGCCGTTCGCTTGATTTCGGCGACTTGCTGGACGACCTGGCCCGGCGCGGGGTGCGGCGGCTGATGGTCGAAGGCGGCGCCTCGGTGCTGACCCGATTCCTGGCTGAGGACCTGGCCGACGAACTCCAGCTCTCCGTCGCGCCTTTCCTCCTCGGCGACTTGAAAGCGCCGCGGGCCTTCGGGCCTGGCGGCTATCCGCAGTCGCCGCACCGCCGGATGATCCTGGCCGAGAGCCGCGTTATCGGCGACGTGCAGTTCAGCCGTTACCTGATCAACCGCCCCGGTCCTGACGCAGCCTCAGACGCGCGGCTGTTGCGCGTCGCCGTCGAACTTTCCCGCTCCTGCCCGCCAGTCATGGGCGCGTTCTCGGTCGGCGCGGTCGTCACCGACGTAAACGGCGCCGTGATCTCCACCGGTTACTCGCGCGAACCGCTGCACGGCCTCGGCGACCCGAACAAGAACCACGCCGAGGAGGTCGCGCTCGCCAAGCTCGACCCCGCCGATCCGCGGCTCAAATCCGCCTGCCTGTACACGTCGCTCGAACCCTGCTCACCGCGCTCCTCCCGACCACTCAGCTGCACCGACCACATCCTCGCCGCCGGCATCCCGCGCGTCGTGCTCGCGTTGCGCGAGCCGGCGCTGCTCGCGCTCTGCGATGGAGCCGACCGGCTGCGCGCCGCGGGAGTCGAGGTCATCGAGCTAGCTGAGCTGGGCGAACAGGTGCGCGCGATCAACGCGCATCTGCTCAGCTGACCGTCGCGTCACCGACGCTGAGCGCCATGGATACTTGACTCCATGGCCTATGAAGATCTGCGCTCCTTCCTGCGGACGCTTGAGCGCGAGGGGGAGCTGCGCCGGATCAAGGTCCAGGTCGACCCGTACCTCGAGGTCGGCGAGATCACCGACCGGGTGCAGAAGGCGCACGGCCCCGCCCTGCTGTTCGAGAACGTCAAGGGCTCCGAGTTGCCGCTGGCGATGAACGTCTTCGGCACGCAGCGCCGGCTGTGCCTCGCCCTTGGCATCAAGAGCCTGGACGAGATCGGGGAGCGGATCGGTGAGCTGCTGAAGCCCGAGTTGCCGCACGGCCTTTCCGGCTTCAAGGACGCGCTCGGCAAGGTCGCGCAGCTGCGCTCGGTGCCGCCGAAGCATGTCAAGGGCGCGCCGTGCCAGCAGATCGTACTGACGGATGATCAGGTCGATCTCAATGCGCTGCCCGCCTTGCACACCTGGCCGCAGGACGGAGGCTCGTTCTTCAACCTCGGCCTCACGCACACCAAGCACCCGGAGACCGGCCAGCGCAACCTGGGTCTGTACCGCCTGCAGCGGCACGATTCACGCACCATCGGCATGCATTGGCAGATCCACAAGGACTCGACCAATCACTACGCGGTCGCGCAACGTCTCGGCGAGCGGCTGCCGGTGGCTATCGCGTTCGGCTGCCCTCCGGTGGTTACGTACGCCGCGACTGCGCCGCTGCCCGCGGACATCGACGAGTACTTGTTCGCCGGATTCGTACAGCGCGAGCGCGTCGAGCTGGTGGACTGCAAGACCGTGCCACTCCAGGTCCCGGCGCACTGCGAGGTCGTGCTCGAAGGCTGGCTCGAACCCGGCGTGACCCGCCCCGAGGGCCCGTTCGGCGACCACACCGGCTTCTACACGCCGGTCGAACCCTTTCCGGCGCTGACCGTCACCGCGGTGACCATGCGCAAGAACGCGCTGCTCCAGTCGATCGTGGTCGGCCGCCCGCCGACCGAGGACGGCCCGCTCGGCAAGGCCACCGAGCGTTTTTTCCTGCCGCTGCTCAAGATGATCGTCCCGGACATCGTGGACTACGACCTGCCTGAGACCGGCGGCTTCCACAACTGCGCGATCATCGCCATCGACAAGCGCTACCCGAAGCACGCGCAGAAGGTGATGAACGCGATCTGGGGCGCGCACCTGATGTCGCTGACCAAGCTGATCGTGGTCGTCGACGCGGACTGTGACGTTCACGACTACGCCGAGGTCTCCTGGCGCGCGTTCGGGAATGTGGACTACGCCCGCGACCTGCTGCTCACCGAAGGCCCCGTCGACCACCTCGATCACGCCTCGTATCAGCAGTTCTGGGGCGGCAAGCTCGGCATCGATGCGACCCGTAAGCTGCCGCAGGAGGGCTACACCCGCAACGGCGGCTGGCCCGAGATGATCACGTCGGAACCGGCCACCGCGGCGCTGGTGGACCGCCGGTGGAAGGAATACGGCCTGTGAGCACAGCGGTGCCGGTCGAGAGCGTCGCCCCGGCGCGCGGCGTCAGCGAGAAGTTCAAGGCGTTCAAGAGCCTGGTGCTGCTGGAACACTCGGTGTTCGCGTTGCCGTTCGCGTTCACCGCGGCGCTCAGCGCGATGTTCCGCGCCTCGCGCACCGTGCACTGGCTTCAACTGTTGCTGATCACCCTCGCCATGGTCGGCGCGCGTACCTTCGCGATGGCGGCCAACCGGATCATCGACCGCGAGTTCGACGCGCGTAACCCGCGCACCGCCAAGCGCGAACTGGTCACCGGGCGGCTCAGCGTCCGCACGGCCTGGATCGGTGCGGTTCTCGCCCTCGGCCTGTTCCTCGGTGCGGCGGCCGCGCTCAACACGCTGACGCTCGCCCTCGCTCCGCTCGCCGTGATCCCGCTGGTCATCTACCCGTACGGCAAGCGCTTCACGAACATCCCGCACGCGCTGCTGGCTCTGGCTCAGGCGATCGGCCCGATCGGCGCGTGGATCGGCGTAACGGGCCGGTGGTCATGGACCGCGGTGGTGCTCGGTCTTGCGGTCGGCATCTGGATCGGCGGCTTCGACCTGATCTTCGCGCTTCAGGATGTGGAGACCGACCGCGAACAGGGGCTCGGCTCGGTCCCGGCGCGCTGGGGTATTCGTACCGCACTGATCGGGGCGCGGTGCGCACATGCGGTGACCACCGGTCTGTTCATCTGGTTCGGTGTGCTCGCCGGGGGCGGTGTGTTCTGGTGGCTGGGCGTCGCGGTCGTCGCTGGGGCGTTCATTTACGAGCACTCATTGCTGCACCCGGACGATCTTTCCCGCCTCAACCGCGCGTTTTTCACGGTCAACGGCTTCGTTGGTATCGCGCTGTTCTGCTTCGCGCTACTGGATTTGGTGACCCGCGGATTGCGGGCCTGAGCGCGGCGGATCGAAGGTTTCCGGGTGCGGACGATTCAGATTGACACGCCCACCCCCGAACGCGAGACTGTCGCATCCTGATTCATCGGGTAATCACGCTCATCCCTCGGGGGGATCATGACCAACGAAAGCCCATTCCTCGCGCCCGCAAACGACGCCGGCATTCCGGCCGCCCCGCCACGGCCGCTCAAGCCGAACCGCGGCCTGCTCATCGCGATGGCGGTTCTCGGCGGCGTATACGTGGTGCTGTGCTTGGCCGAGATTTTCGTTCTGTTGCATCGAGTGTCTCTGCTCAATCAGTTGACCGGCGATGCCGAGGCCGACTCGGATCTGCTCAACCGGATCGACTCCGCCGCGAGCACGGTGAACACTGTTTCCTGGATAGCGGTCCTCGCCTTCCTCTCGACCATCGTCGTGCTGTCCATCTGGCTGCGCCGGGTGCGCGCGACCTGGGGCCCGACCGGGCAGTATCAGCGGCTGCTCAAGGAATCCGGATACCGGATCTTCCGCATCGTGTGGATCGCCTCTCTCGTGCTTTCGGTCTTCCTGCGCGGCACCGGCACGCAGGACACCATTCACGCCATGATCAGCCACGATCACTCCCTCACGATTTACTTCGGCATCCGCGCGGTGCTCGGCGTCGCGCTGGTCTACTTCGCGATCCGCTTCGCGCGGGTCTCAGCCCGCATTTTGACGCTGACTCAGGCCGGCTACAGCCAGGACGCGGTCAGCTACCTGTCGTCTTAAGCTGAGCGCATGATCGAGCAGGAACCGCGCAGGCCGTGGATCGTCGGCGTCTCCGGCGCTTCAGGCACGCCCTACGCCGCTGCGGCCCTGCGCGGACTGCTCGATGCAGGGGAAAGCGTCGACCTGGTGGTCAGTCGGGCAGCTCGGCTGACCATCCTCGACGAGACCGGCATCTCGTTCCGGGATGCCTTTTGGCGCGATGACCTCGCTGCATGGCTGGCGCTCAACGACGCGGCGAACGCGGGTAACGCATCGGCGTCGGGCAACGGTCGGAAACTGGACTCGGTGCGTTACTGGTCCGCTGGTGACCTTGCCGCTGGTCCGTCCTCGGGCAGCTATCCGGCAAAGGGCATGCTCGTGGTCCCTGCGTCCACGGCTGCGGTCGCTGGTATTCGACTGGGCCTGTCAAAGGACCTCCTGCAGCGTGCCGCTGACGTGACGTTGAAGGAACGCAGGCCACTGGTTGTGGTCGTGCGGGAGACGCCGCTGAATTCGGAGACCCTTGAGCACCTGCTCGCGCTCAGCCGCGCCGGCGTCGTGGTGCTCCCCGCCTCGCCGGGCTTCTACGCGGGAGCGCAGGACGTGCAACGTCTCGTCGATTTCGTGGCCGGCAAAGCACTGGACGTGCTCGGCGTCGAGCATTCGCTACTGCGGCGGTGGGAGGGCGAGCTAGGCGCTGCCCGCCAGTTGCCACGGCCCGAATGACCCGGCGCAGTAGCCTGTTGCAACGCAGGTCGAAGCTTTAAAGAGGGGATCGCACACGTGGATGCCGTCGACCGCACGCTCATCGAGGCGTTGCGCGCGAACGGAAGGGCCACGTATGCCGAACTCGCTCGGCTCGTCGGCCTGTCCGGCCCGACCGTGACCGACCGCATTAACCGGCTGGAGCAGGCCGGGGTCATCACTGGGTACCGCGCCATGATCGACCCGAGTGCGGTCGGCCTCGGTGTTACCGCACTGATCGGCGTGCTGCTTTCGGACGCCGCCGACCTGGATGACGTCGGGCGCCGGCTGCGCGACGTGCCCGAGATCGAAGACTGCTGGTTCGTCGCCGGGGAGGAGTCGTACCTGGTCAAGGTGCGCGCGGGCGATCCGCTCGGCCTGGAGAAGATCATCGGCAAGCTCAACCGCATTCGTGGGGTCGCGCGTACCCGGACCACCGTCGCGCTGTCCACCAAGTGGGAGGGCCGGCAACTCCCGCTGGAGGACGACCCGCAGACCTGATCCGGGATGATCCGGACGGCCTCTGGCGTGCGGGGTCTTGGCGGATCAGGCCGTACGCCGTGGTCCGCGAAGCGTGGCGTAGGCTCGTGAGTCGAACCCCGAATGCCACTTTCTGGAGGGCCGCAACCGATGGACGCCGGACTCAAGCGCGAGCTCGAAGAGAAGGTGCTGACCGGGCAGCGGCTCACCTACGACGACGGCGTCGCGCTGTACGCGGCAGACGACCTGGCCTGGCTCGGCGAGCTGGCGCACCACGTGCGCACCGTGAAGAACGGCGACCGGGTTTTCTTCAACGTCAACCGGCACCTGAACATGACGAACGTGTGCTCTGCCTCCTGCGCGTACTGCTCGTTCCAGCGCAAGCCGGGCGAGAAGGACGCGTACACGATGCGCATCGAGGAGGCAGTGCGGCTGGCGAAGGCGATGGAGCCGGACGGCATCACCGAACTGCACATCGTCAACGGGCTGCACCCGACGCTGCCGTGGCGTTACTACCCCAAGTCGATCAGGGAGCTGAAGGCGGTCCTGCCCGGCGTCTCGATCAAGGCGTTCACCGCCACCGAGATCCACTGGTTCGAGAAGATCTCCGGGCTGACCGCGGACGCGATTCTGGACGAACTGATGGACGCCGGGCTCGAGTCGCTGACCGGAGGCGGCGCGGAGATCTTCGACTGGGAAATCCGCTCGAAGATCGTGGACCACGCGACGCACTGGGAGGATTGGTCCCGCATCCACCGGCTGGCACACAGCAAGGGGCTGCGTACGCCGTCGACGATGCTCTATGGGCACATCGAGGAGCCGCGGCACCGGGTGGATCACGCGCTGCGGCTGCGCGCGTTGCAGGACGAGACCGGTGGCTTCGCGGTGTTCATCCCGCTGCGCTTCCAGCATGACTTCCACGACTCGAAGGACGGCAAGCAGCGCAACCGGCTGATGACGCAGCCGATGGCGACCGGAGCCGAGGCACTGCGCACCTTCGCGGTCTCCCGGCTGCTGCTGGACAACTTCGACCACATCAAGTGCTTCTGGGTCATGCACGGTCTGACGACCGCTCAGCTGGCGCTCAACTACGGCGTGGACGACCTCGACGGCTCGGTCGTCGAGTACAAGATCACGCACGACGCGGACCGCTTCGGTACCCCGGACAAGATGACCCGCGACGATCTGCTGGACCTGATCCGCGACGCCGGGTTCACGCCGGTCGAGCGCAACACGCGCTACGAGGTGGTGCAGGAGTTCGACGGACCGGATCCGGACCGGCGCGAGCAGCCGCAGACGATGACGTTCGCCTAGGCGGTCGGATCGGTCGGTGCCGCGCGCCCGCTGGCGGGCGCGGAACAAGGAATCTTGAAATTGCATGCGACATGCGGCAAGTTCATGCATACTTGATTCATGACGCTGGAATTCGCGGTCGACCCTGAGCTGACCGAGACGCTGCGGGCGCAGATCGTGGCCTGCTGGACCGACGTGTCCAACGCTGGCGGCGCGGTGGGCTTTGTGCCGCCGGTCACGATGGACGATGTGCTGCCGGTGGCGGAAAAGCTGTTCGCGGCGGTGGCCGACGGGCGTGATCGGCTGATTGTCGGCTGGGCGACTGACCCGGACAGCGCCGACCTGGACAGCGCAGACCCGGACAGCGCCCAACCGCGAGTGGCGGCGCTCGCCACGATCTCGGACGGGCAGTTCCGGCTGACCGAGCACTGGCGCAAGGTGAAGCGGGTCATGGTGCACCCGGACTTCCAGGGCCGCGGCTACGGGGCGCTGCTCATGGCCGAGATAGAGCAGACCGCGCGGCGGATCGGGCTGGAGATGCTGACGCTGGACTGCCGGGGCGGGACCGGCAATGACGTGTTCTACAAGAAGTGCGGGTACGTCGAGTACGGGCGGCTGCCGGGAGCGCTGCGGCTAAGCGCGGACGATTACCGGGACCAGGTCTTGATGGCGCTTTCGTTGACCGAATGAAGGCCGCAGCCAAGCCCGCAGTACAGGTGAGGTACCGTGAAATGGTCCCCCCACGAAGGAACCCACAGCCATGACCGAGCAAGCCGGCACGAAGCAGAAGACGAAAGCGAAGGCGACGAACTCTGCGAAGAGCGCGGCCGCCGCGAATGGCGCGGTGGACGTGCCGCCGCAAGCCGGCCAGTCCGCCGAGCAGCAGGCGACCGCGCCGGTGCTCGAGACCCGGCACGCCGTGCTGCGCTACACCACGCTTCGGCTGGCGCTGTTCCTGGTCGCGCTCGTGGTCGTGTGGGCGATCGCCCTCATCTTCAACATGGACCTGAGTTCGCAGCTGTCAAAGCTCACCCTGCTCGCCGTCGCCCTGCTGCTCTCGAGCGCGGCCTCGGTCATCGTGCTGTCCAAGCAACGTGACGCCATGTCAGCCGGGATCGTCTCGCGCACGCAGCGGCTCAGCCGGAAGTTCGACGACGCGGCCTCCTTCGAGGACGACGAAGAGTAGGAGAGCACAGCGCCCGCCCGCCCCAAGCGGCGATCAAGTCGCGGCGTAGTGTGCTATCCGTGGACAAACCTCGAGTCGGACACATCCAGTTCCTCAACTGCCTGCCCATCTATTGGGGCCTGGTCCGCTCAGGCGCCCTGCTCGACCTGGACCTGGTCAAGGACACCCCGGAGAAGCTCTCCGAGCAGCTGGTGGCCGGCTCCCTCGACATCGGGCCGATCTCCCTGGTCGAGTACCTGCGCAACGCGCAGGACCTGGTCGTGCTGCCGGACGTGGCGGTCGGCTCGGATGGCCCGGTGATGTCCTGCAACCTGGTCTCGCAGCTGCCTCTCGCCGACCTCGACCGCGCCCGCGTCGCGCTCGGCTCGACCTCCCGCACCACCGTCCAGCTCGCCCAGCTCATCCTGCGCGAACGGTACGGGGTCCAGCCCGAGTACTACGGCTGCCCGCCCGACCTCGCGCTAATGATGCAAGAGGCCTCTGCCGGAGTGCTGATCGGCGACGCGGCATTGCGCGCCTCACTGCACGAGGCGCCGCGGCTTGGCCTGCGCGTGCTCGACCTCGGTGAGGCCTGGAAGGACTGGACCGGCCTGCCGATGGTGTTCGCCGTCTGGGCCGTGCGCCGCGACTTCCTGGCCCGGCAGCCGGCCCTGACCCGCGAAGTGCACCAGGCGTTCCTGCACTCCCGCGACCTGGCGATGGCCGAGGTGGACAAGGTCGCCGCACAGGCCGCGCGCTGGGAGTCCTTCGACACCGCGACGCTGGAGCGGTACTTCACCACCCTCGACTTCTCCTTCGGGCCGCGGCAGCTCGGCGGGGTGCGCGAGTTCGCCCGACGCGTCGCCGGGCAGATCGGCGCCGACCCCGAGGTCTGCATCGAGCTGCTCCCTGACGCTTCCGAAACGGCGGCCGCGTAAGCTGGACGCAGGATTGAATCGGGAAGGTCGGTAACAGATGGTTTCGCTCGGCACCCAGCTTCAGGACGCCCTCGATCGCGCCGCCGAAGGCGGGCGCATCTCCGAGGAGGAGGCCCTGGAGCTCTACCGGCACGCCCCGCTGCACGCGCTCGGCCGCGCCGCGGACGCTGCCCGGCGCAAGCGTTACGCCGACACCGCCGATATCGCGACGTACATCATCGAGCGGAACATCAACTACACCAACGTCTGCGTTACCGCGTGCAAGTTCTGCGCGTTCTACGCCCCGCCCAAGTCCGAGAAGGGCTGGTCCCGGGACCTCGACGAGATCCTGCGGCGCTGCGGCGAAACCGTCGCGCTCGGCGGCACCCAGATCATGTTCCAGGGTGGCCACCACCCCGACTACGGCGTCGAGTACTACGAAACCGCATTCCGCGCGATCAAGGCCGAGTACCCGCAGCTGGTCATCCACTCCCTCGGCGCCTCCGAGGTCCAGCACATGGCCAAGGTGTCGTCCGTCACCATCGAGGAAGCGATCACCCGGCTGAAGTCAGCCGGACTCGATTCCTTCGCCGGCGCCGGCGCCGAACTGCTGCCCGAGCGACCGCGCACCGTCATCGCCCCGCTCAAGGAGTCCGGCGAGCGCTGGCTCGAGATCATGGAGACCGCGCACCGCCTCGGCCTGGAATCCACCTCCACCATGCTCATGGGCACCGGCGAGACCAACGCCGAACGGATCCGGCACATCGCCATGATCCGCGAAGTGCAGGACCGCACCGGCGGCTTCCGCGCCTTCATCCCGTACACCTACCAGCCGGAGAACAACCACCTGAAGGGCCGCACCCAGGCCACCACGATCGAGTACATCCGGATGATCGCGATCGCCCGGCTGTTCCTGCACAATGTCGCGCACATCCAGGGTTCCTGGCTGACCGTCGGCAAGGAGGCCGGCCAGCTGACCCTGCACTATGGCGCGGACGACCTCGGTTCGGTGATGCTTGAGGAGAACGTCGTCTCCTCGGCCGGTGCGCGGCACCGCTCCAACCGCATGGAGCTGATTCACCTCATCCGGACCGCCGGACGGATCCCCGCGCAGCGCGACACCCTCTACAACCACCTGGTTGTGCACACCGACCCGGCGAACGACCCGGTGGACGACCAGGTGCGGTCACACATCGCGTCCACAGCGTTGCCGCTCGTAGAAGTCGGCTGACCAGCAGCGCCGCGATTGCGGGCGCCAGAGCCAGGTGACGGCACGTCAGGCCGAACGCCCCTGGCTGGTCGCCCGGAGTTCGCGCGCCGTTCACGACGCGGCGGCCAAGTCGCCGAGGGCGCGGACTAACAATCTCCTACGGAGGCTGACATCGGGTCGGCCTGACCTTGGGAGTTCTCTCGATGCCTCGCGCATTCGGACGTACGCGCACCGTGCGCGTCGCCGGTCTGGCCAGTGCCGCTGTCCTGGTTTCCGGCGCCGTCCTGGCACCCGGCGCCGCCTCGGCCCACACCCATTCCGCCGACTCGCGGCACGTCCTCGTCATCTCCGTCGATGGGCTGCACCAGGCGGACCTCGCCTGGTACATCAAGCAGCATCCGCACTCGGCCATGGCGAAGCTGGTCGACGGCGGCATCGACTACACGAACGCGCAGACCACCAACCCGTCCGACTCGTTCCCCGGTATGATCGCGCAGTTCACCGGCGCGACCGCGGGCCAGAGCGGCGTCTACTACGACGACACGTACAACCACGCGCTGCTGCCCGCGGGCACCACGAACTGCAAGGGCGCGACGCCCGGTGCGGAGGTGTCGTGGACCGAGGCCGCCGACAAGAACCTCAACGCGCTCGACGGCGGCGAGGGCTTGGCCGGCCTGCCCGGCTCGATCCTGAAGATGACCGGCGACCCGGCCTCCGTGCTCGACCCGAAGAACCTGCCGGTGGACCCGGCGACCTGCAAGCCGGTCTACCCGAGCCAGTACCTGCGCGTGAACACGGTGTTCGACGTGGCCAAGCAGGCCGGGCTGCGTACTGCGTGGTCTGACAAGCACCCCGCGTACTCGATCCTCGAAGGCAAGTCGGGCGACTCGATCGACGACCTGTTCACCCCGGAGATCAACTCCGACTCCTCGATCGCGGGCTTCCCGGCCGGCAGCGACTGGACCACGGACAACGCCGCGACGCGTATCTACGACGGTTACAAGGTCCAAGCTGTGCTCAACGAGATCGACGGTTACGACCACTCGCGTGCCCAGAAGGCCGGCGTCCCAGCGATCTTCGGCATGAACTTCCAGACCGTCTCCACCGGCCAGAAGTTGCCGAAGTCGGATGGTCTGACCGGTGGTTACCTGGCTGACGGAGTCACTCCCGGCCCGCTGCTCTCCTCCTCCCTCGACTGGGTCGACGCGCAGCTCGGCCGGTTCCTGACCGAGCTGAAGAAGCAGCATTTGGACAAGAGCACCACGGTCATCCTGTCCGCCAAGCACGGACAGTCCCCGACCAAGCCGTCCGACCTGACCCGGATCGACGACGGCCCGATCGTGGACGCGGTCAACGCCGCTTGGGCCAAGCTGCACCCGTCCGCGAAGGCCCCGCTGGTCGCCTTCACCGTCGATGACGACGTGATGCTCTGGTGGCTGAGTGACCGCTCGCCGGCCGCCGCGGACTTCGCGAAGAACTTCCTGCTGAAGCTCTCCGGCACCGGCAACGACATCAACGGCAATCCGAAAGCGTTCACCACCGCGGGTCTGAAGGCCGTGTACGCGGGTCAGGGCGCGGCGCAGTACTTCGGCGTGGCGCACAGCGACCCGCGGGTGCCGGACCTGGTCGGCGTCGCGAAGCTCGGCACGGTGTACACCGGCGGCAAGAAGAAGATCGCCGAGCACGGCGGCGCGAACCCGGCGGACCGGGACGTCCCGATCGTGGTCTGCGGCGCGGGCGTCGACGCCGACGGCTGGCACTTCGACTCGGCCCCGGTGCTTACCACGCAGATCGCGCCGACCATCCTGGAACTGCTCGGCCTCGACCAGTGGAAGCTGCAGACGGTGCGCCAGGACGGGGTGACCGACCTGCCGCGGATCTGACGGCGGGTCAGTTCACCGCAGAACTAGATCCGATTATCTGATCTATTACGCCAATCCGGTCCGCCGCGCTCGACACCTCGGGCGCGGCGGACTTTCCGCGTCCATGCCCTGTTACCGTCCGAAGTGATCCATTCGGCGACGATGGGGGCATCCGTGCAGTTCAGGGATGGGTTATCGCGGCTCGCTCGGCTCTTGACCAGGCGCAGTTTTAAGAGAAGCGACACCAAGAGCAGCACGGTTAAAAGCGGCACGGTCGGGAGGAGCGCCGGGGCGGCGGCGCTGCTGATCGGACTTCTGGCCGCCGCGCTCTGTGCCGCGACCCCACGCACCGATCCGGCCCGCTTGGCACCCATCAGCAACGCGGCCAATGCGGTGGCGCATGGACAGTCGCTGCATGAAAAGACCGTCAGTTATCTCGGGCGCAGTTTCCCGGTCCCTTACTCCTGGCAGGTCATCGACCTGGCCGCGCACCCGACGACCTGCGTGCGATTCGATATGCACGCGGTCTATCTCGGTCACCCCGCCGCCGACGAGGACTGCCCGGCGCGCGGCGTCGGACGGCACACCGGCGCGCTGCTGATCGAGCCTCAGCTCACTCGCGAGAGCACCGCCATCGCCGTCGCACTCGACCGCCGTATCGCCGGCGAGATCGACGTCACCGCGCCTGGCCTGAGCATCACCGCCAGCTACAGCGAGGACGACCGCTCAACCGTCGTAAACGCCATCACCGCCGCCGGGCTCCCGCAGCCCGCCACACCCCCGCAGTCCACCGCACTCCCGAATAGCGCTGCGCTCACGCAATCCGCCTCCACCGCGCAGCCGAACGCAGCGGCTCCGCTGCACGATTCGGCGCCAGTGGAGATCGTCCGAGGCACGAGTCAGGTCACCGGACTCGGCTTCGACACATGCACCGCGCCGAGCGCGGGCCAGATGCAGGCGTGGGGCGCTTCGCCGTACAACACGGTCGGCATTTACATCGGCGGCTCCGAGCGGGCCTGCGCGCAGTCGAACCTCACCTCCGGCTGGATCAGCGCGCGGGCGCAGTCCGGCTGGCACTTCATGCCGCTCTACGTCGGGTGGCAGGCCGCGTGGGACTCACTCACCGGCACCGCACCGGCGGTCCTGGGCAAGCAGAGCGCTGACGACGCCGTGATCGAGGCGCGCAATCTCGGCATCGGTGCCGGCGCGCTGCTCTATTACGACATGGAGTCCTACGACAATTCGACGCCGCAGAGCGCCGCGGCGCTCGCCTTCGAGTCAGCGTGGACGTCCGAGCTCCACGCGAAGGGCTACCGCTCGGCGATCTACAGCAGCGCCAGCACCGGTATCGCCGACCTTGTCTCGCATCGAGGAAAGATCGTCGAACCGGACGCCGTCGACATCGCGCGGTGGAACGGCGTCGCCGACGCGGACCTCGGATCCACCCCGCCGGGCACCTGGCAGTTGGCGCGGGCGCACCAGTACCTTGGCGGCGTCGATGCCTCATTCGGCGGCGTAAAGATGAATATCGACGACGATTACTTGTCCATCAATCTCGCGGTCCCTCCGGGTACGCCCTCGCCTTCCGCGAGCCCGAGCCCGTCTACCTCCCTGAATGCGTCCGTACCACCAAGCGCTTCTGCGTCGCCGAAACCGACTAGTGCGCCGCCAGCCAGCCCACTACCCGGCTCTGCACCAGTGAGTTCCGGCGGCCCAGCAACCTCATTCACCCCGATTCCACCGCTGAGCGCCCCTTTCACTCCCACCGCAGCGGCCAAGTCCTGACAACTCAGGCCCGGTCATTTGGGCATCCAATAGGCTCAGCGCATGCTGACCCTGCACAGTGCGCCCATTGTCCTTCCCGCCGTCTCCGAGCCGATCGGGGACGGCGCGGTGCTGGTGGACGGCGACCGGATCGCGGCCGTCGGTCCCCGCGAGCAGCTGGTTGCCGAGCATCCCGGGGCGCGTGAGCGCGCGTGGTCCGGCGTGCTCACCCCCGGCTTGGTCAACGCGCACGCGCATCTTCAGTACACCGACTTCGAGGAACTCAACGCGCTCGGCGAACCGTTCCCAGTCTGGCTCGGTCACATGGTCGCCAAGCGGGCCACCTTCACCGATCCGATGTGGCAGGAGTCCGCGCGCCGCGGCCTGCACCTGATGTTCCGCAGCGGCACCACCGCCGTCGCCGACATCGTCACCGAGCCCGCCGTCCTCGCCCCGACCGCGCGCGCCGCCATCGCCGGGATCTCCTACCTCGAAGCAGTCTTCGAGGACGCCCAGAGCTGGTCTGACTCCGGCCGCGCGCGCATGCTCGCCGCGCTTGAGAGCGCCCCGGCTGGTCGCGCCTTGGGCCTTTCCCCGCATACGCCGTACACGATCTCGACGTCCGTCTTCGTGGACTGCCTCGCGATCGCCCGCGAACGCGGCCTGCGCACGCACACGCATGTAGCCGAGTCTCCGGCCGAGACGCAGTACGTGGCCACCGGCGACGGCCCGTTCGCCGCCGACATGGTCCGCTTCGGCAAGGCGATGGAGCTGATCCGGGACGGCGGCAGTGGACTGAGTCCTGTCGGGTTCCTCGACAAGATCGGCGCGCTCGGAGCCGATGTACATGCGGCGCACTGCGTTCATTGCGACGCGGGGGACCGGGAGGTGTTGCGTGCCCGTGGGGTTTACGCAGCGCTCTGCGTGCGGTCGAACCGCATCCTGCAAGCTGGCGAACCGCCGGTCGCCGACTACCTGAGCGAAGGCTCGCCGTTCGCGATCGGTACCGACTCGCTGGCTTCAAGCCCCAGCCTTGACCTGCTGGAAGAGGCCGCCACCCTGCGCGATCTCGCGCTTGTTCAGGGCTACTCGGAGCCAGACCTGGACCGCCGGATCGTGGAAGCGGCGACGCTCGGCGGCGCGGCGGCGATGGGTCTGACCGACGTCGGCCGGCTCGAGGAGGGCGCCCGAGCAGACCTCGCTGTCTTCGAAGTGCCCGCCCTCGACGCCCTCACCGCGGCCGACCTGACCGAGGTCTACTCCGTGCTGCTCGACGCGGCCGCTGCGAAGACGCACCGCTGCGTCGCTACCGTCCTCGGCGGAACGATCGTGCACCGCGCCTAATCCGTTGCCGCGGCCGCGGCAACGGCCGCTTACGCGTATCCCCGGTGCAGGGCAACGATGCCGCCGGTTAGGTTTCGCCACGCGACCCGTGACCAGCCGGACGCCCGGATAAGGGTCGCGAGACCCTTCTGGTCCGGCCATGCCCGAATCGAGTCCGCGAGGTAGACGTACGCCTCAGGGTTGGACGCGACACGCTGCGCGATGGTCGGCAGCGCCCGCATCAGGTACTCGATGTAGACCGTGCGGAACGGGCCGTTCGTCGGATGTGAGAACTCGCACACCACGAGTCGGCCGCCGGGCTTGGTGACCCGTCGCAGCTCGCGCAGCGCGGCGGTGGTGTCCGCGACATTGCGCAGCCCGAAGGAGATGGTCACCGCGTCAAAGGCGCCGTCGCGAAACGGCAGCCGCAGCGCATCCCCGGCGGCGAAGTCCAGCTCAGGGTTGCGCGACCGGCCCACGCCCAGCATCCCGAGCGAGAAGTCGCAGGCCACCACGGACGCCCCGGCCTGCTGGAACGGCACCGAGGAGGTGCCGGTCCCGGCCGCCAGGTCCAGGATCCGCTCGCCGGGACGCGCGTCGACCGCCGTTGCCACCGCTCGCCGCCATGCGCGCGTCTGACCCATCGACAACACGTCGTTCGTCAGGTCGTACCGGGCCGCCACGCCGTCGAACATCGCGGCGACTTCGTGCGGTTCCTTATCCAGGGAGGCTCTGCTCATGGACCTATCCTGGCACCTTCGAAAGAAAGTAGGACGCAGGCGGTGTCTCTCACCCATCGGTCTCCCGGCGTTCCGGACCGGCGATCCCGGCTCCGCAGGACCTGGCCGCTCGCGGCGCTGGCGCTCGCGGTAGGTGTCGGGCTGGGGAGCGCGGGGCTGTCCGCGTGTAGCGGCTCCAGCGCGCACCCTGCCGCAGGTGACACGCCCGCGGGCACCGCATCGGCTGCCGCCTCTCCCTCGCCGGGCCTGAGCGATACCGCCGCCGAGAATGCCAAGCCGGGCACGAACGCCTGGTCGATTCCCGCCTCCGCGATCGGGCCGCAGAACGCCATTCAGGGTTACACCGATCAGGCGTCCGTCACTCCCGGTCAATCCTTCAAGCTATTCGTTTCCACGACCGCGCCCAGCTTCACCGCGACCGCGTACCGCATCGGTTACTACGGGGGCGCGAACGGACGTGAGGTATGGCAGTCCCCGAGTACGCCCGGGAAACACCAGACCGCGCAAACCATCGCGCCGGGCACGCACACGGTTGAGTGCAACTGGTCGCCGTCGATGACTGTGCCCACGCAGTCCTGGCCGCCGGGTGACTACCTGATCAAACTCGTCGCGTCCAACGGCACAGGGCAGCGGTACGTGCCCATCACCGTGCGATCCACAGACACCACCGGAAAAATCATCCTGGTCGCTGGCGTTACGACCTGGCAGGCGTACAACGCGTGGGGTGGTTACTCGCTCTACCACGGCCCCAGCGGTGGCCCGAGCGACCGGGCGCGCGCCGTTTCGTTCGACCGGCCCTACCTGGATCCCGACGAGGAGGCGGCCGACGGACTCTTCTTCCCCTTCGACCAGGCCCTCGTGTCCTTCGCCGAGCAGCACAATCTGCCGGTCGCCTACGAGACCGACGTGGAGCTGGAAACCGAACCGGCGCAGTTCACCCACGCCGCAGGGATCGTCTCGGACGGGCACGACGAGTACTACTCGGCGACCATGCGGCAGACCCTCACCGCGGCCCGCGACGCCGGCGCGAACCTCGCCTTCCTCGGCGCGAACGCGATCTTCCGGCACATCCGCTGGGGCTCGACCCAGCTCGGTGCCGATCGCCTGATCATCTGTTACAAGGACGCCGCCTCGGACCCGATGTACGCCACTGACAAGACGCAAACCACGCAGGACTGGCGCGACGAACCGGATCCGCGTCCCGAGAACACGCTGACCGGCGCGTACTACCAGTGCAATCCGGTCGATGCGCCGTACGTCGTCTACGACCCGACTAACTGGATCTTCGCCGGTACCGGAGCGACGAAGGGGGAGAAGTTCCCGGGACTGGTCGGCCCCGAATACGACCGGGTAGTCGACATCGCCACCACGCCGCACCCCATCGAAGTGCTTAGTCACTCGGCGCTGACCTGTGACGGCCACGCCAGCTACCAGGAGTCGGCGTATTACACGACGTCCTCCGGCGCGGGCGTCTTCGACGCGGGAACGATGCGCTGGGAGTGCGCGCTCGGCAGTCAGTGCTCTTCCCACCTCAACGCGGCAGACCGGGCCTTCGTGCGCACCGCGACGCTGAACCTCCTCACGGCCTTCGGGCAGGGGCCGGTGGGTAAGGCGCATCCTGCCAACGACAACACGGCGGCTGACGGCGTCCCGCACTCCGGCGGGCTCGGCATCGACTAGGCGGCGGCGCGGGTTGCCGTGCCTGTCCCGCTCAACTGGACAACTGCCCGCGCCGCTTGTCTCGCTCAGCCGGACAATCGCCCCGCCGGTGTCCAGTCCAGCGAGACACTTGCGTCGATCACCAGGCGACCGCCCCCGACCTCCGTACAGCCGTCTGTCTAGACTGCTGCCGTGCCGACTGAATACGCCGCCGCGCAGAATCGCGCCGCCACCGAAAACACGGCCGACGCGATCATCGTGGGCGCCGGGCCGGCCGGGTCCGCCGCGGCGTACCACCTCGCGCAGGCGGGGCTGGACGTGTTGCTGCTGGAAAAGACCGAGTTCCCGCGGGAGAAGATCTGCGGCGACGGCCTGACTCCGCGCGCGGTCACCCAGCTGATCCGGATGGGTATCGACACCTCGCCGGAGGCCGGCTGGCTGCACAACAAGGGTCTGCGCATCATCGGCGGCGGACGGCAGCTCGAGCTGGAATGGCCGGAGCTGGCCTCGCACCCGAACTACGGACTGGTGCGCCCGCGCTCCGACTTCGACGAGTTGCTCGCCCGCCAGGCGCAGAAGGCGGGCGCGCGGCTGCTGGAGCAGTGCAACGTCACCGGACCGATCCGCGACGAGCGCACCTCCCGGATCGTCGGCGTCACGGCGAAGCTCGGCCAGGACAAGCGGGAGCTGACCTTCCGCGCGCCGCTCGTCGTGGCGGCGGACGGCAACTCGACCCGCCTGTCCATCGCGATGGGCCTGCACAAGCGGGACGACCGACCGATGGGCGTGGCGTACCGGGCGTACTACCGCAACCCGCGGCACAACGACGACTGGCTCGAATCCTGGCTGGAGCTGCGCGACGCCCAGCAACCCGACCGGCTGCTACCCGGCTACGGCTGGATCTTCGGCATGGGTGACGGCACGTCGAACATCGGCCTGGGCATCCTCAACACCTCCACGGCCTTCGGCAGCGTGGACTATCGCGACATGATGCGCCGCTGGCTGGCCTCCACCCCGGCCGAGTGGGAGCTGACCGAGGAGAACCGCACCGGCCCGATCCGCGGCGCGGCGCTGCCGATGGGCTTCAACCGCAAGCCGCACTACACCCGCGGCCTGCTCCTTGTCGGCGACGCGGGCGGCATGGTCAACCCGTTCAACGGCGAGGGCATCGCGTACGCGATGGAGTCCGGCGAGATCGCGGCGAAGGTGATCGCGCAGGCGCACTCGCGCCGTACGGTGTATGACAAGGAACTGGCCTTGTCTGACTATCCCAAGATCCTGAATCAGACTTACGGCGGCTACTACACGCTTGGCCGACTGTTCGTCAGCCTCATCGGCAA
>NZ_DATNGK010000277.1:0-73130 GCF_035605935.1 Actinocrinis sp. | reverse complement strand
AGCCAGCCGAGGTAGAGGCCGATGACGCCGGCCAGTTTCACGTCGCCGTAGCCCATCGGTCCGAACATCGCGATGGCGTAGAAGACGCCGAACAGCACGGCCATCGCAACGAGCGCCGTGACGAGGTGCGTTACCGCACTGCTGTCGTGCGTAAGTACCGTGATCAGGCCGAAGCCCGCGAGTCCGATGCCGTAGAGCGGGAAGACGAGGCGGTTCGGCAGCAGTTTGGTGCGTGCATCGATGATCGCGAGCGCGAGGCTTCCCGCGGCGAAGAGTGCGTACACGACGATGCTGACCGCGAGGGCGGCCCCGGTCAGGCTTAGGTTCGCGTACGCGTGCGTCACTTCGGTGACTCTAGCGTCCGCGATCCGTCACTCCCGGAGAACTGCACAAGTTGTGGAAAAGTGGAAACGCCCCGGACGGGATGGGATTCCAGTCCGGGGCGTTCACCTGCGATGGCTTGCGGCAGCGACCTACGCCGGGACGACGTTCACCAGCTTCGGCGCGCGCACGATCACCGTTCGCACGCCGCGGCCGTCCAGCGCGCGCTGCACGCCGTCCGACGCCAGGGCCAGCTCGCGCAGCGCGTCCTCGGTGATGTCCGGCGAAACCTGCAGCTTGTCGCGCAGCTTGCCGGCGACTTGGACCACGCAGGTGACCTCGTCCGCGACCAGGTACTGCGGGTCGGCCACCGGGAACGGCGTGTACGCCACCGTGCCCTCGTTGCCCAGCTTGTCCCACAGCTCCTCGGCCAGGTGCGGCGCGATCGGCGCGACCATCACCACCAGCGGCTCCGCCACGCTCCGCGGCACCTGCGGCAGCTTGGTCAGGTGGTTGTTCAACACGATCAGCTTCGCGATGGCCGTGTTGAAGCGCAGGTTGTTCAGGTCCTCGCGCACACCCGCGATCGCCGTGTGCAGCGCGCGCAGGGTCGGCAGGTCCGGCTCGACGTCGGCGACCTGGACCGTGCCGGTCTGCTCGTCGACGATGTTGCGCCAAACCCGCTGCAGGAAGCGGAACGAACCCGCGACCGCCTTCGTCTCCCAGGGCCTTGACACTTCCAGCGGGCCCATCGACATCTCGTAGACGCGCAGCGTGTCGGCGCCATAGGTGTCGCAGAACTCGTCCGGGGTCACCGAGTTCTTCAGCGACTTGCCCATCTTGCCGTACTCGCGGTTCACCTTCTGGCCACGGAAGTAGTAGACGCCGCCGACGTCCTCTACCTCCTCGGCCGGTACGTATACGCCGCGGTCATCCGTGTACGCGTAGGCCTGGATGTAGCCCTGGTTGAACAACTTACGGAAAGGCTCGGCCGACGATACATGCCCCAGGTCGTACAGCACCTTGTGCCAGAACCGGGAGTACAGCAGGTGCAGCACCGCGTGCTCCGCACCGCCGACGTACAGGTCGACGCCGCCGACGTCCTCTGCGTTACGCGGCCCCATCCAGTACCGCTCGACGTCGACGCCGACGAACCGGTCCTCGTTGGTCGGGTCCAGGTAACGCAGCGGGTACCAGCAGGACCCAGCCCACTGCGGCATCGTGTTGGTCTCGCGGCGGTACCTGCGCACGCCCCGGCCGTCGCCCAGGTCCAGCTGGACCTCGACCCACTCGCTCGCGCGGGCCAGCGGCGGCGCGGGCTCGGAATGCGCGTCGTCGGGATCGAAGGACTGCGGCGCGGAGTCGGCGATCTCCGGCAGCTCCAGCGGCAGCATGTGGTCCGGCAGCGCGATCGCGTGCGTCGGGTCTTCGGCGTCGTACACGATCGGGAACGGCTCGCCCCAGTAACGCTGCCGGGAGAACAGCCAGTCGCGCAGCCGGTAGGTGACCGTGCCGGTGCCGTAGCCCTTCTCCTCCAGCCAGGCGATGATCCGCTTCTTCGCCTCGACGACCACCAGGCCGTCCAGCGAGACCTCCGCGTTGGCCGAGTTGACCGACTGCGCCTCGTAGGAGTCGAACGCCTCGGTCCACTCGTCAATGTCCTGCGACAGGCCGGCGCCGGGCGAGACCACGATCCGCATCGGCAGGTCGAACGCCCGGGCGAACTCGAAGTCGCGCTGGTCGTGCGCGGGGACCGCCATGATCGCGCCGGTGCCGTAACCCCACAGCACGTAGTCCGCGACGAACACCGGTACGCGCTCGCCGTTGACCGGGTTGATCGCATAGGCGCCGGTGAACACGCCGGTCTTCTGCCGGCCCTCGGTCTGCCGCTCGACCTCGGTTTTCGCGGCGGCCTGCGCCTTGTACGCGGTGACGGCCTCGATTGGCGTGTCGTGTCGCTCGGCGCCCCGCCACGCATCCCTTGTGTCTTCGGGCCACGTGGCCGGCACGATCCGGTCGACCAGCGGGTGCTCGGGAGCCAGCACCATGTATGTCGCGCCGAACAGCGTGTCGGGCCTGGTGGTGAAGACCTCGATCTCGCCGGTGGACGCCACGCCGGGCTCTGCCACACCGGCTTGGGCGGCCGCCGCGATCGGGAACCGCACCCGCGCGCCCTCGGACCGGCCGATCCAGTTGCGCTGCATCAGCTTGATCGGCTCTGGCCAGTCCAGCCGGTCCAGGTCGTCCAGCAGCCGGTCGCCGTACGCGGTGATGCGCATCATCCACTGGCGCAGATTGCGCTTGAACACCGGGTAGTTGCCGCGCTCGGAGCGGCCGTCCGCGGTGACCTCCTCGTTGGCCAGCACGGTGCCCAGACCGGGGCACCAGTTGACCGGCGCCTCGGAGATATAGGCCAGCCGGTAACCGTCGATCACGTCGGCGCGCTCTGGCGGCGTCAGGTCCGACCACGCGCGGCCGTCCGGCGTGGCGCGGGCGCCCGCCTCGAACTGGGCGGTCAGCTCACTGATCGGCCGGGCCCGGCGCGCGTCGCGGTCGTACCAGGAGTTGAAGATCTGCAGGAAGATCCACTGGGTCCAGCGGTAGAAGGACACGTCGGTGGTCGCCACGCCGCGCCGCTTGTCGTGCGCCAGGCCGATCCGGTTGATCTGGGCCCGGTAGCGCTCGATGTTCTTCTCCGTGGTGACCCGCGGGTGTGTGCCGGTCTGCACCGCGTACTGCTCGGCCGGCAGCCCGAAGGCGTCGAAGCCCATCGCGTGCAGCACGTTGTAGCCCAGCATCCGCTGGTAGCGCCCGTATACGTCGGTGGCGATGAAGCCCAGCGGGTGACCGACGTGCAGGCCGGAGCCCGACGGGTACGGGAACATGTCCAGGACGAAGTACTTCTTGACGGGCACCGGGGTGTCCGTGGCCAGCGGCCCGGACGGGTTCGGCGCTTCGAACGTGCCGTGCTGTGCCCAGTACGCCTGCCAGCGCGCCTCGATCTCGCCCGCCATCGCCGCGGTGTATCGGAAGGCGGGCTCGTCCGAAGCGGGCGGCTTGGTGCTCTCGCTCATGAGGTCCCCTCGGGGTGTCTGTCCGTCGACTACCGGTTCGAATGGCGCTAGAAATGCGAAAACCCCTCGCGCAGGAGGGGTCGCCACGCTGAGGAGCCCGGGATCGGGACTCTTTCGCTCTCAGCGCGGCCCGGTAAGGAGCAGGCGTACTGCGTGCACGGGACCAGGGTACCACCGTGACCGGCCACGTCTCGTCGAGAAAGCCGCCCGGTCGGCGGTGTTTTAGTTGGCACCGCGTTTTTGCTGACACCGGGGTTTTGGCTGGCACCGCTGTTTTGGTTGACACCGTGTCGTTATCGGGGTGAGAGCACGGACGGCTTACGGAAGGTGACCATCATGCGGTAGCGTCCGGGCGACTACCGGTGTGTCCCCAACACCCATCCCAGGTAGAGGACCAGTGGACGCTCCCCAGTTACCCGGCGCCGAGTCGTCGGCACCTGCGGTCGGCGGGCAACCGCCCGGCCAGGCTTCCGCGTTCCGTCGCGCTCTCGACGCGCAGGTCGAGCCGCCTGACCCCGGTATGGCTCTCGTTCCCGCCGGCGCGCATGATCTAACCCGCCCGATCGACGTCAAAGCCCTGCGAGAGGCGCTGACCGGGGAACTTTCCGGGCCGACTAAGCTGGCTGAGACTCCCCCGATGCTGCCCGCGGTTCCGGTCTCGCCGCCCTCGCCGACCGGGCCGGCCGTCGTCGTTCCGACTGTCTCAGTACCCGATCTGCGTGGGCCGACCACGATCGCCACACCGGCCCCGAAGTCGGTCAGGGCGCACGGCGCGAGCGACGGCCGGGATGTAGCACCGGCCCCGCCACCCTCCGGACACGAGCAAGAGCAGGAGCAGGATCACGATCACTCGCCGCGGCACAGTGGCGGCAGCGGCAAACCGTCCCGGTTGCCGACGACTATCGGGATCTCGGTGCTGTTGGGCGCGATCGCCGCGACCGCGCTGGTGCTGATCGACGGGGGCCGCTCCAGCGGGCCGTTGGCGCCCACCGCGATGCCTACCAAGTCGGCTGCGATCGGCAAGGCTTCCCAGCACCCGGTTCCGGTGACACCATCGCACCGGCCGAGCCCCTCGACCGCGCCGAGCCACTCCCCAAGTCACAGCCCGAGCCCATCGGCCAGCGCCGCGAAGCCGCCTACCAGTGCGAACGCGGTCGCAAGTTTCACGACGATCGAGTGGACGAACAGCTATCAGCCTTTGGTCGCCGATATCCAGAGCAGGCTGACGAAGCTGCGGTATCTGTCGCTGAGCCGGGACACCTCGCAGTACAACCTCACCGAGCGGACGATGAACTCCATCGGCAACCGGTGGTGGCACCCGACCGACAACGTCGGCCTTTACCAGAACGCGACCGGCTCGGCGATTCGCGCTTTCAAATTCGACTACCTACAACACGACCAGGGCCAGCCTCCGCTCGACGGCGGCTGCGACACCGCTACCTATCAGGCTCTTGTCAACGCCACCAGCTGATCATCGGCGCTGGCGCGAGCTGACGCGAACCCTCGAGGTCGTCTGCTGATCACCGTCGCTCGCGAAGCACGGCACTGATCGAAAACGCCCTTTTTTCGCGCCCGGAAATGATCGCCTAAAAGATCATCCGCCGTGTTCTACGTTCGCAACATGAAATCTTTACGAAAACCGTACCGCTCAAGGCCGCCATGTCCCACCATGGACGCACGTCAGACAGGAGGGGGAGGAGTTCACTCGTGAGCCGCGTCGGGGGGCAGCTTGCGACCGGATTGCGGCGCGCACCTGACCGCTTACATCTTTTCCACATCGATTCTGTCGGCGTTCTGCGCTGCGCCGTCCAAGATGGCGCGATATGGACCGGTGTTGCGCTGCCTCAAGCAGACGGGCTTCCCTTCGGCACCGATCTGCACCCTCCCGGCGCTCTGATGACGGGTTATCAGGCTCGGGGTGCGCAGCTCGACGTGTTCGCCGTCGACCGCGACGGCATGCTGCGTGTCTATCTCACGCCTGGGGGACGCGCGTGGGAAGCCGACGTCGTGCCGGAAGCCGTAGGTATCCCGCCCGGCGCGTGCATCGCCACGGGATATCAGAGTGGCGGTTCCGTGCTCGACGTGTTCGTGGTCGGGCGTTCCGGCGAGCCGCTGATCTTTCAGGGGACTGACGACGGTCGCTGGTATCAGCGGCTGGTTCCGCTGGACACGCCGTTGCCGCACGGAGCGAACCTGTCGACGGGATATCAGAACAACGGCACGAAGCTGACCTTGTTCGCGATCGACGGCGCCGGCCAGGTGCAGGCGGTTTCGGAGACCGCGGACGGCCTGTGGGACGTCGAATCGCCCAGCGCGCAGCTGGTGCAGGACTTCGAGCTGCCGCCGGGCGCGCCGCTGGCTACCGGCTATCCAGGCGGCGGAGGTGAGCTGACCCTGTTCACCGTGGACGTGCAGGGTCGTCTTTGTGCGTTCCGGCGGGAACGATTCGGCTGGGATGTGCAGGTTCTGCCGGGAGCAGGGCTGCATGCGCCATCGGCCCTGGCCACCGGTTATCAGAACGGCGGTCGTCAGCTGCTCGTATTCGTCGTCGATGAAAACGGCCGGCTGCGCCAATACGCACAGGAGTCTGACGGTATGTGGTCGGTCGGCGTAGTACCGAACGGTGTGGGTCTCCCGCCTGGCGCTGCGCTCGCGACGGGTTACCGCGCGGGGGCGAACGAGCTCGACGTGTTCGTACTCGCCGAGTTCTCCGCGCCGCCTATCTATTACACGGCTCAGGATGGTGGCTGGACCGGACCGTATCGGATCTAGCATCCTTGCCGACATGGCCGTGTCGAATCTCAGCGCGTTGTGGCATGAGATCAACGCTGCGCAGCCCGCTGCGCCGCGTTGGTTAGTGCTCAGCGCGGCGTCGTTGGCGTTGGCGACCGTCGCGTACCGACCGGCCTGGCGGCTGGCCCGCAATGCGGTGACGATCGCGCACGAGGGCGGGCACGCGGTCGCCGCGCTGCTCACCGGCCGCAGACTCACCGGAATCCGGTTACACGCGGACACTTCGGGTGTCACCGTCTCATATGGGAAGCCGTACGGCTTCGGCATGGTCCTGACGGCGTTGTCCGGCTACATCGCGCCCTCCCTCTTCGGGCTCGGCGGCGCGGCGCTGCTTGGCCGCGGACATATCACGGCGCTGCTGTGGGTGTGTGTCGGACTGCTCGCGCTCATGCTGCTGATGCTGCGTAACTTCTTCGGGTTGCTCTCGGTCGTCGTCACCGGCGCGCTGGCCTTCGTCGTGTCCTGGTACGCCGACCCGAAGGTGCAGGCAGGCTTCGCGTATCTGGCGGTCTGGTTCCTGTTGCTCGGCGGGGTGCGCCCCGTCTTCGAGCTGCAGTGGCAGCGGCGCGGCGGCCGTGCTCCGGACTCGGACGCGGACCAGCTCGGCAAGCTGACCAAGCTTCCGGCGGGGTTGTGGGTGTTCCTGTTCGTGGTCGTCGCGCTGGGCTCCGTCGTTCTCGGCGGGCACTGGCTGCTACCGACCGCCTTCCACACCGGGACCGCCGCGGCCCGTTAGGCGCCCCCAGTCGCGCTCGATCAACCGCTGACCAACAGCTGCTCGACAATCACCCCCGACGGGCCAATCACCTCCGGACGTACGGCTCCCAGCTGGGCACTTCCAGCGGGGCAGTTCCGGCTGCCCACCTCAGCTCTTGCACTCAATCGCACCATCAGCGAGAATTCTTACAAGATCTCAGCGGTTCTGACGTAAATTCTTCTGATGGAGCGGGCTATGACGGAGATAGGTGTGATCCTCGACAAACCGGCCGGACGGCCCGCCGAGTCGGGGGCGCAGCGGCATCCGGCATGGCAGCGACTCGTCGCCGCGGTGCAGGAGATCCGGCCGCTGCAGGCCAAGGACGGCTCGATCGATGCCGCTACGCACGACCTCGCAGACGCACGAGCCGCAGTGGGCGCGCTACTAGAGGCGCTTGACGCGCTCGCGCCGCTGTTCCCGCACGATGCCGAGTACCACGCTGCCCTGCGCGCCGATTTCGCGCGGTGGGCGGACGGCGGCTTCGGCGTGCCGGACTTCCTCGATTCGCTGCTCGCCTTCCGACCCGAGCGGCAGCGGATCGACGGGCTGGAGCACCTCGTCGTGTTCCCGATGTACACGCAGAACGGAAACCCGGACCGCAACATCGAGGCCGTGCTGCTGCGTGTGGTGTGGCCCGATTGGCTCGCCGAGCTGGAGCACAGTCGGTACGACAACCCGATGTTCGTGCCGGTCGCCTTCACTGCCTTCACCGCCGGCTATGACACCAACTCGGCCGTGCTGTTCCCGGAAACCGTCGCGGTGCGGGAGGTGCCCGTCTACACCTGGGGCGCGATCTTCTGCGACCGCGAGTCCGCCCGTTTCCGCGTGGTGACCAAGGCCGCCGCCGAGACCGTCCGGCTGGAACTGCCCGCCGAGGCCGCCGAACTGGTCGCCTCGCAGGCGAAGGCGCAGGACGCGTTTGTCCTGTGGGACATGATCCACGACCGTACCCACAGCCACGGCGACCTGCCGTTCGACCCGTTCATGATCAAGCAGCGGATGCCTTACTGGCTGTACTCACTGGAAGAGTTGCGCTGCGACCTGACCACCTTCCGCGAGGCGGTCCGACTTGAGGCCGAAGGTCTTGAGCAGGCCCGCGCGGTGCAGCACGCGATCCTGTTCGACCGGCTGTTCCGCTTCCCGATCACCGGCAACCGGGTCCGCAACTATGACGGGCTCGGTGGGCAGTTGCTCTTTGCGTACCTGCACAAGAACGATGTGCTGCGCTGGACCGATAACCGACTGACGATCGACTGGCAGCGGGTGGCTCCGACGGTGATCGCCCTGTGCGAGCGGGTCGAGAAGCTGTATCGCGATGGCATCGACCGGCCGAAGACCGCGCACTGGATCGCGGCTTATGAACTGGTCGCCGAATACGTGACGCCGAACCCGGCCTCGGCTTGGGCGCGCGGCCTTAGCCAGCCGTGGGTCGAGGCACTGCCGCTGGACGGCCCGCCAAAGGAGCTGGTCAACCGGGTGCTGCCGGACGAGTTCCCGCTCAGCATGTTCTACGAGGCACTGGAGAAGAAGCTGCGCGGCGTCGTGGCCTCCACGAAGGGGATCACCGGCGAGCAGGCGGCCTAGCGACTGAGCAGCAGGCAGCAGGCAAGGTACGCGCGGACAATAGGCTCACCAGGATCACTGGTGTCACCGCGCCATCAGTGAAAAACCAGGCAGCGAACGGCCGAGAACAGCGAGCGGATCTGATGACGGTACAGCGACGACACGACCCGGACTCCCGCGGTTTCGCCAGCGACAACTACGCCGGCGTGCACCCGGAGATCCTCGACGCGCTCGCCGTCGCCAACGGCGGCCATCAGGTCAGCTACGGCGAGGACGCATACACCGAGCACCTGCAGGAAGTGTTCCGGCGGCACTTCGGCGAGCAGGCGACGGCGTATCCAGTGTTCAACGGCACCGGCGCCAATGTCGTCGGGCTCCAGGCGATGACCGAGCGCTGGGAGTCGGTCGTCTGCGCCGAGACTGCGCACATCAACGTGGACGAGTGCGGCGCGCCGGAGAAAGTGGCCGGTCTCAAGCTGCTGACGCTGCCCACTCCGGACGGCAAGCTGACGCCGGAGCTGATCGCACGGCACGCCTGGGGGTGGGGCGATGAGCATCGCGCGCAGCCACGGATCGTCTCGATCGCACAGACGACGGAGCTCGGCACCTGCTACTCGCCTGAGCAAATCGCGGCGATCTGCGAGCAGGCGCACGGGCATGGGATGAAAGTGCACGTCGACGGCGCCCGCCTGGCCAACGCTGCGGCGACGCTGGATCTGCCGCTGCGTGCGTTCACCACGGACGTCGGCGTCGACGTGCTCTCCTTCGGCGGCACAAAGAACGGCATGCTGCTCGGCGAGGCGATCGTCGTGCTGAACCCGGACGCGGTGCGCGGCATGCAGTTCCTGCGTAAGGCGGCGATGCAGCTGGCCTCGAAGATGCGCTTCGTTTCGGTGCAGTTCGAGGCGCTGCTCGGCGGGGATCTGTGGCTGCGCAACGCGAAGCACGCGAACGCGATGGCGCGCCGGCTGGCGGATGAGGTCCGCGACGTGCCGGGCGTGCGGATCACGCAGGAGGTGCAGGCGAACGCGGTGTTCGCGATCCTGCCGCGGGATGTGACCGAGCGGCTGCAGAAGCGGTTCCGGTTCTACACGTGGAACGAGCAGACCGGCGAGGTGCGCTGGATGGCGTCGTTCGACACGACCGAGGCGGACATCGACGCGTTCGGCGCGGCGGTGGCGGAGGAATTGTCCAGCTGAGCGGGACAACTGGCGCGGCTTCGGATACGAGTGTCCAGCTGAGCGGGACACGAGGAACTGTCGGCTGTCCAGTTCAGCGAGACAACCATCCCGACCACTTGTCCCGCTGAACGGGACACCTGACCCGGCACCACGACACTGTCCCGCTGAACGGGACAACCATCCCGACCACTTGTCCCGCTGAACGGGACAACCGCCGCTGCCACGATCACACTCGCCATCTTCAGCTGAATCGGCGCAATCGCAGGCTGTTCGAAACCACGAAGACCGAAGAGCCCGCCATCGCCGCGCCCGCGATCAGCGGACCGAGCAACCCAGCCGCGGCCAGCGGCAGCGCGGCGACGTTGTAGGCGAAAGCCCAGAACAGATTCCCCTTGATCGTGGCCAGAGTCCTACGCGACAGCCGAATCGCGTCGGGAAGGCCGCGCGGATCGCCGCCGACCAGAGTCAGGTCCGCGGCCTCGATCGCCGCGTCCGCACCGGTGCCCATCGCCAGGCCAAGATCGGCTTGCGCGAGCGCGGCGGCATCGTTGACTCCGTCGCCGACCATCGCGACCGTGCGGCCCTCCGCTTGCAGTCGCTTTACGTGTTCCGCCTTCTCCGCCGGCAAGACCTCGGCGATCACGTCGCCGTCGTCGATGCCGACCTGTTCGGCGATGCGGCGCGCTGCCCGCGCATTGTCGCCGGTGAGCAAAATCGGCCTAAGCCCAAGGGCGCGCAGCCGGGCCACAGCTTCGGCGGATCCGGGCTTGACTACGTCACCGACAACGAGGATCGCCCTCGTTGCGCCGTTCCAAGCCACTGCGACGGCGGTCGCTCCCTCGGCCTCGGCGACGACGCGCGCTTCGTCCAGGTCCGCAGGAAGCGTGATGCCGCGCTCAATCAGCAGCCGAGGGCGTCCGACCAGCACGTCGCGACCATCGACGAGCCCTTCGACACCCAGTCCGTCCGTATTCGAGAACTGATCGACTCGCGGCAGCGCAGCTACGCCAAGGAAATCGGCCGCAGCCTTCGCGACCGCGCGCGCAATTGGGTGCTCCGAAGCCGATTCGACGGCACCGGCAAGGCGCAACACCTGCGCCTCGTCTGGAACCCGCGCCTCGTCTGGAACCCGCGCCTCGTCTGGGACCTGCCCCCCACGTGGGACCTGCGCCTCGCCATCACTAACTGACGCAAGAACGATGCGCAGCAGCGTCATCTCTCCGGTCGTCACAGTCCCGGTCTTGTCGAGCACGATCGTGTCGACGCGCCTGGTGGACTCCAGCACCTCCGGGCCCTTGATCAGGATGCCGAGTTGCGCGCCACGGCCCGTGCCGACCAGCAGCGCGGTGGGCGTGGCGAGACCGAGGGCGCAAGGACAGGCGATGATCAGCACAGCGACACCGGACGTGAAGGCGCGCGCGGCGCCCTCGCCCGCGAGCAGCCAGCCAACGAGCGTCGCGACCGCCAGCACAATCACGATTGGGACGAAGACTGCTGATACCCGGTCGGCGAGCCGCTGGACGGCCGCCTTTCCGGTCTGCGCCTCCACCACCAGTCGCGCGATCTGCGCCAGCTGCGTCTCGGCGCCGATCCGCGTCGCACGCGCCACAATCCGGCCACCCGCGTTAACCGTCGCACCGGTCACCGCGTCGCCAGGGCCGACCTCGACGGGCACGGACTCGCCGGTCAGCAGGCTGGCGTCGATCGCGCAACGACCCTCAACGACCACGCCGTCCGTCGCGACCTTCTCTCCCGGCCGCACCACGAACAGATCGCCGCGCGCCAACTGTCCGATCGGGATGCGGATCTCGCGGTCGTCGCGCAGTACGGCGACGTCCTTCGCGCCGAGGTGCAGCAGTGCCCTGAGTGCCGCTCCGGAACGTCGCTTCGCCCGCGCCTCGAAGTAGCGGCCGGCGAGGATGAACACGATCACCACCGAAGCCACTTCGAGGTAGATCGCGTCGGTCCCGGAACCACTCGCGATCAGCTCGAAGGGCATCCGCATGCCGGGCTGCCCGGCGTCACCGAAGAAGAGCGCGTACAGCGACCACGTAAACGCGGCGAGGGTGCCGAGTGAGATCAGCGTGTCCATCGTCGCCGCGCCGTGGCGCAGGTTTGTGATCGCGGCGCGGTGGAACGGCCAGCCGCCCCACGCCACGACTGGGGCGGCGAGCGTAAGCGAGAGCCACTGCCAATTGCGGAACTGGAGCGCCGGAACCATCGCCATCAGCAGAACCGGGAGCGCCAGAGCCGCGGAAATCGTCAGCCGGCGCAGGAGTGCCGCGGCGGCTTGGACGACCAAATCAGTGGGCTGATCGCTTGTCGATTCCGCAGCTCCGGACTGCTCCAGCGCGACGGCATCAGCGGCTTCAGCGGCTTCAGCGGCATGAGGGGCGTCAGCGGCGAGACGCGGAGCGGGCACAGTCGCCCGATATCCGGCGGCTTCCACTACTGCGACAAGGTCCTGCGGGCTCAGCGCTCGCGGGTACTCGACGCTGGCTTGCTCGGTGGCGTAGTTCACCGTCGCGGTCACGCCGTCGAGCCGATTGAGCTTTCGCTCGATCCGCGTCGCGCAGGACGCACAAGTCATACCAGTGATGTCGAGTGCAACCCGCGCGATCGCGGGCTCGGTCACCGCTGTTTTCGCTGCCGCCGTCTCGCCGAACACCTTCGCGCCGAACACCTTCGCGCCGGACGCCGTCTCGGTCGCTGCCGTCTTTGCTACCACTGTCTTAGTCGCCGCCCTGTCGCTCGCCACGCTCTCCGCCGCCGCCTGCCGGTCAGGAAACGAGCTGGTATCCGGCCTCGTCCACAGCCGCCTGAACTTCGGCGACCGGCAGCGGACGGGAACTGGTCACGGTGACGCGGCCGGAGGCCAGGTCCACATCCACATCGCTCACTCCGTCGACCGCGCCGACTTCCTCCGTCACCGAGGCGACGCAGTGCCCGCACGTCATGCCGCTCACGGTGTAGTCGGTGACGATGTTCTTCTCGGTCTCAGTGCTCATCAGTTTGCTCTGCTCCTCTAATCCTCTAACTCACGAACGAACCAGCCGCGCGATGGCGTCGGCGGCCTCTTTCACCTTGGCGTCAGCGGTTTCTCCGCCCTGAGCCACCGCATCCGCGACGCAATGCGCGAGATGCTCCTCAAGCAGGCCGATCGCCACCGACTGCAGCGCCTTGGTAGCCGCGGAGACCTGGGTGAGGATGTCGATGCAGTAACTGTCCTCGTCGACCATCCGTTGCAAACCACGGACCTGGCCTTCTATCCGGCGCAGCCGCTTGAGGTAGTCCTGCTTGTGCGCGGTGTACCCGTGTCCCTCCATAACGTCAGCATACCCCTGCCGGGTATATGCGCATACCCCTCCCCCGTATTTCGCCTCGCGACGCGCTCACGGCCCACCCTCGCCGCACCCTCACCGCACCCTCGGAATGCCGGGCTTGACTCGCTCTGCAAAGCTGTACGGGTGACCGCACCCGTCACCACCAGGTACCTGATCGTTCTGCGACACGCGAAGGCCGCCTGGCCGGACGTCGAAGACCGGCAACGACCGCTCGCCGAGCGCGGACGGCGTGACGCCCCAGCCGCGGGCCGATGGCTGCGCGAGGCCGGGCGGCGGCTCGACGCCTTCGCGATCGATCGGGTCGTGTGCTCTCCGGCCCGGCGCACCCGCGAGACCTGGGAGTTGGTCGCCAAGGAACTCGACGGCCCACCGACGCCGGTTTACGACGGCAGAATTTACGCCGCGACCACTTCGACGCTGCTCACGGTGGTGCGCGAGACTCCGGCGCGGGTCCGCGGACTACTACTGGTCGGCCACAATCCCGGTATGCAGCACCTCGCGGTAACTCTCGCCGACACGGAGTCCGGCGAACCGCTTGCCCGCGCCCGCGAAAAGTACCCGACCTCTGGTCTTTCAGTGTTCAGCGTGCCGGGCGACTGGTCGGACCTGGCGCCCGGCGGCGCGCTGCTGACCGAGTTCGCGATCCCGCGCGGCGACGGCGCGAATGAGGGTGACTGATGCCCCCGCTGCCTGCGCGCCTTGAACTCAACGGCCACGCGGCGATCACCGGCCTGGAGCTTTTTCCCGCGCTCGGCGGCTACGGCCACTTCACGGCGATGCAGGTCCGCGGGGGCAGGGTGCGTGGCCTGGACTTCCACCTCGCCCGGCTCGACGCGGCGACCAGGGAACTGTTCGGGGTCGAATTGAGCGGCGAGCGCATCCTCGCCCACCTGCGACACGCGCTCGGGGACGACAGTGGTGAAAATGACGACCGCGACGGAACCACCCGAGACGCCTCCGTTCGAATCAACGTGTTCAGCCCCGACGGATCTGCCGAACCTCCGGCGGGCGTCGAGCCCGAGATCAGTGTTCTGCTGACCGTACGGCCGCCTTACGAGATGCCGGCCGGGCCGCTGACCCTGTGCTCCGTTCCTTATCAGCGGCCTTTTGCTCACATCAAGCATGTCGGCGGCTTTGCGCAGGGCCACTACATCAAGCTGGTCGAGCGGCGTGGTTTCGACGAGCCCTTACTCGTTGGCGAAGGCGGGCTGATCGCGGAGGGGGCGATCACGAACGTCGGATTCATCCAAGGCGACGCGGTCGTCTGGCCGCAGGCGCCCATGCTGCTCGGCATCGGCATGCAGGTCTTGCAGCGAGAGCTGTCGGCGGCTGACGTGCCGCAACACCATCGTCGCGTGCTCCTGGACGACCTCGCCGCGTTCGACGGCGCCTTCGTGACGAACTCGCGCGGCATCGCGACCGTGCGCCGCATCGACGAACTCGACATTCCGCTCGACGCTCCGCTGCTCGCTCACGTTCTCGACCGTTGCGCTCAGGCGCCCTGGGATGCCATCTGACTCCGGGCATCACTGGCTGCTGTCACGATGAGCACTGCCGTCGCAATCAGCGCGAGCAGAGCCGCCGCCGCGCCGCCAGAATGCGAACCCTGATGCAGGCTCAGCGTCACCAGCGCCACGCCGAGCGCGGTCCCGAGGGCACGAGCCATGTTCACCAGGCCGCCGCCTGTCGCCTCGGTGCCGCGCGGGATCGCCGCCATGATCAGGGCATTGTTCGCCGGTGCGAATACGCCGAGACCCAGGCCCAGCAAGGCCAGCAACACCGCGAGCACTGCCGCGAAATCCGATCCGGCGACGGACAGCGCGAACATCGCGAGCACCGCAAGCAACGCGCCGAGCGCGAGCGCCGCACCAGCCAGCGCACGTCGGCGATCGGTCCAGCCGCGCGGCAGGATCCGATCGGCTGCCAGCGCGGTGACGGCGAATCCAGCCGGCAGCGCGGTGAGTACGAGCCCTGCCAAGGCGAGCGAATCCCCACGCGCCGTGAGTACTGCCGGCACGAGCACCAGCGGGCCGAAGAGGACCAGGTAGCCGCCAAGTGCGCCCGCGAGACCGAGGGCAGTGCCACGCGTGCGCAACAACACCGGATTCACCAGCGGACTGGCGGCGTGCGACAGACGCCTCGCGAACGCCAGGCTCGCCGTTACCGCAATCACGAACAACGCGGCTGCCTCCACCACCGACAGTTCGAGCCCTGACGCGGCCGAAATCGCCAGCAGCAGCGCCGTGCTTGACACCGCGAGCAGCGCGAAACCTGGCCAGTCAAAGCGGTCCACCGCTGTGCGGTTCCGCGTCCTCGGCAGAAAGAAGTTGCCCGCGATCAGCGCTACGACCCCCACCGGCACGTTCAACAGGAACACCCAGCGCCAGCCCAGACCGGTCACGATCACCGCGCCGAGTGTCGGTCCGAGCGCCAGACCGACCGCTTGGGCACCGGCCTGGACACCCAAAGCGGCACGCAACCGCCCGCGCGGAGCGCTGGTCGCCACCAACGCGACGCTGTTGGCTTGCAGCGCAGCCGCGCCGATCGCCTGCACGAGCCGGAAGCCGATCAGGGCGCTGAGCGTCGGCGCCAGTCCGCAGGCCGCCGAAGCGAGCGTGAACACGAGAAAGCCGTACAGGTAGAACAGCTTGCGGCCGTGCGCGTCGGCAAGCCGCCCGGCCGGAACGAGCAGCGCTATCAGCGTCAGTAGATACCCGAGCGACACCCACTCGACGGCAGCGGCCGGAGCGTGGAACCGCTCCTCAAGCGCCGGATACGTCAGCACCGCGATCGACGCGTCGAGCTGCCCCATGAATGCGCCGAGGCACACGGCAGCGATCGCGAGCCACCACCCCCGGCGCGACTGCCGGATGCGCGCCGGGCGCGGCCGTTCGATGAGCAGCGCCATAACCTCAAGGCTACCAAGCTATTCGGTTACCGAAGTAATTTGAGGTGACGCTTCGGTGAACTGAACGGGACGCGGGAGACGGCGCAAGGGCAGGAACACGGGACGCGGGACACGACAGCGGCGGTAGAGCGGCCGACAGGACGCGGCCGCGGCCGCAGCCACAGCCACAGCCGTGGCAAATGTGACCAACCTCCGATGACCACCGTGTCCTTTTGGTGAACAACCTCTCGGCGGCTCCGCTACAATGCGATCTTCCCGCAGGTCAGCGCATAGACCGCCGCCCTGAACCGGCACCGTGGCGCATCCGCCCAAAAGTCCCGCACTGTATACCCGGCGTTCACCTTGCCCGGCTCATCGATTCACCTCACGTCCCTACGTTCGCAGACGTCAGCACGAAACAGGCTCATGACGACCGGATAGCCGCCCCCTCGGGGAGACGGATCCGGCTTCGAACGGAAGGGACTTCCCCGTGAAGCTCCAGCGGTACGTCGCCGTCGCGGGCGCCGGCCTCATCGCCACCGCCACGCTCGCCGCGTGCGGGTCCAACAACAATGGCCCGGCGGCGAGCGGCTCCTCGTCCAGCGCCGGCGCCAGCAGCTCGGCCTCGTCGGCCTCGGGCATCTCCTGCGGCAGCGGCACCCTGACGCTGGCCGGGTCGAGCGCGCAGAAGAACGCGATCGACAAGTTCACCAAGGATTACCAGGCCGCCTGCTCGGGCGCGACGATCAACTACAACCCGAGCGGTTCCGGCGCGGGCGTGACCTCCTTCGAGCAGAAGCAGGTCGACTTCGCCGGCTCCGACTTCCCGCTCTCCGGCGCCGACGTGGCCAAGGCCGACGCGCGCTGCACCGGCGGCAAGGCCGTGGACCTGCCGATGGTGCCCGGCGCCATCGCGGTCATGTACAACGTCTCCGGCGTGACCGCCCCGCTGAACCTGTCCGCGCAGACCCTGGCGAAGATCTTCACCGGCAAGATCACCACCTGGAGCGACCCGGCGATCGCCAAGGACAACTCCGGCGTGACCCTGCCGAGCACGAAGATCACCACCTTCCACCGCTCGGACAAGTCCGGCACCTCGTTCAACTTCTCCAACTACCTGAACCAGACCGACGCGGCCGACTTCCCGTCGAAGGCCAACAAGCAGTGGCCGGCCAGCAGCGGCCAGGGCCAGAACGGCTCCTCGGGCGTCGCCCAGGCGGTCAAGTCCACCTCCGGCGGCATCGGCTACGCCGAGCTGTCCTACGCCAGCGCGAACAACCTGCAGACCGCGAAGGTCGGCAACGCGCAGGGCCAGTTCGTCGAGGCCAGCACCGCCAACGCCTCCGCGTTCATCGCCAAGGCGAAGGTGAACCAGACCGGCAACGACATCCAGCTGGCCTTCGACTACACCTACTCGGACCCGAACTCGTACCCGGCCGTCCTGGTCACCTACGAGATCGCGTGCGACAAGGGCAACGACGCGACGCAGCTGCCGCTGATCAAGGGCTTCCTGAGCTACATGTCCAGCACCACCGCGCAGGCGGAGCTGCCGACGGCCGGCTACGTCAGCCTGCCGGCCAACATCCAGAGCCTGGTCGCCACCGCGGTCGGCAACCTGGGCTAGTGCCCGGCGCTGTGTCCCGCTCAGCGGGACACAGCACACTGATAAACCCGAAGGCTGCCGCCGCGACCTGCTTCCCGCGGCGGCAGCCAAGCCCCTTCCCGAGCAAGTTCCCTCTCCCGCATCGAACCGCACCGTCAGGAGAACGATGAGCGGCGAGCCGCCGGCCGTGACCGACTCCGGCCCCTCACATCTGAGCGATCAACGGCTCGGCGAGGCCGAGTACCTCTCGACCGCGCCTCCCGGCGAGCCGCGCCACTCCCGCCGCGGTCCCGGCGCCGGGCTCACCGGCCACTCCCGCCGCGGCGACGGCCTGTTCGCCGGCGGCGCACGCGGCAGCGCGTGGTTCCTGGTGGTGCTGATGGGCGCGATCGTGGCGTTCCTGATCACCCAGGCGGTTCACGCGATCAGCGCGGACTCGGTCAACTTCCTGACCGCCTTCGAGTGGAACCCGGATGACGACCCGTCGGTCTGGGGCGTGGCCCTGGTCGCCTGGGGCACCCTGATCACGTCGCTGTTCGCGCTGGCGATCGGCGGCCCGATCGCGGTCGGCACGGCGCTGTTCATCAGCCAGTACGCCCCGCGCAGGCTCTCGCAAGCACTCGGCTACGTCGTAGACCTGCTCGCCGCCGTGCCCTCGGTCGTCTATGGCCTGTGGGGCATCATCTTCCTGGTCCCGCACATGGGCGGCGTCTCGCAGATCGTCTCCGACGTGCTCGGCTGGATCCCGATCTTCCACTACGACGGGGCGCCCGCGCCGCGCTCGGTGTTCGCGGCCGGCGTGGTGCTGGCCATCATGATCCTGCCGATCGTGGCCGCGATCTCCCGCGAGGTGTTCCTGCAGACCCCGCGCGAGAACATCGAGGCCGCATACGCGCTCGGCGCGACCAAGTGGGAGATGATCCGGCTCGCCGTGCTGCCCTACGGCCGCTCCGGAGTGATCAGCGCGATCGTGCTCGGCTTCGGCCGGGCGCTGGGCGAGACCATCGCGGTGGCCATGGTGCTCTCCCAGACCAACGGCTTCTTCACCCGGTTCCTCGAGCCCGGCGGCAACACCATCGCGGCGAATATCGCGGTGCAGTTCAAGAACGCCTTCGATGTCGGCCGCGGCGCGCTGATCGCCTCCGGCCTCGTGCTGTTCGTGATGACCCTGGTGGTCAACTACCTGGCCAGGCGGATCGCGCAGCGGGGCGTCATCAAGGACGACGCCGGCGACACCGCGCCCACCGCCGCGCAGGCTCCCGAGGTCGCGGTGGCCGCGGCCGCGGCCGGGACGAACGCGAGCCCGGTGGACAACTTCCGCCGCAGCCCGTTCCACCGCACGATCGACCCGAACGACGCGCACCAGGACCCTGGATTCACGGACAGGCCGCTCAACTCCGTCGCCCCCCGCCGCCGCCTGGCTAACCTGTTCGCCAGCAGCGGGGTCACCGTCGCGTTCCTCCTCGCGGTACTGCCGCTGGCCTCGATCCTGGTGCTGGTGATCAGCAACGGCGCCAAGGACTTCGGCGGCAACTTCATCTACCACTCGATGCGCAACATCGCCGAGTCCGACTCCGGCGGCGGCGCGTACCACGCCATCCTCGGCACGCTGGAGCAGGCCGGCCTGGCCGCGCTCATCGCGGTACCGATCGGCGTGATGGTCGCGATCTACTTGGTGGAGTACGGCCGCGGGTGGCTTTCCCGGTCGGTGACCTTCATCGTGGACGTGATGATGGGCCTGCCGTCGATCGTCGCGGGCCTGTTCATCCTGTCCCTGTGGATCCTCGCCTTCGGCTTCAAGAGCTCCGGCTTCGCGGGTTCGCTGGCGCTGACGATCCTGATGCTGCCTCTGGTGATCCGCTCCAGCGAGGAAATGCTCAAGCTGGTGCCCCACTCGCTGCGTGAAGCCTCATACGCACTCGGCGTGCCCAAGTGGCGCACGGTGCTGCGAGTAGTGGTGCCGACCGCGCTACCCGGCATCGTCACCGGCATCATGCTCGGCATCGCCCGCATCATGGGCGAGACGGCGCCGGTGCTGCTGGTGGTCGGGTTCACCTCGTCGATCAACCAGAACCCGTTCAGCGGCGCGCAAGGCTCGCTGCCGGCGTTCATCTTCAACGAGGCGACTCAGCCGTACCAGCCCGCGGTCGACCGGGCCTGGGCCGGAGCGCTGACCCTGATCCTGATCATCATGATCCTCAACCTCGCCGCGCGACTGCTGGCCTGGTGGAAGAAGCCCGGGCGGGTCTGATTCCGATGACGACTCGCTCGCACACACAGACCGGCACAGCGCGCCATGACGCGCACGCGTACGCATACGTCGCGGTGAGCCCGCAGACCCTCGGGCGGCTACGGCTGCTCACGGTCGGGCCGGTCGAGCTGAACCTCGACGGCATGGCGGTGCGGGTCGCCGGGCGCAGCGTCCACATGGCGCCCAAAGAGTTCGAGCTGCTCGCCGTCCTCATGGAGAACGCCGGCCGGCTGCTGACCCGCAGGCAGCTGCTCGACACGGTCTGGGGCGAGGGCTACCCGGACCGCAACAAGACGCTCGACGTGCACATCCGGCGGCTGCGCCGGCACCTGGAGATCGACCCGGACGCCTACGCCAGGATGCGCACCGTGCGCGGCCTGGGTTACGTGTTCGACATCGCGGACTAGCGGACAGACACACCGGAACCGGAACGAGAAGGAAGAAACTCAGATGGCGAAGCGGATCGACGTCTCCGGGATGTCCGCGTACTACGGCGGGTTCAGGGCGATCGACGACATCAGCCTGACGGTCGAGCCGCGCACGGTGACCGCGTTCATCGGCCCGTCCGGCTGCGGCAAGTCGACGGTGCTGCGCACGCTGAACCGGATGCACGAGGTGATTCCGGGCGCGCGGGTCGAGGGCAAGGTGCTGCTCGACGACGTGGACCTGTACGGCCCGGCGATCGACCCGGTCGCGGTGCGCCGCACGGTCGGCATGGTGTTCCAGCGGCCGAACCCGTTCCCCACCATGTCGATCTACGACAACGTGGCGGCCGGGCTGCGTCTCAATGGCCTGAAGGCTGCGTCAAAAAAGCGGGGGGGCGACCTCGACGACCTGGTCGAGCACTCGCTGCGCGGCGCGAACCTCTGGGAAGAGGTCAAGGACCGGCTGAACAAGCCGGGTGCGGGCCTCTCCGGCGGTCAGCAGCAGCGTCTGTGCATCGCGCGGGCCATCGCGGTCTCGCCTGACGTCCTGCTGATGGACGAGCCGTGCTCCGCGCTCGACCCGATCTCAACGCTCGCGATCGAGGACCTGATCGCTCAGCTCAAGGCCGAGTTCACCATCGTGATCGTCACGCACAACATGCAGCAGGCGGCGCGGGTCTCCGACCGCACGGCCTTTTTCAACATCGCCGGGACCGGCCAGCCTGGCAAGCTGATCGAGATCGACGACACCGCGCGGATCTTCGCCAACCCGGCGCAGCGGGCCACCGAGGACTACATCACCGGCCGCTTCGGCTAAACACGACCGTCCCGAACCGGGCCCGCGCGTGCGGGCCCGCGCGGTCCGCGGTTCGGTCGGTCTACGCGGTTCGAACGACGGTACCGGTACAGTGGCTGCGTGACCGGGAGTGGCGCGGCGAAGGCCGACGAAGCAAACGCCACGGCACCCGTGTCCGAGTCGTCACCCGTCGCGTCGACATCGGTTCCTGCCGACGCCTACGCGCTCACCGACGTCGTCGCACGGCTGCGTCGGGTGCTGCGCGCCAGCATCCGCGCCGACTACCCGTGGGAGTCGCTGCCCATGGCGCAGGTCGAACTGCTCCAGTCGCTGGCCGAGTCGGCGCCGGCCCGAGTCGGTGACCTGGCCACGAGGCTGCGGCTCGCCCCCTCCACCGTCAGCGGCCTGATCAGCCAGATGATGACCGCCGGGCTGGTGGAACGCGGCACCGATCCGGCCGACCGGCGGGTCGCGGTAGTGGAGCTGAGCGAACACGGCCGCCGTCAACTGGCCGACTGGCACGCCGCGCACCGCGAGCGGATCGCGGTCGCGCTCGGCGAACTCGGCCCGCAGGAGCGCGCCGCGATCGACGCCGCACTGCCTGCCCTCTCGCAACTGGTGGACCGGCTTGCGCAGCAGCGTCGCGAGTCCCCCAGCAACGGCCGATAATCAAATCGGTTGCGGGCCTGCTTACGCTCCATCATGTGACTGATACCGCCGCGCTGCTCGCCGCATACGACGAGAACACCCGTGCCCGCATCCATGAGCCGCGCCCCGCGGGGCTCACCTTTGAGTGGGACGGCACGTTGCTGCGCACGATCGGTATGCATCGGGGCTTCGTCGAGACACCGCGGGATGCGGGTGTGCGCGGCGCCGAACTCGACGCGCTGATCGCCCGCCAGCGCGACTACTTCGCGGCGCGCGGCGAGGCCGTGGAGTGGAAGACGCGCGGGCACGACCTGCCGGAAGACCTGACCGAGCGACTGCGGGCGGCCGGCTTCGAGCCGGAAGACTCAGAGACGGTGGTGATCGGCGAGGCCGCGGCGCTCGCGACCGAGCCCGTGCTGCCCGAGGGAGTGATGCTGCGTCACGTCACCGAAGGTGAGGGCCTGGCTGACGATCTGCGCCGGATCGCGAAGACACACGGCACCGTGTGGGGCGAGGACCACGGCTACCTCATCGACGATCTGTCCCGCCGGATCACTACGGGCGGGGACGACTTCGCGGTGTTCGTCGCCGAGGCTGAGACCCCGTCTGGCCCCGAGGTGGTGTGCGCGGCGTGGCTGGCCCTACGGGAGGGCGAGGACTTCGCAGGGCTCTGGGGCGGTTCGACGCTCGCCGAGTGGCGCGGGCGCGGAATCTACCGGGCGATGGTCGCCCGCCGAGCGCAAATGGCGGCGCAGCGTGGCGTGAAGTATCTCCAAGTGGACGCGTCCGAAAACAGCCGGCCCATTCTGCAGCGACTGGGACTGCACGCAGTGACCACGACAACGCCCTACGTGTGGACGCCAGTGCGGTAAAGGGAACTGACGCCTCCTCAATTCCGGCGCGGCACCAACTACCCGCGGTGAATTCGCCGTCACATTCGTGGCCACGTGTCGTTTTTTGAGCCACATTCAGCCACCTGATCATGGCGTTCTGCGAGCAAATCGGTAGTAACGAGTCGGGAAACTCACAAAGTTGCCCGAAGGTAGTGACACGGCGCGGCGCGACCTCATATGGTCGAGCCCGTGCGCACGGCTAGCGCTGTCGAAGACGGCACCGGCGCACCCGCCGAGTCCACGCGTGACGCGGCGGACCACCTGCCCGCACGGCAGCCTTTGGACCTTTGAGGAACCGTGCCCGGGCGTATTCGTGGTCCGGCGCGTAGTGGAGCCGGGGACCCACCTGTCGTCTTAGGATGACGTCCCTGGGGTGAATCGGTGCACCGTGCTCGGTTGCCGTCGTGCGTAAGTCGCTGCGGCAATTCGTGCCCGCACCGTAGGGCGTACCACTCCCCCGCCCGAACCCGTCAGCTAACCCGGTAGGCGGCCGGAGGAGAGGCACGGCACGACTTATGGGTGCACATTTAATACCCTCGATCGCTGACCCACCTGGCGACAGCTTCCACTGACGAATATTCCAGCCGCCTTGTCGGCGGCTGTGGACGCATCGGGTTACGGCCGCGCAGGTCACCGAGCCGGTAAACGCCGCGAAACACATCCTGGCCGCTCGGTTCTCGCGCGCCCGAATTCAATCTGACGCCCTATCAAACGCTTCGGCGCACGGTCGCCGCGGCGAGTTTCCGCCTGGCCGTCGTGCGCCGCGTTGTCTACGGCGCGACTGCCAACCCTTGAAGGACAAGTTTGTGAAGAAAGCTGCCTTACTTTCGACTGTTCTCGCGTCGCTCGTCGCGGTTCTGGGATTCTTCTTAAGCTGGAACGCCTCCGCCGCGCCCAGCGCGCAGAGCCTGTGGCCAAGCAACGTCCCCGCGAACGCCGACGCGTCGGACTCCAACAGCGTCAATGTCGGCCTGAAGTTCCATTCCACGGTGCCGGGCCAGATCACCGGGGTCCGCTTCTACAAGGGCGCGACCAACACCGGCACGCACGTCGGGTCGCTGTGGTCGGCCTCGGGCAAACTGCTGGAGAGCGTGACCTTCACGAACGAGACGGCGACGGGCTGGCAGGACGCCAATTTCGCGACACCGATCAACATCAGCGCGTCCACCACCTACGACATCTCCTACCTGGCCCCGCACGGCCACTACGCCTACGACTACAACTACTTCGCAATGGCGCATCAGAACGGAGATCTGGTCGCTGAGCAGGCGCAGTCGCCGAACGGCAACGGCATTTACGCGTACTCCGCTGCGACGAGCTATCCGGCGACCGCGTCGAGCCGGTCGACCAACTACTGGGTCGATGTGCTGTTCCAGCCGTCGACCACCTCGGCTACGTCAACTCCGACGCCGGCCGTGACGTCGAGCAGCGCGGCGCCGTCGCCGAGCAACACCTCGTCGGCCGCGCCTTCCGCCAGTTCGACGACGCCCTCCGCCGTCACGAGCTCGACGCCCGCGACACGCACGACCACCTCAACCGGCGGCTACGTCCAACCTGGCAGTGTCGGCTACCTCGGGAGCACCTCCGCCCTGACGGTCTACCAGCCCGGCGGCGCGGCACCGAGCGGTTGTTCCTGGCTGTCCTACGGCCTGCGGTGCGACCAGACTGACCTGACTCTCGATCACGTGTGGATCAAGGGCAGCGTTTACTGGACCGGCACCGGCAACCTGACGATCTCTCAATCGATCGTTCAAGGCGGGACCGGCACCGCGTGGTACGCGATCCTCGGGCATCCCGCGAACTCGGGGACACTCAACTCGACGATCAAGGTGACCGACTCCACGGTGGGTTGGCTGCCCGGCAAGACAATGCCGTCCGGCGAGGATGTGGCCCCGATCTGGTCGGCCTACGGGAACCAGGCGCAGGTAGCCATCCGCGACGACCTGTCCGGCATGCCTCAGGGCATTGATCCCACCGCCAACTCGGTCATCCAGGACAACTGGATCCACGGCCTGGTGCAGACCGGAACCGCCAGCGCCCCCACGCACCTGGACGGCATCTTCAGCCAGGGTGGCGGCAACATCAAGATCGACGGCAACTACGTGGACGTCCCGGTGCGCAGCGACACCACGGCCGCGATCTTCATCCAGGACCGTGGATCCACGGACACCGGCATCTCGATCACCAACAACTACCTCAACGGCGGCGCCTTCACCTTGCGCAACCAGACCGGTATCAACGTTGACGTCGAGAACAACACGTTCGCGAGCAGCGTGTGGGGATCGGTCGGGGACCTCTCCGGCTACCCGGGTACGTACGGAACCTGGGTCGGCAATGTGGATCTCAACCGAACTCTCATCGCCAAGCCGTAGCCGGTCCGCCGGTTAGCGATATCCCTCGACGGTGATGTTCCTGGAGGCCGGTGCTTCGGTGCCGGCCTCCAGGTCATCAGCGGACGTGCAGCGCCGTCACCTGGGCCGAGGCGGCGTTCAGGAAACCGGCGACCGGCAGGGTCGCCGCGCCGCGGGCCACGGCGTCAGGACCCAGTTCGCACAGGCTCAGGTCCACGGTCGCGAACGCGTGCCGCAGCGCGTACTCACCGGCGATCTGCCGGACCCGCGGCAGCAGGCGTGCGCCGAGCAGCAGCCCAGCCCAGCCGCCAAGCGCGATTTGTTCCGGGTTGAACAGGTTGATCAAGTTCGCGACGCCCACGCCGAGGTAGACCGCGGTCTCCTCGAGGACGGCGCGGGCCGCTTCATCGCCGCGCTCGTCTGCCGCGAGGATCGCCGCGAGCGCGCTCTCCTCGCTTTCCGCGTGCTGCTGACCGTCTATCGCCGTAACCGCCGTCGCCTCTCCGGCGGCCGCTTCGCGATATCGCTCTATCACCGCCTCGGCGCCCACGTATGCCTCCAGGCAACCGCGCGCTCCGCACCGGCACGATCGGCCGCCGACCTGCACCGTCGTGTGGCCCCACTCCCCCGCGCTGCGTCCCGTCCCGCGATACGGAGATCCATCGGTGACGACGCAGGCGCCGACGCCGGACCCGATCAACGCGATGACCGCGTCTCGAGTGCCGCGCCCGGCTCCGAACCACATCTCGGCCTGCCCGAGTGTGGTCGCTCCGTTGTCGATGAACAGCGGCATGTCAGCGCGCATGGTTCCGGTTTCGCGCAGCAGCCGTTCGAGCGGAACCGCGTTCCAGCCGATCGTCTGACCGTGCACCACCACGCCATTCCGGCCGCCACTCTCCGCACCGCGGGCGACGACGCCCGGCACCCCCACCCCGACGCCGGCCACCGCCGCCTGATCGACACTGCTCTCCTTAAGCACGCCGCGCAGCCCGGCATCGATGCGTTCAACCACCGCCGTCACGTCGCCGCAGCCGTCAGGAAGCGGATATTCGGCGCGCGCGAGCACGGCGAGGTCCAGCGTGAACAGCTCGACCAGAACCCGCGTCTCCCCGACATCCACGCCGATCGCATGCCAGCGTGAGCCGTCGACGCGCAGCAGGATGCGTGGCCGACCCCCGTCCGACCCGACCGAGCCGACCTCGGCGACCAGGCCGTCGTTGATCAGATCGCCGATGACGTTGCTGACCGAGGCGGCGCTCAGCGTGGTGGTGTCGATCAGGTCCTGGCGGCTGAGCGGGCCGTCGAAGTAGAGGCGTCGCAGCAGCATTGACCGGTTCGACCGCCGTAGGTCACGCACGGTCCGCATGACGCGCTCGGCCATCCGTCGCTTCCCGCCTTTCTGCAGCCGCATCCGTTCACAGGATGCCGGGTCCCTTGACGAAATTATCGCCCACGAGTTAAATCACAGCGCGAATTAAGGGCGGCGGCTGCTCGTTCGGACGCCGTCCAGACACAACTTCACTCACCCACACCCGCACCTGCGGGCCGCCTGGCGCAGCGGCCGGAAGGCGAGAGCTCATGGCCCCACCGAACCTACCGCTCGGCCGCGCTGCCGGGCTGCGCACCCTGATCGTCGCCGGCTGCGGCGGCGCGCTCGCGGCCGGCGGACTGCTGCTGGCCACCCCGGCGCACGCCGCAGGCGAGACCGTCAACATCTGGCTGACCACGACGAACGACTCCGGCGGCCGCAACGTGGTGCGCGGCCTGCAGCAGCAGAGCCCGATCACGTTCGGCTCCGGAAACGGCGGCGGCGCGGTCACCGTCACAGTCAACGAGAACACCAAGTACCAGCAGTTCGTCGGCGCGGGCGCGTCGATGACCGACACCTCGGGCTACTTGCTCGGCAGCAGCGGCGCGCTCTCCTCCGCCACCCGCAACGCCGTGATGACCAACCTGTTCGACCCGAACAACGGCATCGGCCTGGACTTCCTGCGCAACCCGATGGGCGCTTCGGACCTGGCCCGCTATGGCTATTCGTACGATGACATGCCTGCCGGGCAGAGCGACCCCGGCCTCAGTCACTTCTCCATCTCGCACGATCTGACCGACATCCTGCCGCTGACCAAGCAGGCCGAGCAGCTGAACCCGAACCTCAAGCTCATGATGGTGCCCTGGAGCGCCCCGGCCTGGATGAAGTCGGACGACAACTTCACCAGCCACAGCTACCTGCAGTCGCAGTACTACCCCGCCTATGCGCAGTACTTCGTCAAGACTCTGCAGGCGTATCAAGCGCAGGGTGTGCACGTGGACTACGTGTCCGCGCAGAACGAACCAGGATGCTGCGACGGATCGACGTACCCGACGATGAACTGGAACGGCAACGGCCTGGACTACTTCACCTCCACCGACCTGCTGCCGGCCTTCCACGCGGCGGGCCTGACCGCCAAGGACCTCGCGCTGGACTGGAACTGGAGCAGCTACGGCGGCTACGCGCAGCAGGAAGTTGATGACGCGGCGGTGCGCAACGACCCGCTGTTCGGCGGCGTCGCCTGGCACGGCTACGACGAGGGCAGCGCCGGCGAGCAGACCACGGTGCACAATCAGTACCCGAATATCGGCCAGTTCGACACCGAGCACTCCGGCGGCACCTGGATCGCCAACCAGCAGAACGAGGACATGAACAACATCATCGACTACACCCGCAACTGGGGTCAGTCGGTGGTCAAGTGGAGCCTGGCGGTCGACCAGAACATGGGCCCGCACAACGGCGGCTGCGGCACCTGCACCGGACTGATCACGGTCCACAACGGCGACAGCCGCAGCGGGCAAGTCGACTACACGGTCGAGTACTACGACACGGGTCAGCTCACGAAGTTCGTGAAGCCTGGCGCGTACCGGATCGACTCGACGGCCAGCTCGACCGTGCCGAACGTGGCGTGGATCAACCCGGATGGCTCGAAGGCGCTGGTCGCGTACAACGGGAGCGGCAGCACCCAGCAGTTGGTGGTCAACTGGGGCAACGAGTCCTTCAGCTACTCGCTGCCGAATGCGACGTCTGCGACGTTCACCTGGAGCGGCACGCCGGGCAGCGGCACCGGCGGGGGCGGTAATGGGCCCGGCCCGGTGACCGGCTACCAGGGGCTCTGCCTGGATGTGCGCGGGGCGAACAGCGCGGACGGCACCCCAGTTCAGGTCTACACCTGCAACGGGACAGGTGCGCAGTCCTGGACGCTCACTTCCGGCAACCAGCTGCAGTCACTGGGTAAGTGCCTTGACGTGTCTAGTGGCGGGACCGCGAACGGAACGCTCGTACAGCTCTACGGCTGTAATGGGACCGGCGCGCAGGTTTGGCAGCACCAGTCCAATGGTGAGTATCTGAACCCGCAATCCGGCAAATGTCTCGACGACACCGGCTGGGGCGGGTCCGGGACACAGGCGCAGATCTGGGCCTGCGCAGGCGGCGCCAACCAGCAGTGGAGCCTGCCCTAGCGACGTGATCCCGAACGATTTATAGCGCTGCCCGGTGCGTCGTCGGGCCGAGCCCATCCGCTTGGCCCGGCGGCGCTCCGACCGGCGGCATATCAGGGCCCGATAGTAACCCTGCGTGCTCGCGACGCCACCCGGATAGCCTATTGTCGCCCCTCATGGCGGTGACAAGACTGCGTCCTGTCCATCCGCCCAAAACTCTTGCCATCCGCCCAAAACTCTTGGGAGGTGCCATGTTCGTGCGCACTGTTTACGCGGTGGGCGATCCGCAGCAGATCGACGCGGCCATTGAAGCGCTCAGCAGCGAGGGCCGCATGTTGCTGGCCGCACAGCCCGGCTACCGGGGCATGGGGCTGTTCGTGGATCGGGAGCTCGGCAAACTCTCGATCGGCACGTGGTGGGACAGCGAGAAAGCCAGGCAGGACAGCGACGCCGCGTTGCATTCGCGGCGCGCGGAACTGCTGCATCCATTCGCCTCGGCGATGACGGTAGACAACTGGGAAGTGGTCGCCGCAACGCGGCCCGAGCAGGCGCCCTCCGGCGCCTGCATGCGGCAGAGCCGCATGGAGTTCGACCCGATGGACGCCGACCTGGCCGCCGAGACCATGCGCGGCATGGTCATGGACCGGCTGAAGGCGATCCCGGGGGTGATCGGCATCGCGATGTTCATGAACCGCTCTGCGGGCCGCTCCGCGATCGGAGTGATCTACCAGGACCGGTCGGCGCTGGCCCAGTCGCGCGCCCCGGTCGCGCAGCTGCGCGACGAGGCCGTCGGCAAGGCGCACTCGACGGTTCGCAGCGTGGAAGAGTTCGAAGTGGTCCTGGTCGAATCGATAGACGAAGGCTGATTCGGCAGGGCCTCCTCGATCAGGGGGAGGCGCGAGGCCGGGCGTCCGGGTCGGGTGGAAACTAGCCACGCGATCCGGATACCCGGCCTCGTTGTGTGCTCAATCCGCGCTTACCCAATCAGCGCTTACCCCGCCAGCACTGATCACTGAGTCAACGCTGGCTCAGTCGATCTCGGCCACCGCCTGAGCGAACTGAGCGGCGTAGAGCCGCGCGTACGCGCCGTCTTTCGCCAGCAGTTCGTCGTGGGTACCGTGCTCCACGATCTGCCCCGACTCCATCACCAGGATCAGGTCGGCGTCGCGGATGGTGGAGAGCCGGTGCGCGATGACAAAGCTGGTGCGGCCCGCGCGCAGTTTGTTCATCGCGCGCTGGATCAGCACCTCGGTCCGGGTGTCGACCGAGCTGGTCGCCTCGTCCAGGATCAGGATCGCCGGCTCGGCGAGGAAGGCGCGCGCGATCGTGATCAGCTGCTTCTCGCCCGCGCTGACGTTGCCGCCCTCGTCGTCGAGCACGGTCTCGTAACCGTCCGGCAGGGTCCTGACGAAGTGGTCGACGTGCGTCGCCTGCGCAGCCTCGATGATCCGCTCCATTGACGGATTCTCCGCGCCGTAGGCGATGTTCTGCGCGATCGTGCCGCCGAACAGCCACGCGTCCTGAAGCACCATGCCGGTCTTCGAGCGCAGGTCCTCCCGCGAGACCTGCGCGATGTCCATCCCGTCGAGAGTGATCTTCCCGCCGGTCACCTCGTAGAAGCGCATCAGGAGGTTGACCAGGGTGGTCTTGCCCGCACCGGTGGGACCGACGATGGCGACCGTGTGGCCGGGCTCAACGCTCAGCGACAGGTCCTCGATGAGCGGCTTTTCCGGCTCGTACCGGAACGAGACGTTCTCGAAGCTCACCCGGCCGCTCACCTGGGCCGGCAGGCGCAGCGCCGTCGGCTCGGGGCTCTGCTCCTCGGCGTCGAGCAGCGCGAAGATCCGCTCGGCCGAGGCCACCCCGGACTGCATCAGGTTCGCCATGCTGGCCACCTGCGTCAGCGGCTGGGTGAACTGGCGCGAGTACTGGATGAACGCCTGCACGTCGCCGATGGACAGCGCGCCGGAGGCCACCCGCAGCGCGCCGACCACCGCGACCAGCACGTAGTTGATGTTGCCGATGAAGAACATCGCCGGCTGGATCAGCCCGGAGACGAACTGCGCGCGATAGCTGGACTGGAACAGTTCCTCGTTGTGCTCGCGGAAGCGCTCCTCGGCCTCGGCCCGCCGGCCGAACACCTTGACCAGCGAGTGGCCGGTGTACATCTCCTCGATGTGGCCGTTGAGTTTGCCGGTGGTCGCCCACTGCTTGATGAACTGCGGCTGCGCCCGCTTGCCGAGCTTGGCCGCGACGAAGACCGAGATCGGCACCGTGATCAGCGCGATCAGCGCCAGCAGCCAGGAGATCGAGAACATCATGACCAGCACGCCGACGATGGTGAGCAGCGAGATGATCACCTGGCTGAGCGTCTGCTGCATGCTCTGCGCGATGTTGTCGATGTCGTTGGTGACCCGGCTGAGCACCTCGCCGCGCGGCTGCCGGTCGAAGTAGCTCAGCGGCAGCCGGGCCAGCTTCGCCTCGGCCCGCTCGCGCAGCCGGTAGATCGCGCGCTGCACGATCGTGGTGGTGACCCGCCCCTGAAGCCACATCAGCAGCGAGGCGCCGACGTAGATCAGCGCGACGGTACCGAGCACCTGGCCGACGTGCGTGAAGTCGATTCCGCTGCCAGGAGTCAGATGCAGCGAGTTGATCAGGTCGGCCAGGTTGTTCTGGCCTTGGGCGCGCAGCCGGGCGACCGTCTGGGCCTGGGTGACGCCGGGCGGGATCTGCTTGCTGATCACCCCGGCGAAGATCAGGTCGGTGGCGTGGCCGAGAACCTTCGGGCCGAGCACGCTGAGCCCGACCGAGATGACGCCGACCAGCAGGCCGAGCACGATCAGCGGGCGCTCGGGCCGCATGGTGCGCAGCAGGCGCAGGCCGGAGTTCTTGAAGTCGAGCGACTTCTCGGTGGACCGGCCGCCCATGAACGCCGCGGGTCCGCCGCGAAAGCCGCCGGGCGCGGGGCCGGGACCGCGCTTGGGTACGGCGCGCTCGCCGACGCCCGCGGCCGCGCCTGGTTCGGCAGAGCCGTTTGCAGAGGCCGCGCCGTTGACTGAAGCAGCGCCGTTGACCGGACCAGGGCCGCTCAGAGTACTGGGACTCACCGGCACGCTTGAACCGTTGGTAGAACCGGGACCGCCGGCGTCGGCCGGACCACCCGGACCGTTTCCGTTTCCGCCCCCGCCGCCGGGGCGGTCAATCTCGCCGCCTCCGGCGTTATTGCCCGCTTGCCCGCTCACGCCGCGGCCTCCTGCTCGGTCAGCTGGGAGAGCACGATCTCCCGGTACGTTCCGTCCACGTCATGCATCAATTCCTGATGGGTGCCGACGCCGACCACACGGCCGTGATCGAGCACGATGATCCGGTCCGCGTGCCGGATGGTGTTGACCCGCTGCGCCACGATCACCACGGTCGCGGCCGCGGTCTCCCGGGTAAGCGCCGCGCGCAGCGCCGCGTCCGTGGCATAGTCGAGCGCTGAGAACGAGTCGTCGAACAGGTAGATGTCCGGGCGGCGCACCAGGGCGCGGGCGATCGCGAGACGCTGGCGCTGACCGCCCGAAACGTTCGTTCCGCCCTGCGCGATCGGCGCCTCAAGGCCTTCCGGCATCGCCTCGACGAAGTCCCTGGCCTGCGCGACCTCCAGCGCGTGCCAGAGTTCCGCATCGGTCGCCTCCGGCTTTCCATAGCGCAGGTTCGAGGCGACCGTGCCGCTGAACAAGTACGGCTTCTGCGGTACGAGGGCGACCGCCTCGGCGAGCGTCGCCGCGTCCAGGTCACGCACGTCGATCCCGTCGACCTGGACCGTGCCGCCGGTCGGGTCGAACAGCCGGGGGATCAGGTTGAGCAGCGTCGTCTTGCCGCTTCCGGTACCTCCGATAACCGCGGTCACCTCGCCCGGAGTGGCCGCCAGGTTAATGCCCTTGAGCACCGGCTCCTCGGCACCCGGGTAGCGGAACTCGACGTCGCGCAACTCAAGATGACCGCGCAGGACGCCGATCGGAACCGGGCTTCCGGGCAGCACCACGCTGCTCTCGGTACCCAGCACCTCGCTGATGCGTTCGGCGGAGACCTCGGCGCGCGGCACCATCATGAACATGAAGGTGGCCATCATCACCGCCATGAGGATCTGCATCAGGTAACTGAGGAAGGCGGTGAGCGCGCCGATCTGCATGCCGCCGCTGGCGACCCGGTGTCCGCCGAACCACATCACGGCGACGCTGGAGAGGTTCATCACCAGCATCACGGTCGGGAACATCATCGACATCAGCCGCCCGACGCCGAGCGAGACGTCACGCAGCTCGGTGTTGGCCTCGTCGAACCGGCCGCGTTCGGCGGTGTCGCGCACGAAGGCGCGCACCACGCGGATGCCGCTGATCTGCTCACGCAGAATGCGGTTCACGCTGTCGATCCGGGTCTGCATGGACCGGAACAGCGGCCGCATCCGGGAGATGATCAGCGAGACCGCGACCGCCAGCACCGGGACGACGACCAACAGCAGGCTGGAGAGCGGCACGTCCTGGTTCAGCGCCAGGATGATCCCGCCGACGCACATGATCGGCGCGGCGACCATCAGCGTGAACGACATCAGCGTGAGCATCTGCACCTGCTGCACGTCGTTCGTGGTGCGGGTGATCAGCGACGGGGCGCCGAACTTGCCCACCTCGCGGGCGGAGAAGTCCTGGACCCGGGTGAACACGGCGGCGCGCAGATCGCGGCCGACTGCCATCGCGGTCCTGGCGCTGAAAAACACCGCGCCGATCGAGCAGCAGATCTGGCCGAGCGCGATGGCGAGCATGATCGCACCGGTGCTCATGATGTAGCCGGTGTTCCCCTTGACCACACCGTTGTCGATGAGGTCGGCGTTCAAAGTGGGCAAGTAGAGCGTGGCGATCGTCGATGCGAGCTGAAGCACGACGATCAGCGCCAGTGGTCTTCCATAAGGGCGCAGGAAGACGCGCAGAATCTTGATCAGCACGGATAACTCTCAGTTCGTGGCGGGCACGGCGGCGACCGGTCCCGAGGGATGGTCAGGCTGCTCGGCCACCCATGGTGGCCCGCTCCGCTGACGCGCCGCTGACAGGACTGACAGCGGTCGGCTCAGGTTCCGAGGCGGGGTCGGCGGAGAAAGTCTCGACGGGAGCGGCGCGCTCCGGGGCAGAAGCCTGCGATGAAACGGCCAGTGCGCGCAACTGATTAAGCGCGTCGCACAGCAGCAGGTGGTACGGCGACGGTTGCTCGCTGCGTAGCCACTGCTGAAGGGCCGCGCGCAGAGCGCCGAACACAGCTGCCGCGGCGACCTGCGGGAGCAGGTGCCCCGGTTCCGTCCCGGTACGTTCGGCGATCGCCTCGATCAGCGGCGCCTCGGTCTCGGCAGCGGTGCGCAGGAACTCGGCGCGCAGGGACGGATTGCAGTGGATCATCAGGAACTCGGCGCGATCCGGTTCGCGCGGATGCTCGCTGACCGTGTTGATGATCGCGTCGAGCAGCGCCTCCTCGGCCGGCCGGGCGCGTACCGCCGCGGCGAGCCGTTGCATTTGGTCGACGCGCGCGGCGCAGATGGCCGCCTCGCGGCTGGAGAAGTAGTTGTTGAAGGTGCGCGGCGATACGCCGGCTGCCTGCGCGATGTCCTCGACCCGCAGGTTGTCGAAGCCATGTTCGAGAGCCAGCCGCATGGCCGCGGCGGTCAGCGCCTGCCGGGTCGCCAGCTTTTTGCGTTCGCGCAGACCGGTTTTCGCTTCCCCGTGCCAGCCCGGCGACTTATCTCGGGGCTGATCCGGCGCGCCGCCGCCCGAGCCCCCGTGATCCTCGTTCATGTATTCGACGATAACTGAAACTTGCGTGTCGCGCAATAATTCGGGTCACGCAAATTCAGCGGGGCGTGGCAGAGCCGTTGCGCCGGGTGATAGCTAGCACCGCCGGGATGACGGCGACCAGCAACAACACGAGCAGAAGGGGCAGATGGTGGCGTAGGTGACGAGCCATCAGCGGAAGCAGTCCGCGGGACTTCTTGAGGCCCGCGGGCGAGGAAGCAGGCGAGGGCGAAGTGCCGGCTGGCGTCGGCGTTGGGGCGCTGGGAGAGGCAGCGGCGGGTTCGACGTGGCCCACCGGGACCACTGCGAGGGCGGTCGGCGACGATGGTTGCGGGATGGAGCGGCTCGGGGAAGTGGCGGCCGGAGTCGATGCCGGTGGTCCGGACGCAGTGTGGCTCGGCGGGATGGCCGGGATGCTCGTCGCGGGACGCGGGCTGGCGACGCACGCGAGGCCGCCGCTGCCGCCCTCGTCGCCACCGCCGCTCCGGTTGAGATCACCATCCGCCAGCAGGCCGGGTCTAGCGGCCGCCGCACGCGCCTGAACCGTTCCCGGAAAACCGGCCGCCGCGACCGCGGTTCCCGCCGAAAGGATCCCCGGAACGACGGCGACGGCGCACACGGCTCCCGCCTTAGCCACAAAGCTCTTGCTCACGGTTCGTCCAACCGGAAGGACGCGCGCGAAGGGACTGAACCCTGCGCCGACTTCACCCGTTCGGGTCAGTGAACGGGGACTCACCAGAGGTAAACACGCTCGCGCGCACTCGCCCGGTTGAGCCGAATCATCCAATATGTAAGTCTCAGAATCACAGGCACTGTGCTGTGTCTCGATGAGCCGGGAGGGCCAGCCGTGCAGGCCGCGCAGCCTACAGAGGGCCCGGTGCTCAGCTATGCCCGGGCGCGCGAGCTGGTCAACGGTTTGCTGGCCGGCGGAATCGGCGCGGCCGCGCTGCTGCCGTCCGTCCTCGACGACTACCGCGTCACCCGCGCGATCCTCGACGGCTCGGGGGCCGGAATCGGCGTCCTCGATCCCGACCTGCGCTACCTGTACGTCAACGACGCGCTGGCCGCGCTCAACGGCGTCGCCGCTGCGGATCACCTCGGCAAGCGCGTGCCCGACGTGCTGCCCGACCTGGACTATGAGCCGCTGGAGAAGGTGCTGCGCCATGTGCTGGCCAACGGCCGCCCGCAGTTCGCCACCGCAACCGGCCGCACCCCAGCCGACCCCGCCGGGGAGACTCGCTGGTGGATAAACGCCTATCACCGGCTCGAGGACCCGTCGGGCACGGTGCTCGGCATCGTCGCGGTCATCATCGAGGTGACCGAGACCTACCGAGTGCGCCAGTTGCTGGACACGGCCCGCACCCGGCTCGCGTTGCTTGACGAGGCGGCCACCCGGATCGGCACCACCCTCGACGTCGAGCACACCTGCAAGGAACTGGCCCGGCTGTTCGTACCCCGGCTCGCTGACATCGCGGCAGTGGACGTACTCGACGTCGACGGCGCCCCCGGAGTGCTGCCGGCCCGCGGAGCACTACGGCTGCGAAGGGTCGCGCTGACCACGACGCCCAGGCTCGGAAAGGCGGCCAAGTACTTCGGCGCGGCCGGGGCCGTCATCGTTCCGCAGGCTTCATCGGCAGTCGCTCGCTGCCTTACCGAGCAACGCCCGGTGATCTCCAACCTGCCGAGCGACAGCGAACTCGCCGCCGACGCGCCCGATGCCGACCACGTGGCGCTGTACCGCAAGCTCGACATGCACTCCGCGATCTGCGTACCGCTCACCGCCCGACGCGACTTGGTCGGCGCGGTGATCCTCATCCGCGCCGGCGAATCGGCAGAGTTCTCCCAGGAGGACGTGGACCTGGTCTCGGACCTGGCTCGCCGCGCCGCGACCAGCATCAACCACGCGAAGCGTTACGCCCACGAACATCAGACCGCACTGGTCATGCAGCAAGCCCTGCTCGCCAGGCCGCGCACCCCTCACGCGGACGTGCAGTGCGCCAGCCGCTACCTGCCCACCGGCGCGGACATCGAGATCGGCGGCGACTGGTACGACACGGTCGCGCTTCCCGGCGGAAAGACGCTGCTGGTCGTCGGCGACGTCATGGGCCACGGCTTCGAGGCCGCCGCCGCGATGAGCGAGTTCCGCTCGCTGCTGCGCACCCTCGCCCTGCAAAGCGACGCGCCCGACGAAATCCTGACCGAGGCCGAGCGGATCGCGGATGGGCTCGCCTTCGACCGGGCTGCGACCTGCGTCGTCGCGGTCGTCAATCCGGTGCACCGCACATGCAGTTTCGCCAACGCCGGGCACATGCCGCCGCTGCTGATCGGGCCGGACGGGAGCAGCGCGCTCGTGCAACTGCCGGTCGATCCGCCGCTCGGCATCGGCACGGTCCTCGGCGAGCGCACCAGCTACCGCTGCTCGACCATCGAGTTCGAGCCCGGCACGACCTTGCTGTTCTATACCGATGGATTGGTCGAGCGGCGCGGCAAGGACATCGACGAGTGCATCAACGCACTGACCGCTCTCGACATCGATCCGCAGCGCCCGCTGGACATGCTGCTCGACACCGTGCTCAGTCGCTTCCTCCCGGAGGGCGCTGAGGATGACGTCGCGGTGCTCGCCGCCCGGCTGCTGCCCTTGCCTTCGCCTGCGCTGGAAGGAGCTTTGGCGCAGGAACTCGTCGCCCGGACCTGAGTCGAAGCCGGACGGAACCCCTACGTTGAATCGAAGCGTTCCGCGATGCGTTCGGCAATCATCAGAGTCGTGAGATGGATGTTCGCCGCCGGAATCACCGGCATGATCGAAGCGTCCGCGACCGTGAGCGCGTCCGTGCCGTGCACCGCTCCGTTAGCGTCAACGACCGCGCCGGCTGCGGGACTCGGCCCCATCGCGCAAGTGCCGGCCGCGTGGTGATACGTCCAGGCCGCCGCCTTGACCGCGTTCGCCAGTTCAGCGTCGTCGTCGATACCCGCTCCGGCCCATTGTTCGGGCCCTGATGCGAGAGCGGCCAGCGGCTTATGCGCACCGATCCGCCGCGCCGAACGCACGCCCTCGATCATGCGCGCCAGGTCCAGCGGATCCTGCAGCAGGTTGAGACGGATGCGCGGGGCCACGGACGGATCGGCCGACGCGAGCTTGACCGTGCCACGTGAGCGCGGCGTCATCACCGACGCGGAAACCCAGAACAGCTGCGGCGTCCCGGCCGGGACGTGCTGCATGTCGTGGTCGGCCTCTTCGTCGCTGCCGCTGCGCCATGTGGCGACGACCTGGAAACGCGGGCCGTCCGGCTGCGGCTGCCCGACCGGCCAGATCACCGAGACGCCCGGGTGCTCCTGAAGATTCGCACCGACTCCCCGCAGGTCAACGCGCACACCGATACCCAGCGCGCGCAACTCGTCCGCAGGTCCGACACCCGACCGCAGCAGGATCGCCGGAGAACCGTACGTTCCGGCCGCCAGCACAACGCGGTCCGCGCGCACGATCCGGCCGTCCGCAAGCAGCACGCCTACCGCGCGTTGGTCATGTATCAGCACTCGGTCAACGAGCGCGTCGGCGAGCAGCACCAGATTCGGCCGGCCGCGCGCCTGCGCGAGGTACGTCATCGCCGCGCTCATCCGCACGCCGCCGAACGCATTGACCGGCGCATGCCCGAGACCGGTAGTCCCCGGCCGATTGTGGTCGGCGACCTCTGGGAATCCGACTTGCGCCGCCGCCTCGTACGCCGCCGCGTTGACCGTGGTCAGTTCCTTCGCGCGGTATCGCCGGATCGGTAGCGGGCCGCCCTGGCCGTGCCAGCGGTCGACGAAGTCGTGGTCGTCCTCGAGTTTGCGGAAAGCCGGCAGCACCTCGGCGTATGACCAGCCGGGATTGCCGCGCGCCGCCCATCCGTCGAAATCGCGCACGGTGCCGCGCAACGCGATGGTCCCGTTGGTGGCTGAACAGCCGCCGACGACGCGCGCGCGGGCGACCGCTGCGCCGGTGGCCTCGTCGCGCAACGCCCAGTCGTGACTGCCCGCGGAGCGCCATCCGTCACGCAGGTCCTCCGGAAGTTGGTCAAGCGTCGGGTAATCCGGGCCTGCCTCGATCAGCACCACCCGACGCGCGGGATCCTCACTCAGCCGGGCGGCTAATACGCATCCTGCCGCTCCGGCACCGACGACCACGGTGTTCGCTTCGTGTACGACGTCGTACATGCTCGGCCCTCCTGTGCTCAGGACAGCAAAGGAGCACGGGGTGCACAAGGGCGCTCGGTTGCCCCGCGACGGGGCGCACAAAGTTGCGTATTGGACCGCCGAACCCTGCCGCCGACTCGAAGCGTCTTTTAAGACAACCGGGGTCTCAATCTTCACACGAAGGTACGAGCGTTCCGGTCGGAAAACGGCGAAACGTGTGGAGGGGGCCCGATGACGGCCGACACTCAGGCGGCGGCGCTTAGGCCGATGAGCAAGGAACAGCGAGAGCAGTTCGAGGAAGAGGGTTACCTGGTCGTTCGGGGAGCGCTCAGCGAGTCCGAGGTCGCGTACTACGAGCAGGCCATCGACCGCGTATACGCCGCGGAGCGGAAAGCCGGTCGGCTCTCCCCCGAGGGTTCGATGCACAAGCTCAGCGCCGTGGCCAGCTGCCCGGAAGCGGTCGGCCTGATCGACCACCCGAACACGTTTCCCCTGGTCTGGTCGATGCTCGGCTGGAACGTGCACATCTACCACTCGCACCTGGACGTGCATCCACCGATCCGGATCGAGAAGCCGTACCGCTTCGAGTGGCACCAGGACGGCGGCCGGCAGAACCGCGAACTGGAGACCGAGCCGCGCCCGCGGCTTTCCGTGAAGATCGCCTACTGGCTCTCCGACGTCTCCGAAACCGGGCGCGGCAACTTCAAGGTGGTACCCGGCAGCCACCTGCGCAACTGGATCGACGGCCCGCCGCGCCGAGACGTCGCGTGGCCGGAGCCGGCGGGTTCGGTCGAGGTGTGCGCGAATCCGGGCGACGCCGTGTTCTTCGACCGGCGGCTTTGGCACACCCGCACGAACAATTACTCGCAGATCACCCGCAAGGGGGTCTTCTTCGCCTACTCACACCGCTGGTCCTATGGCCGGGATGAGAACGACGCGTTGTACCAGTCGCCGCAGTTCGCGACTTTCAACCCGATCCAGCGCCAACTGCTGGGCGCGAACCTGGCCACGCCAGACCAGGTACCGGGCGATCACCAGTGGGGCCACTACCCGGAGACGACTCCGCTGCACGGGTTCCTCCAGCACAACGACCTGCTCGACCCCACGTACCCACCGCTTAAGCCCTGACGGAAGCTCAGGGAACACAGCGCTCCTGAACGGCGCGACCCCGGACTGCCCCACGTCGCCCGGGGTCGCGCCGTTCAGGAGGTCAGCCGGTGAAGCCGTGGAAGATGGAAGTGAACTGATACAGGGACTGCGAGATGCCGCTGCACGTCGGCGAGACGCCGCCGGAGCAGTTGCCGTTGTCGCGGCCCTCGGACCAGAACGCGAGCCGGCCGATGTGGTGCGACTGCGCCCAGGAGAGCAGCTGCTGCCCGTCGGCGATGGTGAAGACCGGGCCGGTGTCGTTGTCGCCGATCATCGGGGTCACGCCGAGCATCGCGTAGAGCTGCGACGAGCTCAGGTTCGGCCAGATGCTCGCCAGCTGACCCTCCGTCGACTGCGCCGCCTCGATCACCGAGGTGCCCCAGTCGCCGTCCGGGGCGAAGTCCATGGTCATCGGGTTGACGATGCCGACCTGCACGCCGTGCGAGACCGCGTTCTGCAGCACCTGCACGCCGAGGATTGGGGTGAGGCCGTAGGTGGCGGCCTGGACCTCGAGGGTATAGCTGACCACGGTGCCCGGCCGGTCGCGTTGGACCTGCGCGATGGCGGTGTTCACCATGTCGGTGTTGGTGGCGGCCTCGATGTCGAAGTCGATGTGCGTGACCTTCAGCGTGTCGATGACCTTCTCGTACGCGGCGGCGAGCTGCGAAGAGCCGGCGCAGGTGGTCTCCAGATACGGGCCCTGCGCTCCGCCGAAGGACACCGCGACGTCGCCACCGAGGGCCCGCAGCGCATTGATCTCGCCGAGGATTCGCGAGTCGGTCAGCGAGATGGTGCCGCCCCAGGACGGGTCGCAGGCCGAGCTGTCACCGAGGACAAAGGCCAGGGTGAAGGTCTTCTGGCCGGTGGCCTGCTCGATCTGGGCCAGGGTCGGGCTCGCCATGGTGATGTCGATGTATGGCGCCACGCGCCAGTTCTCGTTGGGCGGCGGGGACACCGTCCCAGTGGGGCTCGCGGAGGGGCTGCTCGATGGCGAGGAAGAGGGCGATTTTGACGGTGAGGGCGACGGGCTCGGGCTGCGCGACGGGCTGACGGACGGAGAGGAGGAGGGCGTAGGCCCGGCCGGTCCAGTCAGTGCGAGGTCGTCCGCGTAGTAGGTGGGCTGCGCGTACCAGCCGTGCACGAATACCTGCACAGACGTCTGCGACGCACCAGTGGTGAAGGACACGGACAGATTCGAGTAGCTCGACGCGGAAGGCGTCCAGGTGCTCGTACCGCCGGTCACGCCGATGTACACGTATGAGCCCTGCACGTAACCCGACAGGGTGTAGGCGGTGTTCGGCTGAACTGAGACGGTCTGCGTGCACTGCGCATCGGCAGAGCTGCTGGGCGTGCCGGCCAATGCGTGCGAACCGGAGTGCGCAGGACTGCCGACCACGGAGGCGGTGCCGGGGTCGCAGGTCCATCCGGACAGATCGCCGGTCTCGAAACCGGCATTGGTGAGCAGGTTGGTGGCGGCGGCGGTCGCGGGGGTGGCGAGGGCGACGGCGGTGGCCAGACCGGCGCTCATCAGCGTCGTGATGCCGATCGCGGACACAAGTCGTTTGCGGCGCGGCGTCATGGTCTCTCCAGGCAGGCAGCCGCGACGACGCCGCTTCGCGGGCGGTAATAGGTGACAGTAGGCAGATTGGACTAGACCACAGGAGGTGTCAAGGACGGCCGCGGCGATCGATCAGGATTCGAGAAGCGGACCCGCTCGCCGCGGATTTACGGTGAATACACGCCGGCGGGACGTCAACAGACGAAGAGTCATCAACAAGGAGATCACCGTGAGCAAGGGCATTCAGACGATCCTCTTCCCGGTCGAGGACATGGGCCGGGCGAAGGAGCAGTTCAACAAGCTGCTGGCGGCGCAGCCGATCGCCGACTCGCCGTACTACATCGGCTACAAGGTGGCCGGCCAGGACATCGGGCTGGTCCCGAAGGCCAACTCCAAGCACATGACCGGACCGCTGCCGTACGCGCACGTGGACGACATCAAGGCGAGCCTGGCCGCGCTGCTGGAGGCCGGGGCCGAGACGGTCGAGGAGGTCCGGGACGTCGGCGGCGGCCGCTTGGTCGCCAGCGTGCGGGACTCGGACGGCAACCCGATCGGGCTCGTGCAGGACGCCGGCTGACGCGGCAGGTTCAGGTCGGTTCGAGCGGCGCTCCGTGCCCGGAGGAATGTGTTCTATTCCTCGGGGGCACGGAGCGCCGATCTTTCGCCGCTGCCGGCAAGGGGCGTGGTCGGCGGCGACGTTTTGGGGTGGGTAAAGGCTGACGCCTACACGCGCCTAGTGGGCCTGCTGTTCTCGGCGGGCAAGCCAGTGCACGGTCAGCGGGCTGAGCACGCGGGCGACGGCGGCCGTCACGACCAGTCCGAGCAGCAGGCCGGCCACTACGTCATGCGGGTAGTGCTCGCCGAGGTAGACCCGTGAGAAACCCTCGATCAGCGCGAGAACCAGACCAACCAGGCCGAGCCGCCAGCTGAAGAAGAACAGCGCGGCGACGAGCGCGCCGGCGAGGGCGGTGTGGTTAGACGGGAATGAGTAGTCGGTCGGGCCGGGGCAAGCGATGACAGTGTACGCCTGCGGCAAGCTCAAGCACGGCCGCCGCTCGTGCACCAGCGCCTTGACCAGTTCGTTCGCGCCTACCGCCACCGCGACACCCACCGCGACCGCGCCGAGCCTGACCAGCGGGTTGTCCGTCTGGCCGCGGCTGCGCCACCAGGCCCAGAGCACCAGCAGCCCGAGCACGCCGATGCTGACGGTCGTATAGACGTTCATCGCACCGCTGAGCCAATGGCTGTGCTTGGCCCAGTCAGTGACGTCCAAGTACCAGCTGCCATCAACGCCTGCGCCACTCATTAGCTGTCCTCCGATGCCGCGTGCCTAGCGTGGGATACGGGCTCTGACGCGCCGGCCCGGCGGCGGCGCAGCAGCTCAATCGCGAGCGGGCTGAGCGAGACCAGGACGATGACGGCGATGATCGGCAGCAGGTACTTGTCGATGCTCGGGATGCTGGAGCCAAGCCCGTAACCGGCGAGGGTCACACCCAGCGACCAGACTAACCCGCCGACCACCTGCCACAACGTGAAGACACGAGTCGGCACTTCCAGCGCGCCGGCCATCGGATTGAGCACCGTGCGCACCACAGGAATGAACCGGGCCAGCACGATCGCCTTGCCGTATCCGTAGCGTTCGAGGATCTCCTCGGCGCGCTCGACGCCGGCGCGCAGATGCCGGTTCTTGGACCGCGCGAGCAGCACCCGTCCGCCGCGCTGGCCGAGCCAGAATCCGGTCTGCGCGCCGAGTAGCGCTCCGGCCGCCGCGGCGAGCAGTACAGCCGGAAGAGAGAGGTGCACGGCGTGGGTTCCCGCCGTGCATAGCAGGCCGGCGGTGAACAGCAGCGAGTCACCCGGCAGGAAGAAGCCGATGAGCAGGCCGGTCTCCGCGAACAGGACCAGGAACACGCCGAGGGCGCCGAGGCTGGAGAGCCACGAGGTGGAGTCCAGCGGGTTGAAGGCCAGGACCCGGCCGCCGGATTCGGCGGCATGCGATACGAAGTGCGTCGCGAGGGTGAGCAGAGCGGGGTTCGGCACGACCTCTTCTTCCTTACCGTGCGGGCGCGCATCATCTACAAAGATGTAGAACTTCTACAAGAGTGTAGATGATTGGGTGGCTCGGCGTTTGCCGGATCCGCACCCGGACTGTCAGGGTTCCGTCACAGCGACCTGGCCGGCGGTGTCCCGTTGAGCGGGACAACGGCCGCTCCGTGCACTCGAAGGCGCGATCGCGACGGCGTCAGTGATGCGGCACGTAGCTCGCGGATTCCAGGAGTTCGTGCAGATCGTGTGCGGCGTCGAGTGCGCAGAGACCGGCGATGATCGCGATCACCGCGACGGCGGCTTGCAGGATCCAGCGGCGTCCCAACGGGGGCGCGAGCAGCGCGGCGACCCGACGCGGTACCGGTCCGGCGGCGCGCACGGCGGGCCGCCGGGAGTGCTTCGGCACGAAGCGCGGCGCACCGATCCACGCGAAGACCGCGCCGAGGGCCGCGGCCGGGGCTCGGCGCGCGTCGTGGTGCTTGGCGGCGATAGCCGCGCGCGCGATCGTCTCGGCGACCAGCCGCCGGTCGCCGACCGCTTGGGCGGCGCGCTCGTCGGCCCAGCGCTCGACCGTGTATTCGACCGCGTCTGCGACCGGCCTCAGCAGCGGATTCGCGGCCGCGGCGAGGCGCGCGACGCTGGTGAAGGCGTAATGGCGACCGACGAGGTGCGCGCGCTCGTGGGCGAGCAGCGCGGCGCGGCCCGCGTCGTCCAGCGTGTCCAGCATTCCGGCCGAAACGACGATGCGACCGGGGCGGCCAGGCACCGTGTACGCGTCAGCCGTCGCATCGCGGGTGACCACGAGTTGGCCGCGCCCCGGCAGCCCGCGAGCGTGCCGGAACGCCTCGACCAGGGCTTGCCCGCGTCGCACGGCGAATCGCACCACCGCGGTGAGGGCCGTGCCCAGCAGTATCCCGGCGATGATCGCGACCACGGTGCTGGTCGGATCCCCGCGGTCGATGATGGCGGGCGACCAGCGGCCGAGCTGGGCGATGAGCGGGACCTTGATCACCGCGGCCAGCGCGACGAGGGTCAGCGCCGCGCCGCTGGTCGCGGCGAGCGCGACCGCCACCCCGGTCAGCAGCCAGGTCGCCCAACGCGGGTCGACGCGTGCCGCGATTGGGCGCGCCAGCAGCTGCGCGATCAACGGAAAGAGCAAAGTGAGGCAGAGGACGAGCGGAACGGCCACGCGGCGTCACCGCCTCGCGTCGTCGACGCTCGAGGTCGGGCCGAGCAGTCGACGCAGCAGTTCCTCGTCGCTGTCCGACAGATCGGCGACGAAGCGGGAAAGCACGGCGGCGCGGTCGGCGGAGCCGTCGAGCAGCGCGCTCAGCCGCCGGGCTTCGAGGCCTGCCGCGTCAGCCAGCGGCGCGTACTGAAAGGAACGACCCACGCGCGTGCGCGCAAGCATCTTCTTGCCGTGCAGGCGCGTGAGGATCGTGACGACCGTGCTGTAGGAAAGCGCCCGCGCTTCGGCATCGGCGCAGGTGCCGAGCAGGTCGCGCACCTCGCCGGGACTCAACGGCCCCTGCGCGCGCCACAGCACGTCCATGATCGCCGCTTCGAGCGCGCCGCGTGCCCGACGCGGTACGCCGTCCGAGCCGGCCGCCGGCAGCATCCGAAAACCTCCGAAGATTACAGCGCACGAAGACCAGAGCGTGCGATACCGGCTACAACTACACGCTTGTAGATGCAGCCTGCTCCCAGTGTGCCACGCGTACGCGTCGCCGTGGCTGGGATGCGAGGCGACTAACCCGGGCCATTGACCAACGCGTCACACGTATGTAACTTCCAGCTAGTATCTCGCAAAAACTCATCATCTACTAGTCAATCGTCCCTGCTATATCTGCAATTTACTGACTAGCGCAGTTCCACGCACCACGTCGACGAGGTCGTAAAGCGCGGACTGACGACGTCCTCGGCGCTCTCCGTCACCCACGTCCCAACGTTCCGCCAGAGGAAGAGGATGAGAACAGGACACGGATCCGCCCCGCCTCGCCGCGCCGCGAGGCTGCGCACCGCCGCGCTGGCACTCGCCGGACTCATCGTCACGGTCCTGCCCGCGTTGCACGCCGCACCCGCCGCCGCGGCCGGCACCAATCTCGCGCTGGGCAAGAACGCCACGGCCAGCAGCGTCAACGGCCAGTACGCCGCAAGCAACCTCAACGACGGCGATCAGGCCTCGTACTGGGAGAGCACCAACGGCTCAAGCGCCTTCCCGCAGTGGGCCCAGATCGACCTGGGCGCCAGCACCTCGGTCAACCAAGTCGTGCTCAAGCTGCCGACCGGCTGGGGGGCCCGTACCGAGACGTTGTCCGTGCAGGGCAGCCTGGACAACTCCAGCTTCACCACGATCGTCGCCTCGGCCGGCTACACCTTCGATCCGAACTCGGGCGACGCGGTCAGCATCAGCCTCGGCGCGACCAGCACCCGATACCTGCGGATCAACATCACCGCCAACACCGGCTGGCCCGCCGGGCAGCTCTCCGAGCTGGAGGTCTACGGGTCGACCAGCACGTCGAGCAACCTCGCACAGGGCAAGAACACCACCGCCAGCGGCTCGAGCCAGAGCTACCCGCCGAGCAACGCCACCGACGGCAATCAGTCCACTTACTGGGAGAGCACCAACAATGCCTTCCCGCAGTGGCTACAGGTCGACCTCGGCGCCTCGGTCGCGATCAACAAGGTCGTGTTGCAGACACCGGTGACCAACTGGGCCGCACGCACCGAGACGCTTTCCGTTCAAGGCAGCACTGACGGGTCAAGCTTCCGCGACATCGTGGCCTCCGCGGGCTACACCTTCGACCCGGCCAGCAGCAGCACCGTGACGATCTCGTTCAACTCGACCACGACCCGGTACGTGCGGCTGAACATCACCGCCAACACCGGCTGGCCGGCCGGGCAGATCTCCGAGTTCCAGGTCTACGGCCCGACTTCCGGCGACACCCAGCCGCCGACCGCACCGGCGAATCTGGCCTACACGCAGGCCGGCAACGGCCAGGTCACGCTCACCTGGGGAGCATCCACGGACAACGTGGGCGTGAGCAATTACGACGTATACGCGAACAACGCGCTGCTGACCAGCGTCCCCGGCAGCGTTCTGACATACACGGACAGTCCGCCGACGACCCAGACCGTCACGTACTACGTCCGTGCCCGTGACGCGGCCGGCAACCAGTCCGCCAACAGCAACAGCGTGACGCGCAACGGCCAAAGCGCGACGCCGCCAACCGCACCGGGCAATCTCCAGTACACGCAGCCGCAATCCGGGCAGATCAAGCTGACCTGGGGCGCGTCGAGCGACGCGGTCGGCGTGACCGGCTACAACGTCTACCGAAACTCGTCGAAGATCGCGTCCGTATCCGGCAGCACCCTGACATACACGGACTCGATCTCTGACACACTCACCGCCTCCTACTACGTCACGGCGACCAACGCGGCCGGACTCGAGTCCTCGCCGAGCAACACGGTCACTCGCACCGGAAGCGGTGGAAACTCCACCAATCTGGCGCTGAACAAGCCGATCGACGGAACGCCGTATACCTACACTTACGCACCGGCCAACGCCGACGACGGCGACGCGACGACGTACTTCGAGGGCTCCTCCTATCCCAGCAACCTGACTGTCCACCTCGGCGCCAACGCCGACATCACCTCCGTCGTGGTCAAGCTCAACCCAGCCGCCGCCTGGTCGGCGCGCACCCAGACCATCGCGGTGCTCGGGCGCGAACAGAGCGCGACCGCGTTCAGCACCCTGGTCTCGGCGCGCAGCTACAGCTTCGACCCGAACAGCAACCAGAACTCGGTGACCATCCCGGTGACCGCGCGCGTCGCCGACGTCGAGATATCGATCACCAGCAACAGCGGTGCGCCCGGCGGCCAGTGCGCCGAGCTCCAGGTCTTCGGCACCCCGGCGCCGAACCCGGACCTCACCGTCGCCAGCAGCTCGTGGACTCCGTCCGCGCCGGTCGAGACCGACTCGATCACCGCTTCCGCCGTGGTGCAGAACGCCGGAACCGCCGCCTCGGTGGCCACCGACGTGAATTTCTACCTCGGCTCGAACAAGATCGCCTCGACCTCGGTCGGCGCGCTCGCACCGGGAGCCACACAGACCGTCACGGCCAGCCTCGGCACGCAGAGCGCCGGCACGTACCAGCTCAAGACGACGGTCGACGAGTCGAAGAAGAACTTCGAGCTGCAGAACAACCAGAGCTACACGAACCCGACCGGCCTCGCGGTGAAGCCGGTGCAGAGCTCTGATCTGGTCGCCGCTTCGGTGAACTGGACGCCGGGCAACCCGGCCGCGGGCAACTCGGTGGACTTCACCGTGGCGCTCAAGAATCAGGGCACGATCGCGACGGACTCCGGCGCGCACAACATCACGCTCACCCTGCTCGACTCGAACGGCAATACCGTCAAGACTCTGATCGGCGCGTACAACGGCACGCTGGCCTCCGGTGCGTCCGCCAACGTCGACATGGGCACCTGGACAGCGACCAACGGCAAGTACACCGCGCACACGGTCATCGCCGTCGACGCTAACGAACTGCCGGTCAAGCAAGGCAACAACACCAGCGACACCGCGATCTTCGTCGGCCAGGGCGCGAACATGCCCTACGACATGTACGAGGCGGAGAACGGTCAGCTCGGCGGCGGCGCGACGGTGATCGGGCCGAACCGCACCATCGGTGACCTAGCTGGCGAGGCGTCGGGCCGAAAGGCCGTCACGCTGAACGGCACGGGCGACTCGATCAGCTGGACTTCACGCGAATCCACCAACACCTTCGACCTGCGCTACTCGATCCCGGACGCCTCTGCCGGCGGCGGCATCAACGCCACCCTCGACCTGTACGCGAACGGAACGCTGGTCGAACCGCTGAGCCTGACCTCGCACTACGCGTGGCTGTACGGCGCGGAGACCGGTCCCGGCGACTCGCCAGGCGCGGGCTCGCCGCGGCATATCTACGACGAATCAGGGTTCTTACTGCCGACTTCGTACCCCAAGGGCACGGTGTTCAAGCTGCAGAAGGACTCCTCGAACAGCTCCCAGTACGCGGTCGACTTCATGAACCTGGAGCAGGCGAGCCAGATAGCCAACCCGGACCCGGCGCACCTGGTCGTCCCCGCGGGCTTCACCCAGCAGGACGTGCAGAACGCGATCGACACGGTGATCCAGGACAGCACTGGCGCGCACACCGGCGTGTACCTGCCGGCCGGTCAGTACTCGCTGACCGGGCGGCTGACGGTATACGGCAAGGCGGTCAAGATCGTCGGCGCCGGCGTCTGGTACACACAGTTCGTCGCGCCGCAAAGCCAGACGAACACCGACACCGGCTGGGACGTGCAGTCCACCGCGAACGGCTCGTCCTTCAGCGGATTCGCCTGGTTCGGCAACTACACCACCCGCCAAGACGGCCCAGGGCACACCTTCCAGCTGACCAACATCTCGAATATCACGATCGACAACCTGTGGATCGAGCACAACGTGGTCGGTGTCTGGGGTCTGACAGCCGTCAAGAACTCGACCTTCACCAACCTGCGCATCCGCGACACGCTGGCGGACGGCATCAACCTCACCAACGGAAGCCAGGGCAACCTGATCTCCAACGACGAGGCCCGCACGACCGGCGACGACAGCTTCGCGCTGTTCGCCGCGCAGGACAGTTGCTCCGGATGCAAGGAGACCGGCAACACCATCCAGAACGTCACCGCGCTGACCCCGTGGCGGGCCGCGGGTGTGGCGATCTACGGCGGGTTCAACAACACGGTCCAGAACTTCTACGTGGCCGACACCTTGTGCTACCCGGGCCTGACGGTCAGTTCGCTGAACTTCGGCTTCGCGTTCGAAGGGTTCGAGGACAGCCCGCCGACCACCATCGCCAACTTCTCGCTGGCTCGGGACGGCGGCCACTTCTGGGGCAACCAGGCGTTCGGCGCGATCTGGATGTTCTCGGCGACCAACCCGTTCCAGGGCATCAGGATCAACGACTCGACCATCACCGATCCGACCTACACCGGGATCATGTTCCAGACGGACTACGTGGGCAACACCGCGCAGTATCCGTTCCAGGACACGGTCTTCACCAACACCACCATCACCGGAGCGCACGCGGACAACGACGGATTCGGCAACGGAAAGTCGGGCTTCGGCGTCTGGGCCAACCCGCTGCCCGAGGCCGGTCAGGGCCCACCGGTCGGTTCGGTGACGTTCAACCATCTGGTGGAGAGTGACAACGACGTCAACATCCAGAACACCTCGACCAGCACCTTCACCATCACCGTCAATCCCTAGCCGGCCGTTGACCGCGGCGAGGACCGCCGAGCGCCGCTGATCGCGTCGGGCCTCGGCCGACGGACACCGGGCTCCCCAGCGCCATCGGGGAGCCCGGTCGCATTCTTGTGCGTCGCCCTTTCAAACGAACACACCGGTCACAGGGTCTGGGTCTGGCGGCGGTGCTGTGAAATGATCCGGGTTGCAGGAGGGGCATGTCGAGTCAGTGTTCTCATGAGGGCGAGGAGCCGGCGGAGGTGAGCGGCGGCGACCTGGACAGCGTTCTCGACTCCGCGAGGGCCGGGGATGAGTCCGGCATGGCGGAGCTCTGGCACGCGCTGAACCCTCCGGTGCTGCGCTACCTGAGAGTCGTCGTCGGACAGGCCGCCGAAGACGTCGCCTCGGAGACCTGGCTCCAAGCGGCCCGGGACATACGGCGGTTTCGCGGCGACGCGACCGGGTTTCGGGTGTGGCTGTTTCGGGTGGCTCGCAACCGCGCGCTGGAGGAGTTGCGCCGCAGCGGACGCCGCAAGGAGGACCCGGCCGGCCTGTACGCGGCTCCGGACCGCGCCTCGCGGGACGATCCGGCACGTGAAGCGGTAGAGCACTTGGCCACGCGCCAAGCGTTGCGTCTTATCTCCGAACTGCCAGCGAACCAGGCTGAGGCCGTGATGCTTCGTGTGGTCGTCGGGCTTGACGTAACGCAGACCGCGGAGGTGCTGGGGAAGCGTCCGGGTGCCATACGCATTGCGGCGATGCGTGGACTGCGGCGTCTGGCGACGGTCATCGACGGCGATGATCTCCTGGATGTGGAGCGCGCCGGGACCGGGGCCGGGGCTGCCGTGCCGGAGGTGGCCGAATGAACGAGAGGCGCAGCCGCAATCTTGACACCGTGCTCGCCGCGGCCGCCGCGCCGCCGCTTCCGGAGGAGGAGGACGCGCGGGATCTAGCGAACGTGCTGACCATGTTCCACACCGCCGGCGTCGCGGTGGAAGCCGGGGTCGCCGCTACCGAACCGATCACCGCGCTCAGCCCGATCGAGAGCGAGGGCGCGACCCAGCCGGACGTTCGGTCCGCCGGCGGTGCCCCGCGACTGTCGTTCATGATGAAGTGCGCGGTGGCGTTCGTGTTCGTTCTCGGCATCAGCATCGCGATCTCGAGCACGGGAATGCTGCCTTCTCCGGTGCAGTCGTTCGTACATCACGTGTTCGGCGGCATCGGCGTTCCCGCGCCCTCGCAGAACGGCGGTACGCCGAGCGGCAACGGCTCCGCCCCGGCGAACCCGGCGCCAACCGTGAGCACGGGCCCTAACTCGATCGCATCGGCCTCCGCCTTGGCCTCGGCATCGAGCGTGAACAGGGCCGGCGCCCCATCGACAAGCGCTCCCGGGGCGGGGGTCTCGACAGCCTCGCCCAGCGCGACCGAAGCGTCGCTTTACACCCTGTGCACGCAGGTCAAGGGCAGCGGAAACAGCTGGAAGACGACGATGAGCGCGCAGGATCAGGCGCGATTGATCGCGGCCGCAGGCTCGGAGAACAAGGTCCACGCGTACTGCAACCAGTTGCTCAAGTCGAGCACATCGTCCTCCAACACCACGACCGTCGCCCCATCCCCGAGCGCCACCGACTGACTCCGACTCGCGCTCGCGCTGACCGCCGTTCTCGCCGGTCAGCGTGTGTGTAACGCAATGAGCGCCGGGTGTCCCTGTTAGTCCGTGAGGTGATTGCAAAGGGTGTGCCCGAACACCCCTTGGCAATCGCTTCCGCAGGGCCTGCGGCGCCGTGACCCCTTCGCTGGCAAGTGCCGCAGGCCCGCCATTTCCCTCACCCTTGACAGCCGCGCGCCGCGCGAGCACGCTGACTTTCGAGTCGCCTCGGAGAGCGCTCTCCGAACCTTCAGCTCGCAGCGAATCCCTTCACAGCGAATCGCTCATCGCCTCATCCGCGGCAGCCGACCGCCCGGCCGTGCCGCCTGAGCCGCAGAGGTCTCCCACGCCTCTGGCACGCCGCCGACCGGGCCGCCTCCCTCGCCGACGGTCCATTTGTCCTCGTCTGCGCGAAGAGAGAAGTCATGCGCTTGGTTCACCATTCCCCCGACCGGCCGCGGCGCCGGTCGCGTGTGCGCGCGCTGGTCACCGCAGCGGTGGTCGCCGTGACCACCGCCGGCCTGCTGACCGCGGTGTCGATGGAGGCGACCGCGGCGCCCACCCTGCTGTCCCAGGGCAAGCCGACCACCGCCTCATCCTTGGAAAACGCGACGTTCCCGGCATCGAACGCCACTGACGGCAACACCGGCACGCGATGGTCGTCGGCGTTCAGCGATCCGCAGTGGATCGAGGTGGACCTCGGCGCGTCGGCCGGCATCACGCAGGTGGTGCTGCAATGGGAGGCCGCCTACGCGAGCGGATTCCAGATCCAGACCTCGAATGACAACGCGAACTGGACCTCGATCTACTCGACCACGACCGGCACCGGCGGAACGCAGACCCTTAACATCACCGGCACCGGCCGCTACGTGCGCATGTACGGCACGACGCGGGCGACACCGTACGGCTACTCCCTTTGGGAGTTCCAGGTGTACGGCAGCCTCGGCGCTGGAGGCGGCTGCGGAACGACTAACGCAGCGCTCGGGCATACGGCCACGGCATCTTCGCTTGAGAACGCGACCTTCCCGGCCGCCAACGCCGTCGACGGCAACACCGGCACCCGCTGGTCCTCCGGGTTCAGCGACCCGCAGTGGCTCCAGCTCGATCTCGGCAGCGCGCAGTCCATCTGCGGCGTGACGCTGGATTGGGAAGCCGCATACGGCAAGGCGTTCCAGATTCAGACCTCGAACGATGCGGCCAACTGGACCTCGATCTACTCGACCACGACCGGGATCGGCGGAACGCAGAACCTGACCGTTTCTGGATCAGGCCGCTACATCCGCATGTACGGCACTGCGCGGGGCACCCAGTACGGCTACTCGCTTTGGGAGTTCCAGGTCTTCACCAGCGGCGGCACCGGCAGCCCCTCGCCCTCACCCAGCCCGACAGGCTCCAGCGGAGGCGGTGGCAGCGGCAGCGGTGCTCCGCCAGCCTCGTTCTGGGGCGACACCGGCAGCATCCCGGCGGCCACGCACGTACTGGAAGTCAAGATCACCAACCAGACGAACGGCCAATACCCGGACAGTCAGGTCTACTGGAGCTTCAACGGCCAGACCGCGTCGATCGCGCAGCAGCCGTACATCGACATGCCCGCGAACTCGGCCGGCCGGATGTACTTCTACCTGGGCCAGCCCAACGGTCAGTACTACGACTTCATCGAGTTCACGGTCGGATCCACGTTCATCAACGTGGACACCACGCGGGTCGACCGATTCGGCCTGAAGCTCGCGCTGCTCGTGCACAGCCACGACGGCTCGCAGCAGGAGGTCGGCGAGAACTACGCCACCTTCCAGGAGAGCCGCAGCGCCACCTTCGCCCGGTTCCAGAGCTCGGTGCCGACCGAGTTCAAGGAGCTGGCGACTGACCAGGCGCCGTACGGAATCCCCTCGCCCGGCAACGATCCGGCTTTCCAGCCCGCAGGCGCGTACGCGAACTACCTGACCGGTTACGCGGCGGCGAACGGCGACTCCAGCGACAGCACGGCGCAGATCTTCGGCTGCGGCGGAACGCTGTCCGCCAACCCGACGCTGTGCGCGGGCCTGAACCGGCACGTCGCACAGTTGCCGGCGTCGCAGCAGTCCATCCCGAGCAACTTCTACCAAGCCGCCCCGGCGAACTACTACGCACAGTTCTGGCACCTGAACGCCATCAACGGCCTGCAATATGGCTTCCCCTACGACGACGATGCGGGTCAGTCCTCTGACATTTCGGTGAACAACCCGCAGTACATGGTCGTAGCTGTCGGCTGGTAACTCAGGGATCGAGGGAAGACGCACGCGGCGGCCGTTCGCAGCGGCCGCCGCGTGTTTCAAGCTGTCACGCCGCCGCGTTACGGCAGGGTCCACGCCTGGTTCGTGCCTCCGGTGCACGACCAGATCTGCACCTGTGTTCCGGAACCGCCGAATCCTGTGTCGTCGAGGCACTTGCCGGACTGCGGGTTGAGCAGCGCGCCGGTGGACTGCGGCTGCCATACCTGCGCGCCGGTACCATTACACGTGTACAGCTGAACCTTGGTGCCGTTGGCCGTCCCGCCGCCGCTCACGTCGAGGCACTTCCCGAGCGCCTGCAACGTGCTGTTCGATGCGACTGTCCACTGTTGCGCGTTGGTGCCGTTGCACGTGTAGACCTGAACCGGGGTGCCGTCCGCGCTGTTAGCGGCGCGCACGTCCAGGCAAAGACCCTGATACCCGGTCACTTGTCCGGTTCCGCCGTTGCCGCTCGACCCGGCCGGCGCGACCGTCCAGATGAAGCTGACGCTCGCGACCGCGCCGGAACCGTCCTTCGCGGTGACCGTGACAGTGCTCGTCCCCGCGGCGGTCGGCGTGCCGGTGATCGCGCCGGTGCCCGAGTTGATCGAGGTACCGGCAGGCAGGCCGGCGGCCGAATAGCTAAGCGTCTGGCCGCTGGTGCTGTCGCTGGCCGAGATCGGCACGCTGACCGCGTTCCCGGCGATGCCTTCCTGCGGGCCCGGGTTCGTCACGGTGACCGGCTGCCCGATCTGCGCGGAGGTCACCGACAAGGTGCCAGTCAGCGGCAGATTCCGGTCCGAGTCGCCGACCGAGATCGTGTAGTTGCCGGCGCTCACCGCCCAGGCGCTCGTCGAGGCGTTCCAGTACTGGAGGTTGGCCTGGCTCAGCGGAAAGGTGACCGTGCTGCTCTGGCCGGGCTGGAGATCGACGCGGGCGAAGCCTTCGAGCCGCTTTGGCGGCTCGCCGGACGCGGCCGGGTCGGTGACGTACAGCTGCGCGACTTCGGCGCCCTCGCGTGAGCCGGTGTTGGTCACCGTGGCAGTGACGGTCGCGGCTCCGCCTCGTGGCAGGCTGCTGATACTTAGGTTACTGAAGGAGAAGCTGGTGTAGGAGAGACCGAACCCGAACGGGAACAGCGGCGTAAGGTTGTTGGCATCGTAGTAGCGGTAGCCGACGTTCAGGCCTTCGGAGTACTGCACCTGACCGTTGGTGCCTGGCCACTGCGCGACGGTGTTCGCAGGAACCTGCGACAGCGAGGCCGGAAAGGTGACCGGCAGCTTTCCGGACGGATTCACGTCACCGAACAGCAGCGCGGCGATGGCGTTGCCGTCCTCCTGGCCCGGGTACCAGGCCTCGAATACGCCGGCGACCGAGCCGAGCCACGGCATGGTGACCGCGGAGCCGGTGTTGAGCACCACGACCGTGTGCGGGTTCGCGGCGGCGACCGCGGAGATCAGCGAGTTCTGCGCGCTGGTCAGATCGATGGTGCCCAGGTCGCTGCCCTCGGACTCGCCCTTGTTGACGAAGACCACGGCGACGGAGGACGAGGCCGCCAGCGACGCGGCGGAACTGCTGTTGGAACCGTCGTTGTAGCTGACCTTGATCCCACTGCCGGCCCGCGAGGTAATGCCTTGCAGCGGGGTGACCGTGCCGCTGGAGTTGACCCCGGCGCTGCCGCCGCCGTCGGTCATCGGGCTGCTCGACGCGTCCGTGCCGATGACCGCGATCGACGAGGTACTGGAGCCGAATGGCAGCGTGCGGCCGCTGTTCTTCAGCAGCACCGTGCCTTCCTCAGAGAGCTGGCGTGCGGAGACCACGTGCGCGGCGCTGGTCGCGGTCTGTCCGGGCGAGCCGGCGGGCGCCTTGTCGAAGAGGCCGAACCCGAACATCTCGGTGAGCACCTGCGAGGTCAGCGCGTCCAGCGTCGACTTCGAGACGGAGCCGCTCGATACCGCGTTCGTCAGGGTGCTGCCGTAGTAGCCGTCGTTTCCGGGCATGTCCTGATTCAGGCCCGCGTTCGCCGACGCCGAGGTCGCATGCGTCGCCCCCCAGTCCGAGGTGACGAAGCCGGTGAAGCCGAACTGCTGGCGCAGCGCGGTGGTGAGCAGATACGGGTTCTGGCAGGCATAGGTGCCGTTGATGGTGCTGTAGGAGCACATCACCGACGATGCGGCACCCTGCGAGACCGAGTCGTGGAACGCCGGGAGGTAGATCTCCTGGAGAGTCCGGGTGCTGATGATCGCGTTGTCGGACGGCGTGTTGCGGTTGGTCTCCTGGTTGTATACGGCCAAGTGCTTCACCTGGGCGAGGTCACCCGTGGACTGCACGCCCTCGATGTCCGCGGCGCCGAGCGTGCCGTTGAGGTATGGGTCTTCGCCAACGGATTCGAAGGCGCGGCCCCAGCGCGGGTCACGCACGATGTTGATGGTCGGCCCCAGGTCTATCGTCGTTCCCTTAGATACCTGTTCGGCGCCGATCACCTGGCCGTAGCGCTGTTCCGCGGCGGTGTCCCAGCTCGCGGCGACGTCGACCGGGGCGGGCAGCTGGGTGACTGCGGTCATGCCGTCGCCGACGCCTGCCGGGCCGTCCTCCAGGTTCAGCGCCGGGATGCAGAGCGAGCCGATGGCGGGCGTGAATCCGACGTAACTGGACCCCGAGGCGCCGGTCAGTAGCGTGACCTCCTGCGCGGTGGTCATCTTGGCCAGCAACTGGCTGACCCGCTGCGAGATCGGCGCCGTGGAACCGACCCACGGGCAGGCACTCGACGCCGCCGCGGCATGCGGCGCGCCGGCGTAGGACGCGAATAGTGATGCGGACACGGTGACCAGGGCGAGGGCCGCCGTCCGGGTGCGATGAAGCGTTGCGGGTTTGTGCACGATGCCTCCTGACATCTGCGAACCGACGCGCAGGCATGCTTGGCGGGCAGCATTGTTGGGTGGGACAACAATCGGCGTCGGTAACGGTGATGAAACACGCGGACGCAGGACGCTGTCAATGGTCTTAACCGACTCTTCCGAGGTCGCTCGTTGGGAGCCGCAACCAATAGCGGCCGGTTCGACGAGCTCCAATGGCGCAATGCCGCCGAGCAGGAAGGGCGCGAAACTGGAAGGCTGGGGCCGTGGAGCCACAAATCAACGAGTCGTCAGAATCCGAAGGACGCTCCGAACTGCGCGAGGAGGGGACGACGGCCCGTGCGCAACTGCTGGTCTCCGTCGTCCTCGGCATCGGCGGCGGCGTGCTGGCAGGCGTGCTCGGGGCCGGCCGGATGGCGCCGCTGATCGGCTGGGACGTGATGGCGCTGGCGTTCTGCGTTTGGGTCTGGATCGGCGTCTGGGGCCTGGACGCTTATGGAACCCAGCAACACGCGCGCCGCGAAGACCCCGGTCGCGAACTGACCGACCTCCTGTTGCTCGGCGCCGCGCTGGCCAGCCTCGTCGCGGTCGGCGCGGTGCTGTTCGGCGTCGGACACGCCTCGGGTAACGCCAAGTACTACGAGGCTGGGCTGGCACTGGGCTCGGTCTTCGTGTCGTGGGCGCTGGTGCATACCGTCTTCATGCTTAAGTACGCGCGGCTCTACTACACCGATCCGGTCGGCGGGATCGACTTCAAGCAGCGGGCGGAGGCGCGCTACAGCGACTTCGCGTACGTCGCGTTCACGGTCGGCATGACGTTCCAGGTCTCGGACACAGACATCAGGGACGGGGACGTCCGGCGTGCGGTGCTGCGTCAGGCGCTGTTGTCGTTTCCACTCGGCACCGTGATCATCGCAGCGGCGATCAACCTGGTCGCCGGGCTGGCGAAATAGCCCGGCGACGCTGTGTCAGTACGAGGGCGCCAGATCACGCACCGTCAGATCAGGCACCGCCAATCGAGCAGCGTCAGGTCAGCCGGGTCAGCACGTAGATGAGCAGGCCGGCGAGCGCTCCGACGACCGTGCCGTTGATCCGGATGAACTGCAGGTCCCGGCCGACCTGGATCTCCACCTTGCGTGAGGTCTCCTCGGCATCCCAGGCGCCGACGGTGTCCGTGATCAGCGAGGTGATCTCCGCGCGATATGTGACGACGACATGCACCGCCGCGCCCTCAACCCACGAGTCCACCTTGTCACGCAACCGGTCGTCAGAGGCCAGGCGACGCCCGAACGCGGCGATCGCGTCGCGCGCCCGCAGCCGCAGTTCGCTTTGCTCGTCCTCGGCCGCCGAGACGATCATCGAGCGCAGCGCCTGCCAGGAGGACCCGACCAGCCGCTGCACCTCGCGATGATTGATCAATTCCTGCTTGAACCGCTCGGCCTGCGCCAGCGTCACCGGGTCCGAGGACAGCTGCTGCGCGAAGTCGGTGAGGAAGTCGTCGATCGCGGCCCGCGCCTGGTGGTGCGGCTCGTCACGCACCGCGGCCGCGAACTTCACCAGCTCCTTGTGGATGCGGCGGGCGACGCGCTCGTCGACGAATCGGGGCGTCCACAGCGGCGCCTCGCCGGTGACCGTGCGCTCGATCGCGTCGGGATGCTGCTCAAGCCACTCTACGGCGCGCCGCGTGAGCAGGTCGATCAGCGGCCGGTGGCCGTCGTCGGCGACGAACTTGCCGAGCACGCGGCCGGCGACCGGGCCGATCGGCTGCTCGTTGAGCCAGCGGTTCACGGTGCGGCTGAGCACCGCCTGCAGATCGTCGTCGCGCAGGACGGCGAGCACTCCGCGCAGCAGACCCGCGGCCTCCTGGGTGACCCGCTCGGCGTGTTTGTCATCGGCGAGCCAGCCGCCGAGCCGAGCGGACAGGCCGATCGCGCGCAGCCGGCCGCGGATGACCTGCTCGGACAGGAAGTTCTCGCCGACGAAGTCGCCGAGGCTGCGGCCGAGCGCCTCCTTGCGGTGCGGGATGATCGCGGTGTGCGGGATCGGCAGGCCGAGCGGGTGGCGGAACAGGGCGGTGACCGCGAACCAGTCGGCCAGCGCGCCGACCATCGCGGCCTGCGCGGCGGCGCCGAGGTACTGCGCCCAGGTCGCGCCGCGCCCCTCCTGCCAGCGGGCCAGCACGTAGAGCCCGATCGCGGCCAGCAGGAAGCCGCTGGCGACCGCCTTCATCCGCCGGACGCCGCGTCGCTTGGCCACTTCGGCGGGTGAGAGTTGTCGCACGTCGCCATTGTGACAAGATCGGCGCCCGGCTGGTGTGGATCACCGAAAGTGGGCTCGGATGACTCGGTGGCTCCCGGAGATTGCGGCGATCCGGCTCAGGTGGCGATATCCGGATACGGCAGGCTCATGTGAGCCAGGCGGCGGGCGTACTCAAGCTGGAAGCCGAGTGGTTCGTAGTCGCGTTCGAACATGGCGATGAAGAGGGTGAGCGTGAGGAAGGGATGCGCGCCGAGCTCGAACAGCTTGGGGTAGTCGTGCGTCGCCAGGGCCTCGCGCTCGACGTCGTCGAAGCTCAGCCAGGTAGAGGATTCGCAGGAGTGGCAGCCCAGGATGCGGTTGGCGTGCTCGGCCTCCCACGCCGTCACCGTTGCGCGCGGGTCGGCGCGATAGCGCTCGACCAGCTCCGCGTCGCGGTCGACGGTGAACAGGAACTTGTTCAACAGGTACTTGCTCACGGCCGGGCTCCCTTCGCGTTCGGGTACCAGGTGAAGTAGGCCTCCATGGTGTGGAAGAGGTCGTAGGTGTCGACGTAGTCGGCCTTCGCACCCTCGCCGGCGACGCCCATCATCAGCATGAAGTCCATGAAGCCGTGGGTCGCGTTGCCGGGCAGGTGCAGGCTGTCCAGGGTGACCTCGGCGAGGCAGCCCTCGAGGTCGCCGGTGGCGATCCACTCGACGGCCTTGCGGTCGAACTCGGGGTCGGGCCCGGTGGGGCCGAACTGGCGCGGGCCGCCGAGTTCCAGGGACAGATGTCCGGTGCCGATCACCGCGACGCGCTGGTCGGACGGCCAGGACTCGACCAGCTCACGGATGGTGCGGCCGAGCTGCACGAAGCGATTCGGGCGGGGCAGCGGCGGGGCGAAGATGTTGGTGTAGATCGGCACGATCGGCAGATCGGCCTGCGGGCGCAGGGTGGTGATCGGGCAGGTGATCGAGTGGTCGATGCGCAGCTCGTTGGAGAAGGCGAGGTCGAAGCCGGCATCGAGCCCTTCACGCAGCAGGTGCGTGGAGAGGTCCTCGTGGCCGGTGAGCAGCATCCGCGGCAGGCCGAATTCGCGTTCTTCGTTGTAGAAGTTCGCGTCGTAGTAGGGCGCCTTTCCGATGAGGAACTGCGGCATGTTGTCCAGCCACAGTTGATGGAAGTGGTCTGATCCGACCATGACGAGCACGTCGGGGCGTGCCTTGGTCAGCGTCTCGCGGAAGGCCTCGACCTTGCGCACCCACTCGTCGGCGAACGGCGGGCGGTCCGCGCCGGTGGCGGTGCTCGCGCGGTAATAGAACGGGTGATGCGTGGACGCGATCACCGCGACGAGTTCAGCCATGCGGGCCTCCGTTGGCGGCGGGCTGGTAGGGCTCCGGGGGGACCGGCCGGTTGTTGAGGTCCACGGAAAGGAAGATCTGGTTGGCGACGGGTCGGCGCAGTTCCTCGGCGAGCTGGCCGATCAGTCCGGCGGTACGGGCGAGCAGGGCGAAGCCGCGCAGCAGTTCGAGCGGCAGGCCGAGATCGGCGAGGGCCGCGCCGCAGACCCCGGCGCCGTTGAGCGGCAGGGTTCGGTTGAGCACGGTCGGGTGCACGCGGCCGATCGCGGCGAAAAGGGAGAGATGCGGACCGTAAAGCCCTTCCTCAGCGGCGATTTGGAAGAGCCGGGGCGTGCGCGGGTCGCCTTGCTTGTGCACGTGATGACCCAGGCCCGGGATGCGAAGTCCGGCGGCGCGGGCGTTTCGCAGGGTTTTAAGGGCGAGTGTGTCCCAGCCGTCGTCGTCGGCCGGCAGTGGGCCGGTTTGGGCGGCGATGACCTCGTGCAGGAAGTGTCCGCAGTCCTCGGTGACGCCGAGGAAGCGCGAGCCGCCACCGAGCAGCCCGGCGGCGAGTGCGCCTTGGACCGAGTCGGGGGCGGAGAGGTAGGTCAGCCGAGTGACGATCGCGGTCGGCGTAAAGCCGTGGTCGGCGAGCGCGGCGAGCACCGCCTCGAAGACGCGGGTCTCGCCGCGGGCCGGGCGGCGCTGGGTGGCGAGCCAGAAGGCGAGTTCGCCGAAGCCGACCTGGCCCATGACGTCGCGCGCCAGGTCCCGGCCGAGCAGGGTGATGCTGTCGAGCGAGGAGGCGCCTAGTGCGGTGGGGTATTGGGCGATCGGGTACTGAGCAGTCGCGTACTGGGCAGTCGGAGACTCAATGCCCTGGTTCTCTGGGATCTCAGTCATCGTCACTCACCGCGGCGGAAAGCCAGGCGCGAAGTTCGGCGCCGTGTTCGTCGAGATCCGGTGGCGGAAGGCGGTAAGCCGGCGGGGTTTCGGAGAGCCGGATCGGGTTGCGGGTCGTCGGCATCGCGCGCTCGCCCGCACCCACCTCGATGATCGGGTCCAGGCCGAAGCGTTCGGCCATCGCGAAGCCGCCTTGAATGGTGTTGATCGGCCCGCTCGGCACGCCGGCCGCCACCAGCAGGTCGAACCATTCGTTCGCGCCGCGCTTCTTGAGCTGTTCGACCAGCAGCGGTCGCAGTTCCTCGCGGCGCTCGGTCCGGTCCGCGTTGCGGGCGAAGCGTGCGTCATCGGCGAGTTCGGGAACGCCGAGCACGTCGCAGAGCTTGCGGAACTGGCTGTCGTTGGCCGCGGCGACGATCAGATCGTTGTCGGCGGTCGGCAGCGGTTCGTAGGGGAAGACACTCGGATGCGCGTTACCCATGCGGAATGGGACCACTCCCCCGGCGGCGTAGGCCGAGCTGTGATTGACCAGGCCGGAGAGCGCGGATGAAAGCAAGTTGATCTCGATCAGCTGGCCGCGTCCGGTGGCGTCGCGATGGCGCAGCGCGGCGAGGATCCCGATGACCGCGTGATTGCCGGCCATGACATCGAATACTGAGATTCCGGCCCGGTACGGCGGCCCGGCCGGGTCTCCAGTGAGGCTCATCAGTCCTGACACGGCTTGGACCATGAGGTCGTAGCCGGGTACGTCGCGGCCGGGACCGGTGCCGAAGCCGCTGATCGACGTGTATACGAGGCCAGGGTTGTCAGCGCGCACCGACTCGTAGTCGAGTCCGTACTTGGTCAGGCCGCCGGGTTTGAAGTTCTCGATGAACACATCGGCGCGGCGAACCAGTTCGCGGGCGAGCGCGGCGTCCTTCTGGTCGCGCAGATCGAGGGCGATTGAGCGCTTGCCCCGGTTGATGCCGAGATAGTAGGTCGACACGCCGTCGCGGACCGGCGGCATCCAGGATCGGGTGTCGTCGCCCTTCGGTCCTTCGACCTTGATCACCTCTGCGCCGAGATCGGCCAGCAGCATCGTGGCGTAGGGGCCGGCCAGGATGCGGGAGAAGTCCGCGACGAGCAAGCCGGTGAGTGGGCCCGGCAGCGGGTTCGCCTGGTTGCCTTCTTCGACCGCCAACTCTCCTCCTTGTCCGACACTCGGACAGTCGTCCGTTCAGCGATTCTCGCATGATCGGACGAGGCGTCAAGGCCTGTCTCAAGCCGAGGCGGCGCGCGTTACGTGCGGCACCGCTTCGAGGCGGGCGAAGTCGGCGCTGATCTCGCCGGCCGCGTGCTGGAGTAGCGGCAGGTGATGGTCGACGAGGCGTTCGAGGGGCGTCTCGGCGGCGTGCGTGTTCACGTTCAGGGCCGCGATGACTTCGCCGGAGCCATTGCGCAGCGGCGCCGCCGCCGAGCGGATGCCGCGGGTGAGCTGCTCGTCCGTGAGCGCCCAACCGCGCGCTCTGACCTGGCGAAGCTCGGTTCTGCGCTCGGCCGGGTCGGGCTGCCAGAGCGGGGTGAGACCGGAGCGACTCGGTTCGCAGAGCACGGCTTCGACCTCGGCGTCGGTGAGGGCGGCGAGCAGTACCTTGCCGAGGGAGGTCTGCAGCGCGGGAAACCGGGTGCCGATCTGCACCGTGAGCGAGACGATCTTCGGGACCGCGACGCGCGCGACGTACACGATGTCCGAACCGTCGAGTTGCGCGATCGAACAGGATTCGCCGGTGCGCGCGGACAGGATCTCCATGTGCGGCCTGGCGATCTCCCACAGGTCCATCGAGCGGACGTAGGCGGTGCCGAGGTCGAGAACCCGCGGTGTGAGCGCGAACCCTGATCCGCGAGCCCGCACGTAGCCGAGTTCCTGGAGGGTGAGCAGGATCCGGCGTGCGGTCGGCCGGGCCAGGCCGGTGGCCGCGGCGACTTCGCTCAGGGTCATCGCCGGGTGGCCTGGTTCGAAGGCGGTGATCACGTCGAGGCCGCGCGCCAGCGCCTCGATGAAATCCGGTCCGGCGCCTTCACGGGCCATGAGTTCTCTCCTCGTCGTATGACTGTCCGCTTGACGGACAGAGTTTGGGCACGCCACAAGTAGAGCACAGCGGCCGACCGGGCCCAAGAGTCGCCATGCGGACGCTTCCAGCCCGATGACTTCGCTGGTCGCAGCCCCAGATGGGGTTGACAGGGCGAGATGCGGGTCGGAGAGTAACGACAGCCGCGCCGCCCGCAGGGCGGACACTGGTCCGAAGGAGTCGCCGTGAGTGAGCCAGCCGCCGCGGAGGCATCAGCGCTCGATTTCGCGCCGGGGCGTCCGGTGCTGCTGCGCGGCGGCACGGTGCTGCCGATGGACGCGCGACGTCAGGTGCTCGCGAATACCGACGTGCTGACGATCGGGCACCGGATCGAAGCCGTGGGTCAGAACCTTGACGCGCCGGATGATGCCCTCGTCATCGACGCGAGCGACGGAATCGTGATGCCGGGGATGATCGACACGCACCGGCACATGTGGCAAACCGCGATGCGTGGCTACGGCGCCGACTGGACCCTGACGCAGTATTTCGTCTGGTACTACTTGGAATCCGGGAAGCTGTTTCGTCCCGAGGACATTCACGCCGGCAATCTGCTGGCCGCGATCGAGGCGCTCGACGCCGGGGTGACGACGGTCCTGGACTGGTCGCACGGCCTGCAAACGGTGGACCACGCGGAGGCCGCGGTCGACGCGTTGCAGTCGGTGCCGGGCCGATACGTGCTCGCCTACGGCAACATCCAGCAGCCACCGGCGCAGTGGACCGCGGCGGCGCAGTTCCGCGATTTCGTGCGCCGCCGGATCACCGGCGACGACATGCTGGGTTTCCAGCTGGCTTTCGACGTGACCGGCGACCCGTCGTTCCCCGAGGCGCCGGCTTTTGAGGTCGCTCGCGAGCTTGGCGTCGGCGTGACCACGCATGCCGGCGTGTGGGGCGCGACCAGCGATGAGAGCATCCGGCTCATGTTCGAGGGCGGATTCATGACGCCGCAGACCACGTACGTGCACGCGGCGTCGCTGTCCGCTGATTCGTACCAGCGGATCGCGGCGACCGGCGGCTCCATCTCGGTGGCGACGGAGAGCGAGCAGAGCGCGGGACAGGGGTATCCGCCCACCTGGGCCATCCGCGCGCACGGCATCCCGGTTTCGCTCTCGATGGACACCAGCGTGTGGTGGAGCGGCGACCTGTTCTCGGCGATGCGGACCACGCTCGGCGCCGACCGCGCCCGCGAACATTTCGAGGCCCATCTGAAGGGCGAGACGATCACGCATTGCAGCCTGCGCGCGGAACACGTCGTCGAGTGGGCGACCCGCGGCGGCGCGCAGACGCTGGGCAGGGACCACGATCTCGGCAGCCTTGAGGTGGGGAAGAAGGCGGACGTCGTGCTGATCAAGAACGAGCGGTCTCCGGTTTCCTTCCCGCTGCTGAACCCGTACGGACACGTCGCTTTCCAGGCGCAGCGCGGCGATGTGCACACGGTGCTGGTCAACGGTCGCGTGGTGAAGCACGAGCACCAGCTGGTGGGCATCGATCTGGCGGCGGTGCGGCGCGAGGCGGAGGCGACGGCCGAGTATCTGCGCTCGACACTGGGCGACGAGGCCTGGTTCAAAGGAATGAACCCTGACATCCCCGAGTCGAAGGTGCTCGATAACCCATACACGTACACCGATTACCGAAGCGAGGCAACGCGCAGCACCCGGCCAGAGGTGTGACGCGGATGTAGGCCCAGTCTTCAAACGTTCGCCCAGTGAAGACAAGGCCTAGCGCGCCGGCGGCATCGCTGCCCACCGACGCGCTACGCCTGCCACCATCCGCTCGGCTCCGCTCAGCTGAAGTCGGAGTTGAACGCCGACTCGATGCCGCTGATCACCCCGGAGTCGCTGAGGATCAGCCCGAGCTCGCGGTTGTGGTTGAGCGAGTTATCGGAGAAGTTCTCAGAGCCCTGGAACACCTTCGCGGTCGAGGTGCCGTAGTCGGCGACGATCGCCTTGGCGTGAATGTAGTAGCCGGTGCTCGACGTGTACGTCTTGACCTCGCCGCCGGCCGCGATCACCTTGTTCAGCTGGCTGGTATAGGTGCCGCTCTCGTTCTCGGCCACCACGCGGACGGCCACGCCACGCTGCGCGTCCGCGACGACCGCGTTGACCAACGCCGTGTCTCCGAACTCCTCCTCCTCGACGTCGAGGCTGCGCTGCGCGCCGTTGATCAGGCTCAGCAACCGGGACTGCGAGTCGGTCGGCGACCAGACCAGGTCGGCGCCGTCGGAGGGGGTGATCGAGGTCTTTGCGAAGTCCGCGGCGAACACCGCCTCGACTGCGCTCACGTCGGAGGCGTTGGTGTCGAAGACCCCGTAGTCGCGCGAGGTCGAGTAGTACTTGCTGTCGAGGTTCCCGGTGCTGATGTACGACTCGGCGCCGTCGACGGTGATGGTCTTCTGGTGGGTGTAGACGAAAGCCGTGGAGGAGTATTCGACGCTGACCGCGCCGGATCGCAGCGCGCTGTAGGCGGCGCTGTTGACCGAGGTCTGCTTGCCGTCGAGGATCACCCGGACTTTGACGCCGGCCTTCTCCCGGTTGACCAGATCGGCGGTGACCGTGGTGTCGCGCAGCTCGTACATCGTGACGTCGATGCTGGTCTTCGCGGAGTTGATGAAGTTGTAGATCGCTGATTCCCCCTGATCGGGCAGGACGAGCAGGGAGTAGCCGCCGGTGGCGTGGGCCGGCTGCGGCACGGTCGCTGCCGCGATCATGGTGACCGACGCGGCGAACGCGAGTGTGACGCGACGCCCGATGGCGCGATGCATTCATGCCTCCTGGTGGGTGGCAGGTGGGTGGTTTCTGTTCGCGTTGGAGCGTCCCCGAGCGATGCAGAATGCTCATGACACGGGCGCGTTACTCGCGTGGCCGCTCGGTGAACGGCTGGACGATGGCCGCGAGTAGTCCAACGGCCGCCCGAGATCGACTCAGGGTCTTGATCTTGAGCTGACGGCTTTGATCGTTATGGCGCCGTGGCGAGGTTCCCTCTTGACAGGGCGGATCTTTCGCAGTGTGCTGCATCCACCGCTCCATGACAACGTTGTCAGAGCAGAAGGACGAATGATGCGCCAACCCACGGTTCCACCTGCCCACATCCGTATTCGCAGATCGTTGACCTGCCTGGCCGTCACCGGCGCGACGGCCCTGGCCGGATCGGTCGCACCCAGCGCGGCCGCGGTGACCCACACCGCCGCGGCGCTGGTGAGCGATCCCGCCGCTTCGGTCAACACGTTCATCGGCACCGCGAACAACGCGAACGACTTCCCCGGCGCGGACTCGCCGTTCGGCATGGTCCAGTGGTCGCCGGACACCCCCTCGCACCCCGACGGCGGCGGCTACCTGTACAGCGACTCCTCGATCACCGGCTTCGGCCTGACCCACGTATCAGGGCCCGGATGCGGAGCAGGCGGGGACATCCCGGTTCTGCCGACCGTCGGCTCGATCAACACCTCGGCGACCGACGGCTTCTCGCACGCGAACGAGTCCGCGAGCCCCGGCTACTACTCGGTGACCACGAGCAACGGGGTTAAGACCGAGCTGACCACGACGACCCGCACGGGTATGGCCAGGTTCACCTTCCCGGCCACCAGCCAGGCCAACCTGATCTTCAAGCTGACCGGCAGCCAGAACGGCGACAGCAACACGCAGTTCAACGTCGTCAGCGGCACCGAGGTCTCCGGCCAGGTCACCACCGGTCACTTCTGCGGCGCGAGCGCCACATACACGCTGTACTTCGACATGGTCTTCGACCGCTCGTTCAGCAGCAACGGAACGGCGGCGGCCACGGCCAATCTGAGCAGCCCGACGGTCATCGGCAAGACCGCCTCGCCGAACGCCGCCGAGCAGGCCAACCACCCGACGCTGCACGGCACTGTGCCGTCGAACAACGCGACATCGAACAACGCGGCTGCGAAGTCAAACGCGGTGACGCCGCAGGCGAGCGCCAACAACGGATACGTCACCTTCGACACCACGAGCAACCAGGTCGTACAGGCGAAGGTCGGCATCTCGTTCGTCTCGATCGCCAACGCCCGCGGGAACATCACCGCGGAGAACCCGAACTTCAACTTCTCCGCGACCCAAACCGCCGCGCACAGCGCGTGGAGTTCACTGCTCGGCCGGATCGGCATCGCCGGCGGCACCTCGGCGCAGCAGACCGTCTTCTACACCGCGCTCTACCACGCGCTGCTGCACCCGAATGTGATCAGCGACTCGAACGGCCAGTACATCGGCGTCAACGGCGCGGTGCACACAGTCGGCTCGGGCCACTTCGCCGAGTACTCCAACTTCTCCGGCTGGGACATCTACCGCGCTCAAGCTCAGCTGTCAGCGTTCGTTGATCCGTCAGCGGCCTCTGACATAGCGCAGTCGATGGTCGACGACTACGCGGCCGGCGGCATGCTGCCGAAGTGGATGCTCAACAATGGCGAGACCTACGTGATGGTCGGCGACCCGGCCGACCCGATCATCGCCGACTACTACGCGTTCGGCGCACGCAACTTCGACACCGCGTCCGCGCTGCACGACATGGTGACCGAGGCAGACAGCACCGACAACATCCGGCCTGGAAACAACTACCTGGCGAACCTCGGATATCTGCCCTCTGACGGTTCGTACGGCTGCTGCAACTTCTACGGCCCGGCCTCCACCACGCTCGAGTACAACAGCGCCGACTTCGCGATCTCCGCCTTCGCCGGCGCACTCGGCGACAGCGCCGACCAGAGCGCATTGGCGAACCGCGCGCAGAACTGGCGCAACCTGTTCAACACCGCCAGCGGATTCATCCAGCCACGCGACCGCAGCGGCACCTTCACCGGCTCGTTCAGCGCCACCAGCGGCTCGAATTTCGTCGAGGGCGACTCGTGGCAGTACACGCCGATGGTGCCGTTCAACGTGGCCGGGCTGGCCGCCGCCGAGGGCGGCAACGCGGCGATGAACTCCTTCCTGAACACCGACCTGTCCTCGCTGACCGGCGGCAACGGTTACACCGACCTGACCAACGAGCCCAGTCTCAACATCCCCTGGGAGTACGACTACACCGGTCAGCCGTACAACACGCAGAAGGTGGTGCGGCAGGTCCAGGACCAGATCTGGACCGACGCGCCCGGCGGACTCGCCGGAAACGACGACCTCGGCACGATGAGCGCCTGGTACGTATGGTCCGCGATCGGCATGTACCCGGAGACCCCGGGCACCGCCGACTTGGCCCTCGGCTCGCCGCTATTCACCCAGGTCGTCATCACGCTGCCCTCCGGCAATACCCTGACGATCAACGGCAACGGAGCCGCTGACAACGCGCCCTACGTGCAGTCCGCGACGTGGAACGGCTCGGCATGGAATAACGCTTATATGCCCACCTCCGCGATCACGTCCGGTGGCACGCTCAGCTTCACGCTCGGCACATCCGCCAACACGAGCTGGGCGTCGAGCGCGAGTGCCGCGCCGCCGTCGTATGGCGGCTCGGGTCCGCAGTACACGGACGTCGGGGTCTCCAGCGACTCGGCCACGACCGGCGCGGACCTCGACGGCGTCGGGTATTCGTACTCGGCGAATGCCCTGTCCAGCGCAGGAGTGAATCCGGGCTCGACGGTCACAGCGGCGGGTTCCACCTTCACCTGGCCGAATGTCGCTCCAGCGGCGGTGTACAGCGCGAAGCCGGACAACTACGTGGCGGTCGGCCAGACCGTCCCGGCGTCCGGTTCCGGCTCCATCGCCTTCCTCGGCTCGGCGACGAACGGTCCGTCCAGCGGAACGGCGACCGTCACGTACACCGATGGAACGACTCAGGCTGTCTCGCTGAGCTTCTCCGATTGGACGCTCAACGGCGGCAGCGCATCGGTGCAGTCGGGCAACACGATCGCGGTGACCACCTCGTACCGCAACAGCCAGAGCGGAACGGCCGACCAGGTGAAGTCGTACCTGTTCGCCACGACGCCGGTCTCTCTCGCCGCCGGAAAGACGGTCGCGAGCGTGAAGCTGCCGAGTTCCGCTAACCAGGGCGCGCTGCACGTGTTCAGCATCGCGTTCGGCGGCTCGGGCGGGACCACCGCGCCGACCGGGCCGATCGTGTCAGGGGTCTCCTCCGGCCTGTGCGTGGACGACTCCAACAGCAGCACGACCAACGGCAGCCACGTCCAGATCTGGACCTGCAACGGCACCGGCGCCCAGAACTGGACCATCGCGGCGAACGGCACCATCCAGGTCCTCGGCGGCTGCATGGACGTCAATGGCGCCGGCACCACGGCGGGCACGATCGTGCAGTACTGGCAGTGCAATGGCACCGTCGCGCAGCAATGGCAGGCTCGCTCAGACGGCTCGCTGTACAACCCGAACTCCGGGATGTGCCTTGACGATCCGAACGCCTCGACCACCACAGGCACGCAGTTGCAGATCTGGACCTGCAACGGCAGCAACGCCCAGAAGTGGACGATTCCGTGATGACGATTCGCTAAGGATCCAGGAACCTGACAAGCCGGATGGCCGGCGCGGGATTCGGGGCCCCGCGCCGGCCATCCTGTGGTGCCGGTCGCCCGCAGCGGACATCAGGACACTGTGTCCCGCTCAACTGGACAGCGGGTCGGTGCCATCAGCGCTCGGTCCAGTTCTCGCTGGGGCTGCCGTTGCATGCGTAGATATCCGCGGCAGCGCCGTCAGCTGTGGAGGCGCCGAGCACGCTGAGACACTTGCCGGACTGTGCACCGACGACTGTTCCGCCGCTGTGCACCGCCCACTGCTGATTGGCGGCGCCAGTGCAAGTGCCGATGTCGACGGCGGCGCGGTCCGCCGTGGAACCGTTCGTGACTTCGAGGCACTTGCCGGACAAGCCGCCGACGATCGTGCCGTTCGCGTTGAGTGTCCAGTTCTGGCTCGCGCTGCCGTCGCAGGTGTTGATGTCCGCGGTCGCACCGGCTGCCGTCGAGCCACCGGTCACGCTAAGGCATTTGCCGGAAAGGCCGCCGACCAGCGTCGTGGTGGTGCCTCCGCCGGAGCTCTGAGCGCTCAGCGTGATGAGCGCGGCGCTGCCCGCTGGAATCGAGACAGTCAGGGTGCTGCCGCTCACGGTGATGGGAGTCTTAGTCGGCGCGGGGAGGGAGCCATTCGACTGAACCGTCTGGCCGCCAAGGGTGATGCCGGTCTTGGCCGTAAGTGCGCTCGCGGTGAGATCGATGCGGCTGCCGGAGGCGAAGGTCGCTCCGAGGTTCAGCTGGAGCGTCGTCGGGCCGGTAGTCGCCGGGTCGGTCACGTTGTCGAGGACGACAGTCATCGTGCCGTCCGTGTGCTTGACCGCGTAGGCACGCACAGAAGCCCAGGCTGGGTTGGTGACGTTGAGGAAGTCGCCGGTGCCGGTCTCGTGTACGGCAGCAAGGCCGTAGTACTCAGGTTGCGCGGCAAGAGTTCCGGTGCTCGCGTCGGCGGCGGTCGGTGCGCATAGCGGCGTGTAGTACATGAACAGCGGCTTGCCGGTGTCGCACTGCAGGACGGTGCCGTGCATGTAGTCCCCTGAAACTCCTTCGCGCGCGAAGGCAAGCTGTTCGTCGATTTCCCACAGCGCGGAGGCGTACACGTCGCTCACGCCTGGCATGCCTTCGCAGACCACGGAGTTGCCTTCGTCGAACACGGCCGGCAGGCCGAGCTTCTTCGCCTGGCTCGCCGCGCCGTCGGCGGCTGTTGTCTCGCTGTTGCGAACCGTGGTGCCGAGCAGTTGAGCGATGGTCGGGTTGCTGGAACTGCTGCAATCGCTCAGCGGATAGTAGTGGCCGGTCAACTCGACGATGTTCGGATGCGGCAAGCCGCTTTCCGCGCTGACGAAGGCGGTCTGGAACGAGCCGGTCGGCGAACCCGCGGCGTCGGAGCCCTCGATGTGGACGCCCGGCACGGCCTTCGTGATCGCCGAGACGTAAGCCTGGAAGTCGGTGAAGTACTTGGCGGTGTCGCTCTTGTACTGCGAATACAGGTCGGGCTCGTTGCCGATCTCGACCGCCTGCAAGGAGGAGCCGAGCGCGGCGGCCGCGTGAGTCGCTTCGTCGGCGGCGCGCGCCGGGTCGTAATGCTTCATGTTGACGCCGAGGATCACCTTCCAACCGCTGGCCTTGGCGAGGGTGTTGAGCGCGGTCAGATCGGCGGGGGTGATGGTGGCGATGGACCACGAGGGCGCGGTCTCGCCGGTCGAGGTCCAGAACGTCTGGTCGACCGTGTTGCCGCCGATCCGCATCACCGAGGAACCCAGGGTCTTGAGATAGCTCGCCAGGTTCCCGGAGGTGAAGGCGGGCAGCGCTAGATCTGATGCCTCGTAGGAGACGCCGAGCGATCCAGCGCTCAGCGTGGCGCCGGTCGGCGTCTGGGAGATGGTGACCACGGCGGGGGACGCGGCCAACGCCGCGGGCATGGGGACCACGGCGGCCGCCGCGACGACTGTCGCTGCGAGCAGACCGACCGTGCGGTGGTGCACTTGCCGTCTGGGCATGGCGAAACCTCGACCCTGGCAGCCGATTCACGGATGTGAATTCTGATTAGGCTGGTGAACGGCGGTCACGATATGGGCCTTCGCAGGGGCCGTCAATGGGGCAGCTGGACGGGACTGAGGCCAGATGTCGGGAGTGCGCCATTGTCACTGGGTCCGTCAGCGCTCGGTGGCCTCGGTGACCTTCCGGCGCCGCTCCCCGCAGCGCGCCGTTGAGCTGCTGGAGCGAGCCGGAAAGTTGCGAGAAGACTGCGCAGGCGATCGTGCTCGCGCGCAGGGAGTCTCAGTCAGCCGCTGCTGCGAGCTCGCCAACTTCGCAATGAGCTGATACCGCCGCGTTGCCGAAGCAAGCGCGCGGCAGCCAGGACGAGCAGCAGAACGGTCGCCACCTCTGCCAGAACACTGAGCAACGCCTGGGGCGCCGGCTGGAAGCCGCGTTCGGTGAATCCGAACACACCGACGGTGCGGGAGGCCGCGAAACCGCCGAGCGCCCCGAGAGCTGCGCCGGCCGCAACGAGCTGGATCAGCGCCGGAGCGGGCAGGAGCGAAGCGGCCAGAAGCAAGGTGGCGACGGCGAACGAGGCCGCCGCCTGGATGAGGAACATGACCCCGATCGCGTGGATGAAGCGGTAGCCGTCGAGGTAGAGCTGCGCGTGGATGTAACCGCTGAGCGCGAGTGTGACGGCCGCTGACGCGTGCAGGACGCGCGTCGGTATATCGGCCGTGGCGCGCGATGCGGATTTGATCACGTCGGTTGTCACGTCGGTCATGCGAGCCTCTGATCGGTGATTGCAAGGCTCGTATCACCCTGCCGGTACTTGACTGTGCGAATCCCCAACGCATCCTGCAATTGCCCGGCGGGCAACACCTGCGGAGTGGGCGCGGGCGCCTTGCCCGGCTTCGGCAGGGGGTACGCGGTCGTGGTCGCCGAGTGGAACGTCACGTTGCCTTCCACGCGGGTAAACAGCTGGTGCACGTGTCCGTTGAGCGCCGTCACCGAGGCGAAGCGCTTCAGCAGACTGAGAACCTGAAGCGCGTCATCGGTGCTCCATCCCCACTGCGGATACATGGCGAACAGCGGGATGTGGCTGAACAACACGATGGGCGTGTCCGAGGAAAGACCGGCGACGTCCTTGCGCACGAAGTCGATCTGGTCCGGCCCGAGGTGGCCAAGCTTCTCTAGACTCAGGGTGTTGACAAGTGCGATGAAGTGCACGCCGTGCGTGTCAAAGCTGTACCAGCCGTCGCCAAGCGTGCCGCCGCCGAACGCCTGGCGGTAGGCGCGGCCATGGTCGTCGACCGAGTCGTGCTCGCCGGGGACGGTGAACACCCGCTCGGTGCGCATGCCGCTCATCATCTGCCGGACTTGGTCGAACTGAGCCGGCGTGGACAGGTGCGTCAGATCGCCGGTGTGCATCACGAAGTGCGGCCGGAAACCCAGCGTATTGATCTGGTCGATGGCCCGGTCGAAGGACCCTGTCACGTTGGTGTTGGCCGGTCCGGCGAATCCGATATGGCTGTCCGAGACCTGAACGAAGCGCAACGCGTTGGCGTCGGCGGCGCTGGCAGCCGCTGCCGCGCTGTCCCGGTCGTGGGCGATGTGGCTGATCACCTCGCCGCCGCTGACGCTGAGCACGACCGCCGCGCCGAACCAGCCGGCGTGCCGGGCGAGTTGGCGGCGGGTCATACCCGCGGGGTCGGAGGTCACTGGGTCGGAAGTCGCTGGGTCGGGAGTTCCCGGATCACGCGAAGCGGTGCCGGAAGTCGACTGCGCGCTCATGGCGTCACCGTCACAGTCGCGGTCATGAACGGATGGATGGTGCACAGGTAGCTGTACGTGCCGGGTTTGGTGAAGGTATACGAGTACGACTGGCCGGTGTTCAGCGCCGTCGAGCCGAGCGGGCCGCTGTCGTGCTGGCTGGTCACCGTGTGCGCGTCCGAGTCCTGATTCGTCCAGGTCACCGTGGTGCCGGCCTTGA